>JBDSLP010000257.1:0-4067 GCA_039916325.1 Nakamurella sp. | reverse complement strand
GCACCTGCGAGATGCCCCCTCAGACAGTGTGAATTGAACCGTAGACAAGTCCGATTCTCCTGCGCTGTAGGGCATCTCGCCCTCACGACCCGCCGATCACCCAGCTACGACGGTGGATCCGGGCTTAGTCGGCGGTCATGGAAAGTGCCTGTGGGCGGCCGCGAAACTGCCCGTTGACGCAGAGCAAGATCCGTGTGGACTCCGCCCACGAGAAGCTTTTGGCGATGGTTTTCACCGGGTCCGACGGGACGTTGCGGAGGGCGGTCGCGGTTCCGGGTCGTGATCGCGTTACGGGACAACACCATCCCCACCGTGTTCGCCGCCATGGACACAACTTTCCGGTTGTTCGCGGGGCACCGACGTATCTGTGGACCGATAGCGAGAAGTCCGTCACGGTGGAGCATGTCGCGAGGATCCCGGGCCGCAACCAGCACGTGGTGGCGTTCGCCCGGCACTACTCGGTGACGGTGCACACCTGCCAACCCCGTGACCCCGCGTCCAAGGGTGGGGTGGAGAACGCGGTCAAACTGGCCAAGGCCGACATCGTCCCCGCCGCAGCGAACCTCGCCGACGAGTAGGCGTCGTTCGGCGAGCTGGAAGCGGCGTGCGCGGTGTTCATGGACCAGGTCGACGGCCGGGTCCACTCGACCACGAACCCGATCCCCGTGGTGATGCGCGCCGAGGAAACGCTGTGGCTGCAGCCGGTTCCGGCCGCGGCGCACACCAGCACCTTCGGTGATACCCGCACGGTGGCGGTGAAAGTCCGACGCAGTCACCGGTGCGGCCGCGACAGCCGGCCGACCCTCCCATGCTCATCGGATCGGATCGGATCGGATCGGATCGGAAAGAAATCACGACAAGCACGCACGTACTCGCCGACATCGGTAAGCGCACCACCGGGGACCAACCACCCGGTCACGATGTAGGGGACCATTCTCAGCCCAGCGGGCCAGGAAGTGCGGTCGGGACCTGCTCCAAGTGTTGAGCTGTGGTGCGGAAAGTCATTCGCTCGCCGGGGCGCCCGAAGATGCTGATGATCTCTGCAGGTTGATCGCCGGTGCTGCCGAACCAGTGCGGCTGGCTGGTCTCGAAGGAAGCGACGTCACCCGGCCCGAGGAGCAAGTCCTGGTCGCCGAGGACGAACCTCAGGTGGCCGGAGAGAACGTAGATCCACTCGTGTCCGTCGTGCGCTCGTGGTTCCGGGACGGTCTTGTTGGTCGGCACGATGATCTTCCACGCCTGCATTCCGCCTGGTTGCCGGGTCAGCGGGATCACGGTGCGGCCCTTGACCTGACCGGGCTTCAGGTGCAGCCGGGGATCGCCTGCCTCCGGTGCGGCGACGAGGTCGTCCAGCGGAACTCGGTAGGTCTGCGACAGCGCGAGGAGAAGCTCGAGAGTTGGCCGGCGTAGACCGGTTTCGAGCCGGGACAGCGTGCTCTTGGAGATCCCCGTCAATGCTGCGACATCGCCCAAGGTCATCGCGCGTTGCTTTCGGAGGCGATTCAGGCGTACCCCGACCTGATCCAGGGTGGCCGCGATCGCCGCAGTTGAAGAGTCCTCCACCTAGTTCATCTGACTCTGGTTTCCCGGAAATGGCAACGTTCGTAGGTCGGCGGGCTCAGGACCGCCAGCCTTGGACCATGAGCAAATACGACGTCATCATCGTCGGCGGCGGCGCCGCCGGTCTCTCCGCAGCCCTGGTGTTGTCCCGGGCCCGCCGCAGGGTCCTCGTCGTCGACGCCGGGTCCCCACGCAACGCGCCGGCCGCGCACATGCACGGCTACCTGTCCCGTGACGGCATGCCACCCACGGAATTGCTGGCCGCCGGTCGGCGCGAGGTCGACGGCTACGGCGGCGACATCGTCCACGGCATCGTCACCGCCCTCGTGCCTGATGGCCGCCACGCGCTCTGGGCTCTTCTCGCTGACGGGGAACGGATCTCGACCCGGAGCGTGCTGGTCACGACCGGCCTGACCGACGTGCTGCCCGACATCCCCGGGCTTCGTGAGCGGTGGGGACGGGATGTCCTGCACTGTCCGTACTGTCACGGCCACGAAGTCCGCGACCGGCGCCTCGGCGTGATCGGCGGCACCCCGGGCGCGGTCCGCTTCGCCCAGATCGTCCGGCAATGGACCGATGACCTCTGCTACTTCGCCGGACCCGACACCGTCACCGTTGCCGAGCGGTCTGCGCTGCTCGCCCGCGGCATCGCCGTCATCGAAGGCCGCATCGACCACCTGGTCATCGGCGACACCGACCACCTCCGTGGTGTGCAGATGACAGGCGGCTGCGTCATCCCGGCCGACGCGCTGTTCGTGCCGCCCCGGTTCGTCCCGAACAACACTCTGCTCGTGGACCTGGGCTGCGACACCGACGCACAGGGCTGGGTGACCGTCGACGCCACTGGCCTCACCAGCGTTCCCGGTGTCTGGGCCGCCGGGACCGTCGTCGACCCGCGGGCCCAGGTCATCACCGCCGCCGGCGCGGGCTCCGCAGCGGCCATCGCACTCAACGCCCACCTGGTCGACGACGACGTGCGCAACGCCGTTGACCAACTCAGGCACGGCTTCCTGCCGTCGCTCACCACTGCCACCACAGCAAAGGAGTCAGCATGACCCACTCGCCCGCCGACCCGAACACCACACCTGTTTCATCACCCGGTGTTCCCGGCCCACCGACGAAACATCAATTGGCACTGATGATCTGGCTTGCCGTATTCCCGACCCTGACCGTTCTCAACCTAGCCCTCGGCGACTGGCTCCGCACCCTCGATCCGGTACTTCGCACGTTCGTCCTCGCCACTGTCGCCGTCCCGATCGTGATCTACGCCCTGATGCCCCAGCTCCACCGGCTTCGCAGAACCCTTCTCACCCGCACGGCCGGCAGCTGATCTGATCCGCAGAAGAAACGTCATCACCGACGAGGTGCGTTGAGCAGAGAGCCGCCGGCGCGCCGCCGGATGTTCGGGACTGTCGGTTTTCCGGTGGATCCGGGTCAACGATCGGCCGGTGGGCAGGGTTGCCTCAGGGTCCCTTGATGGTTCGGTAGGCGCCGAGCTTTTCGCGCTCTCTCCGGGGGCTGTTGACGACCATGCGGCTGATGATCTCCTTCACGGCCGCGCCCAGCTGACCGTTGAGGTGGATGCGTCGTGGCGTGTCGTCTGCGTGCACGAACTGAATGTAGCCGCGGCGGCGGCCCAGACTGAGGCATTGCATGATGAATCCGACCGAGATGGGCTTCGGTTGCTGTCCGCGGAGCAGGTGTAGGACTGTTTCTGCTGCATGGCCGCCGAGCGGTAAGGCCACTGCGCAACTCATCCGTAGGTGGGAACCCACGGTTGCTGGGGTCACGACGGCATCACCGGCACCGATGACGCGGGGTGCAGTCACGCTACGCAGCGTCTCGTCGACCAGTAGTCGGCCGCCGCCATCAACCGCCAGCCCGCTGTGATGTGCCAGCTCGGGGGCGGTGAACGACAGAGCGAGTAGGCACACGTCGAACTCGACCGAGCGGCCGTCGCCGAGGTTCACCGCGCGATCGGTGATGCTCGCGACGATTGCATCCTCCTCGACCACGACTCCCAGACGTCGGTCAACGCGGAGGACCGACCGACGAGCGGCTGGGCGCATGTACGGGAGGATCGGCCCTTTCGAAAGGAGCGTCACGTGGGTGTCGGGTCGGTGTTCCGCGACTTCCGCGGCTGTTCCCACCCCAGTGAAACCGCCGCCGACGACGACGACACGCGCGCCTGGACCTGCGGTCTCGAGCTGTCGCGCGTCGGACTGTGCACCATCGAAGTTGGCTATGAGGTGTGCGTGCTCGCGTGCATCCGGTACCGGCGTAGACGCTGCACTACCGGGTGCGTAGATCAGCCAGTCGTAGCTTTCGGTGCGCTGAACTGTGGCCGTCTGAATCGTCACCGTCTGGGCGTCGGGATCGATCCTGGTGGCCGTTCCGACCACGAGACGCGCCTCGCTGTGCAGGATCTCGCTGAGCGGGAACGACACGGACCTGCGTGACCCTGCTGCCAGCTCGTGGAGGCGGATGCGTTCGACGAAATCAGCTCG
>JBDSLP010000256.1:0-13798 GCA_039916325.1 Nakamurella sp. | reverse complement strand
AGCGTGCTCGACGCGCTGGAGACCGCCGATCGCAACGAGCGTCTGGCGGGATCGCACTGATGAGCCGCGAATCGCTGCGGGTGGCCATCATGGACGCCACCAAGAAGCTCACCGAGGCCGGTGTCGGGTCGCCGCAGGTCGACGCCGAGCTGCTCGCCGCGCGCCGGGTGCTCGCCGGGGTGGAGGACCACGTCGACCTGACCGGTCGTCCCCGGTTCGTCTCCGCCCGTCGGGTCGCATTGCAACACTGACCGGTCTGCGGCCGCACTGACCTAGTCTGTTGTCGGCCGCGGTGACCACCCCGCCCCGGTCGCCTCCAAGACCACTGGAACCCTGGAACCACTGGCAAAACGCAACGGAAAGAGTGCGCCACGTGAGCGTCTTCGACTGCCTGGACCCGGTGTCGCGCCGGGACGGCCTGGACGCGGCCACCACCGCGGTCCGCGGCGGCCGCCTGGTCGTCATGCCCACCGACACCGTCTACGGCGTCGGTGCCGACGCCTTCAGTCCGGCCGCGGTCCGACAGCTGTTGGCCGCCAAGGGACGTGGCCCCGACATGCCGGTCCCGGTGCTGGTCGGCTCCACCGGGACGCTGGCCGGACTGGTGACCGCGGTCCCCCCCCGGGCGCGGCTGCTGATGGACGCGTTCTGGCCCGGCGGGCTGTCGCTGATCATGGAGCACGCGCCGTCGCTGTCGTGGAACCTCGGTGACACCCGGAACACCGTGATGGTCCGGATGCCGCTGCACCCGATCGCCCTGGAGCTGCTGCGTCACGTCGGGCCGATGGCGGTCTCCAGCGCGAACATCAGCGGCCGACCGCCGGCCACCACTGTCGAGCAGGCGCAGAGCCAGTTGTCCGAGAGCGTCGGCGTCTACCTGGACTCCGGTCCGAGCCCGGTCGGCGTCGCGTCGACCGTCGTGGACCTGACCGGTGAGGTGCCGCTGGTCCGCCGGATCGGCGCGGTGTCGGTGGAGCAACTGCGTGCCGTGCTCCCCGAGATCGAGGTTCCCGAGGAGCTGCTGCCCCGGGACGACCCGCCGGACGACGTACCCGGGATCCCCGCTCCCGCCGGCGATGACGGGGCCACCGATCCGACCGCCGGTGCCGACGCCGCGGTCGCCGCGGAGTCGGACGATCAGCCTGTGGCCGAGCCGGACGTTGCGCCTGTTCCCGATGTCGACGGCGCACCCGCAGCCGAGTCCGCGGACGACCGCGGACGTCATCACCGCGCCGACGATCCCGGTCCCGATGGAGCCTCGACTACTCACGGTGACCAATCGTAAGAGGGTCTGGATCTGACCCCGAACACACCAATGGCCGGAGTGCCTCCTGCGCGGAGGCATCCGGCCATTCTGGTGTCGTGGTCTGGTGCGGGTGGTGCCGTGCCCGAACTGCGGCCGCCCGGCGTGGGCGAGGGTGGCTCCACGGCGACTGCCGGTCCGGCGTGGACCTGTCGAGAAGCGGTGACAGCGGGGCGGAACGGGCGGGTCCCGGCGTGGAACCCGTTCTGATCAGGTGGATGATCCGGCGTGGATCACACCTGTGGTTCGGAGCTGACCGCCGGAGGTACGGGTGCGTGGAAGCGGTGATGTCCGGTTTCGGATCGGTCGTCGATCCGGGAGCGAGTCGGTCTCCCGGCCTGCCGTGGTGCGGTGTCGGTAATGAGATGCGCGACCCCCCGGTTTCGTCCCGCGATTCGACGAAATCTTTGCGGTGGTCTCGCAGTTACCCTGAGTCAGTGAACGACACGATCCCGGCGCGCGAGTACGCACTCGTGTTCCTCACCGCGGTCGCTGTCACCTACCTGACCACCGGGGTCGTCCGGCTGATGGCCACCCGGATCGGCGCGGTCTCGGCGATCCGCGAGCGGGACGTCCACCAGGTACCCACGCCACGGATGGGCGGCGTCGCGGTGTACCTGGGCGTGGCCGCAGCGGTCCTGATGGGCTACAACCTGCCCGCGCTGTCGGAGGCGTTCCGGGCCAACACCGAGATCCTCGGGGTTTTGGTGGCCGGCGGGGTGATCTGTGTCGTCGGGGCGATCGACGACCGCTTCGATCTCAGCGCGGTGACCAAACTGGCCGGTCAGGTGCTGGCCGCCGGGCTGTTGGTCCTGTTCGGCGTGCAATGGGTGGTGCTGCCCGGCCCGGACAGCGGCGTCACCTACGTGCTCGGTCGCGACCAGGCCGTCATCCTCACGGTGCTGCTCGCGGTGCTGTTGACCAACGCGATGAACTTCATCGACGGGCTGGACGGACTGCTGGCCGGGGTGGCGTTCATCTCCGCGCTGGCGGCCTTCACGTTCTCGCTGTACGCCCTGAACCGGTCCGGCAATCCGGGACTCGCGCAGCCCCCGTTCATCGCGGCCGCGCTCGCCGGTGCCTGTCTGGGGTTCCTGCCGCACAACTTCTTCCCGGCCCGGATCTTCATGGGCGATTCCGGGTCGATGTTCATCGGCGTGACGATGGCCGCCGCCGTCACCAGCACCGCCGGCAAGATCGATCCGTCGATCCTCGGGGCACGCTCGTCCATCGCCTTGCTGGCCCCGCTGATCGTGGCGCTCGCGGTGGTGTTCATCCCGCTGCTGGACTTCTTCCTCGCTGTCGCGCGACGCACCCGGGCCGGCCGGAGCCCGATGTCGGCCGACAAGAAACACCTGCACCACCGCATGCTGCAGATCGGGCACACCCACCGGCAGGCGGTGTTGATCTTCTACTTCTGGGCGTTGGTCTTCGCCGGGGGAGCGGTGTCGCTGGGGTTCCTCAACTGGCAGGTCGTCATCGGTCCCTGGCTCGGTGTGTTCGTGGTCGCGTCGGTCGTCTCGGCGGGACCCTGGTTGCGCGCCGCTAGACTGAGGCGGCTGCAGACCCGCAGCGTGACCCCGGCCGATGACTGACGCCACCGCCCGACCCCGACTGCGGCCTGTCGAGGGTGGCGGACCTCCTCATCCTTCGGTATCCCGACTGTCCGGCCGTGGAGAGGATGTCGTGCCCACACCCCCGTCGGACGCTCTGCCGCCGCTGCGGTTCGAGTTCGCCGCGCGCGCCGAGGCCCAGGCCCGGTCGGGTGGCCCCTGGTCGCTGCGTCACCTGCGCCTGTGCTGGATCGCCCTGGGCGTCGCCGGTGGCCTGCTCGCCGTCGCCGCGCTCCTGCTCCGGGGGGCCGGGGCCGCGATCGGCAGCGTGCTGGGAACCAGCATCGTCGGGCTGTTCTTCACCGTGTCGGCCGTGGTCATCGCCAAGGTCGGCGCCCGGCACCCGGAACGCGTCATGTGGGCCGCCCTGGGGGCGTACGTGATCAAGATGCTCGCCCTGGGAATCGTCATCGTCGTCATCCCGCGGGACGGCCTGCTCGACACCCGGTGGCTGGCCGGTGCGGTATGCCTGGGCCTCGTCGTCTGGCTAGCCGCCCACCTGCGCTTTGTCTGGACAAACAAGATCATGTACGTGGTGCCGAACTGATCGCAGGGACGTCCGTCGCCGATCGCGTTCGCGCACGCCAGAGCGGGTGCGACCGCACCCCGGACCGCCTGCGCCGCCCGTCAGGACGGTCAAGTGCGGGTAAATCCCGGTCGTGCCGGTGCGGCGGACGCGCGTGGGGGCTGCTAGTGTCCAGAGCGCCATGAAGACACGGTTCATACCGCGCCAGCGCACCGAAGGCGCCGACATCGGGTGGTCCGTGATGACCACCCTGGTCGGCGGTTTCGTCGTCTGGGGAGGTATCGGCCGCCTTCTGGACTGGTGGCTGGACACGCGTCTGCTGACCCCCATCGGTCTGATCGTCGGCATGGCACTCGGGATCTACGCGGTGGTAGCCAGGTTCGGGCTCGCCGCTGCACCCACCCCGTCACACCAGCAATCACCCCGCGACACGCCGGCGACTGTCGGCGCCCGAGAGGAGAACGAGTGAGTCTGACCCTGTCGTCCGCGATGCAGTTGCTCGCGGCCGAGGGCGAACCGGTCTTCAGTCCGCCGACCGTCGAGCATTCGTTCTTCTTCGACAAAATCGGCGACGGATCCGTCATCGCGTCGGTCAAGGCGATGGTGCTGTTGGTCCTCGGTTCGCTGCTGATCATCGGGTTCTTCGTGGCTTCGGCCCGCAAGGCAGCCGTCGTCCCCTCCAAGCTCCAGTTCATGGGCGAGTCGATCTACGGTTTCGTCCGTAACGGAATCGCCATCGAGGTCCTGGGCCAGCACGGCAAGAAGTGGGCCGGCTTCCTGAGCACACTGTTCGTCTTCATCCTGGTGATGAACCTGTGGGAGCTCGTGCCCGTTGCCCAACTACCGGTGACCTCGCACTTCGCGATCCCGGTGTTCCTGGCCGCGCTGGTGTGGCTGATCTACAACGCAGTCGGCGTCAAGAAGCACGGACTGTACGGGTACCTGAAGCTCCAGACCTTCATCCCCGGCGTCCCGTGGTACATGCACGTCCTGCTGATCCCGATCGAGTTCCTCTCCAACATCATCCTTCGGCCGTTCACCCTGAGCGTCCGGCTCTTCGCCAACCTCTTCGCCGGACACATGCTGGTAGCGGTCGCCGCCACCGGTCTGCTGTTCCAGCTGGAGTCCGGCGGCATCAACTACGCGATCGCGGTCCTGCCCGCGCTGGCGAGCGTGCTCCTCGTTTTCTTCGAACTGCTGGTCTGTGCTCTGCAGGCCTACGTCTTCACCCTGCTCGCAGCCATCTATCTTGAGAGCTCGCTCGCTGACTCGCACTGATCGGTTCCCGCCCGTAGGTTCGCAATGCTCGCCCCAGCCCGTCCCGTCCTGAACGTCAGTCAGGTACCGCAGCTCCACCGAAAGGGAGAACACCCTCCATGTCCGTTCTGCAAGCCGCCGCCCAGTCCACCGACTACCTGGCCGAACTCACCGGCAACATCGGCACCGTCGGTTACGGCCTCGCCGCGATCGGCCCCGGTATCGGCGTCGGTATCGTCTGGGCGTCCTACATCCAGTCGACCGCGCGCCAGCCGGAGTCCGCCGGCCTGACCCGGACCTACGCCTTCCTCGGCTTCGCCGTGTCCGAGGCGCTGGCCCTGCTGGGCTTCGTCGTGCCGTTCATCATCACCTGAGCGCGTCCACCACACCGACGGTTCCTGACGCTGTGAGGACGAGGAGTACGACCTGATGTCGAATGCGCTGATCGCCGCGGAAGGCGCGACCAACCCCATCGGACTGCCGTGGGGCGAAGTCGTCATCGCCGCTGTCTCTTTCGGGATCTTGATCTTCGTGCTGCGCAAGTTCGCGTGGCCGATGTTCGAGAAGGCCTACGCCGACCGGACCGCGGCCATCGAGGGCGGGATTGCCAAGGCCGAGCAGGCCCAGGCCGACGCGGCGGCCGCCCTGGAGCAGTACAACCGGCAGCTGGCCACGGCGCGTGACGAGGCGGCCAAGATCCGCGAGGAGGCCCGCACCGCCGCGCAGGCGATCCGGGAGGACCTGCTGGCGCAGGCGCACGCCGACAGTGAGCGCGTCGCCGCCCAGGGCCGCGCCCAGCTGGAAGCTCAGCGCCAACAGATCCTGACCGAACTACGGGCCGACCTCGGCCGCACCTCGGTCGAGCTGGCCAGCAAGATCGTCGGTGAGTCGTTGGCCGACGAGGCTCGGCAGCAGCGGACGGTCGAGCGCTTCCTCGCCGATTTGGAGCGCTGATGCAGCACCTGGCCTCGCGGCAATCGCTGACGTCGAGCACCGAGACGCTGCTCGCCTCGGCCGCGACCCTGGACGACTCCGGGTTGCGGACCTTGGGCGAGGAGCTCAAGGCGGTCGCAAACCTGTTCAACCGCGAACTCGGTATTCGGCGCGCACTGGCTGACGCGAGTGTCGCTGCGGACAGCAAGACCGGACTCGCCCACCGGCTGCTCGACGGGAAGATCGGCGAGCAGACCCGTCGGGTGCTGGACCGGGTGGTCACCGAGAGCTGGTCCGCCGGACGTGATCTGACCGAAGCCCTGGGTCGTCTCAGCCGGACGGCGATGTTCCTGCGAGCGGAGCGGTCCGGCGACCTGGACAACGTCGAGGACGAGATCTTCCGTTTCGGTCGGATCATCGAGGGCACCCCGTCGCTGAGCAACGCACTGGACGACAAGCAGGGAACGCCCGAGGCGCGCACTCAGTTGGTCGACCGGCTGCTGGCCAACAAGGTGCACCCGCTGACCGTCGAGATGCTGATGGAGCTCGCGCACGACCCGGGTGGGCGCTCGTTCAGCTACGGCGTCGACCAGCTGGTGGCCGAGGCGGCGCAGCGCAAGGACAAGGTGGTCGCCGTGGTGACCAGCCCGGTGGCATTGTCCGACGAGCAGTCGGCCCGACTGAACGCCGCGCTGGTGCGCATCTACCGTCGTCCCGTCGTCGTGCACGTCGAGGTCGAGCCCGCCCTCCAGGGCGGTCTGCTGATCAAGATCGGTGACGAGGTGATCGACGGCAGTGTGGCCGGTCGGATCGCCGAGATCCGGTCCAGGCTCGTCGGCTGAGCGTGCGAGGCGCCGGTGAGGTGCGAGCAGTAGGGCAGGACCCCGAGTGCGCCGGCTGGACACGATGACCGAATTGAAGAAGACCGAATTGCTGAAGATCGAATCACTGAAGACCGAGTTGCTGAAGACCGAGATGAACGTAGATACAGGAACGGGAACGCGATGACCGAGTTGACGATCTCCGCTGACGAGATCCGCTCCGCGATCGATGGCTATGTCGCCAGCTACTCGCCCGAGGTGTCCCGGCAGGAGGTCGGTGTCATCGCCAGCACCGGTGACGGCATCGCCACTGTCGAAGGCCTGCCCTCGGCGATGGCCAACGAGCTGCTCGAGTTCCCCGGCGGGGTACTCGGGGTAGCGCTGAACCTGGACGTACGCGACATCGGCGCAGTCATCCTCGGCGACGCGATGACGCTCGAAGAGGGCCAGCAGGTCACTCGCACCGGACGGGTCCTGTCGGTACCGGTCGGGGACGCCTTCCTCGGCCGCGTGGTCAACCCGCTGGCGGAGCCGATCGACGGCCTCGGCGAGATCGTCTCCGACGAGCGTCGTCCGCTCGAGGTGCAGGCCGCCTCGGTCGTAGAGCGCAAGGGTGTCCACGAGCCGCTGCAGACCGGCATCAAGGCCATCGATGCGATGACTCCGATCGGCCGCGGCCAGCGTCAGCTGATCATCGGCGACCGCAAGACCGGCAAGACTGCAGTCTGCGTCGACGCGATCATCAACCAGAAGTCGAACTGGGAGTCCGGCGATCCCGACAAGCAGGTGCGCTGCGTGTACGTGGCGATCGGCCAGAAGGGCACCACGATCGCGGCCGTGAAGCAGTCGCTGGTCGACGCCGGCGCAATGGACTACACGACCATCGTCGCGTCGCCCGCCTCGGACTCGGCCGGGTTCAAGTGGCTGGCCCCGTACACCGGCTCGGCCATCGGTCAGCACTGGATGTACCAGGGCAAGCACGTCCTCATCATCTTCGACGACCTGTCCAAGCAGGCCGAGGCCTACCGCGCGATCTCGCTGCTGCTGCGCCGCCCGCCGGGCCGGGAGGCCTACCCCGGTGATGTCTTCTACCTGCACTCCCGTCTGCTCGAGCGTTGTGCGAAGCTGTCGGACGAGCTGGGGCACGGTTCGATGACCGGTCTGCCGATCATCGAGACCAAGGCCGGTGACGTCTCGGCGTTCATCCCGACCAACGTCATCTCGATCACCGACGGACAGGTCTACCTGCAGTCCGAGCTGTTCAACTCGGGCGTGCGGCCGGCCATCAACGTCGGTATCTCGGTGTCCCGCGTCGGTGGCGCCGCCCAGGTCAAGGCCATGCGCAAGGTCTCCGGCACGCTGCGTCTGGACCTCTCGGCCTACCGGGAGTTGGAGGCGTTCGCCGCCTTCGGTTCCGATCTGGACGCTGTCTCCAAGCGCGCTCTCGAGCGAGGCGCCCGGCTGGTCGAGTTGCTCAAGCAGCCGCAGTTCTCCCCGTACCCGGTGTCCGAGCAGGTCATCTCGATCTGGGCGGGCACGAAGGGTCACCTGGATCGCGTGCCGGTCGTCGACGTGGGCCGCTACGAGACCGAACTGCTGGAGACCCTGCGTCACCAGTCCGACGGTCCGTTGCAGGCCATCGCGGCCAGTAATGACCTGTCCAAGGAAACCGAGGACGCATTGCTCGCCGAGTTGGACAAGTTCAACCAGAGCTTCACCACCTCCGACGGCTCCATCCTCGGGCGTGAGGCCGAGGTGGCGCCGATGGACGCGAAGGCGGTCGGCCAGGAGAAGGTCCAGGTTCGCAAGCCGGCAGCCAAGGCCCGCTGACGTGGCAGCACAGGTCCGGGAACTGAAGGACCGCGAGCGGTCGGTTCGCAAGACCCAGAAGATCACCAAGGCCCAGGAGCTCATCGCGACCTCCCGGATCGGCAAGGCGCAGGCGGCGGTACGGGCTTCCAAGCCGTACGCCAACCTGATGACCTCGGTGCTGTCGGCGCTGGCGTCGGCGTCGACCCTGGACCATCCGCTGCTCAACGAGCGCCCGGAGCCCCAGCGAGCCGGCATCCTGCTGATCACCTCCGACCGCGGGCTCTGCGGTGGCTACAACTCCAACGCGATCAAGACCGCGGAGGAGCTGGCGTCGTTGCTGCGTAGCCAGGGCAAGACGCCGGTGTACTACATCATCGGTCGAAAGGGGTTCGGCTACTACACCTTCCGCGAGCGTCCGGTCGCAGCACACTGGCAGGGCTTCTCGGAGCGGCCGACCTTCGCCGACGCGGAGCGGGCCGCGAAGGCCGTCCTCGAGGCGTTCATCGCGGGATCCGACGGTACCGTCGACTCCGGTGAGGCCGGCGTGGACGAGGTGCATGTGGTGTCGACCCAGTTCCACTCGATGATCTCGCAGGTGCCGCACGCCTCCCGGATGGCTCCGCTGGAGGTCGAGTACGTCGAGGACATTGCGGAGTCCGGCGGCAGCTCGGGTCCGCTGCCGTCCTACGAGTTCGAGCCGGCGGCCACCGAGCTGCTGGACGAGATGCTGCCGAAGTACGTCAACAGCCGGATCTACGCCGCGCTGCTGGATTCGGCGGCGAGTGAATCAGCCGCCCGTCGGCAGGCCTGCAAGTCGGCCACCGACAATGCGAACGAGATCATCAAGCGGCTGAACCGGGAAGCCAACCAGGCCCGGCAGGCGCAGATCACCCAAGAGCTGACGGAGATCGTCGGCGGCGTCGACGCGCTCGCCGCATCAGGAAAAGAAGAGTGAGGACGTCATGACATCCGCTACCGCTACCGCCACCGGCCGGGTGGTCCGGGTCATCGGCCCCGTGGTCGACATCGAATTCCCGCGGGGCACGATCCCCGAACTCTTCAACGCGCTCAACGCCGAGGTCACGGGCCTGGGCGAGCCGCGCAAACTCACCCTCGAGGTCGCGCTGCACCTGGGCGACGGGATCGTCCGCGCCATCTCGATGCAGCCCACCGACGGGTTGACCCGGGGCACCGATGTCACCGATTCCGGTTCGCCGATCTCGGTCCCGGTCGGCGACATCGTCAAGGGCCATGTGTTCAACGCGCTCGGTGTCTGCCTGGACGAGCCGGGCGTCACCGACGGAGCTGAGCGCTGGCCGATCTACCGCAAGCCGCCGAGCTTCGATCAGCTCGAGGGCAAGACCAAGCAGCTGGTCACCGGGATCAAGGTCATCGATCTGCTGACCCCGTACGTCGAGGGCGGCAAGATCGGCCTCTTCGGTGGTGCCGGGGTCGGCAAGACGGTGCTCATCCAGGAGATGATCACCCGGGTCGCCAAGAACTTCGGTGGCACCTCGGTGTTCGCCGGGGTCGGCGAGCGCACCCGCGAAGGCAACGACCTCTTCACCGAGATGACGGAGTCAGGCGTCATCAACGACACCGCCCTGGTCTTCGGTCAGATGGATGAGCCGCCGGGAACGCGGATGCGGGTGGCGTTGTCGGCTTTGACCATGGCGGAGTACTTCCGCGATGTGCAGAACCAGGACGTACTGCTCTTCATCGACAACATCTTCCGGTTCACCCAGGCCGGTTCCGAGGTCTCCACGCTGCTCGGGCGGATGCCGTCCGCGGTGGGCTACCAGCCGACCCTGGCTGACGAGATGGGTGAGCTCCAGGAGCGGATCACGTCCACCCACGGCAAGTCGATCACCTCCCTGCAGGCGATCTACGTCCCCGCGGACGACTACACCGACCCGGCGCCGGCGACCACCTTCGCCCACCTCGATGCCACCACCGAGCTGGCCCGCTCCATCACGGAGAAGGGCATCTACCCTGCGGTGGACCCGCTGTCGTCGACCTCGCGCATCATGGATCCGCAGTACGTCGGTCAGGAGCACTACCGGGTGGCCCGCCAGGTCATCCAGATCTTGCAGAAGTACAAGGAACTCCAGGACATCATCGCGATCCTCGGTATGGACGAACTGTCCGAGGAGGACAAGCTCACCGTCGGTCGGGCGCGTCGCATGGAGCGTTTCCTGGGCCAGAATTTCTTCGTGGCGAAGCAGTTCACCGGTCAGGACGGCTCCTACGTCGACATCGAGGAGACCATCGCGGCGTTCGACGGAATCGCCAAGGGCGACTGGGACCACATCCCGGAGCAGGCGTTCCTCAACGTCGGTGGGCTCGACGACGTCCAGGCCAAGGCCAAGGTCCTCCAGGCCTGATCCGGGTGCTCGTCACCGCGGCGGTGCCGTCGCGGGACCTGTGATTCAACTCGCGGCCGGGGTTTCCCCGGCCGCGAGTAACATCTGCCCCAAGTGGTACAACCGAGAAGGTGAGCGGAGCTCGCATGGCCGAGATGAACGTAGAGCTGGTGGCGGTCGAGCGCCAGGTCTGGTCCGGGACGGCCAGCAGTGTCATCGTGCGCACCGTCGAAGGAGATGTCGGCATCCTGCCCGGCCACGCCCCGCTGCTGGCGCAGCTCAAGGAGGGATTCTCTGCCCGGATCATCGCCCCCGGGGGAGAAGAGATCGCGGTGGCCCTGCACGGCGGCTTCCTCTCGGTGACCAAGGACCGGGTGTCGATCCTGGCCGAGGACGCCCAGCTCGGCGACGAGGTCGATGTGGCTGCGGCCCAGTCGGCGTACGACGAAGCTCAACGCCGGTCGAACGGCGAAGACACGACCGACCTGCTTCGAGCACGCGCCCAGCTGCTCGCCGCCGGACGCAGCGTCTGACCGCCTCGTCATGGACAGCCTGCAGATCGGTGCTCTCGTCGTACTGATCCTCGCTGTGCTCGTGATCGCCTTCGTGGCTCTGCGCCGTCAATTGTTGTCCCGCTCCGGTGCGGTCGACATGTGTTGGCGCGATCGTCTGAAGCCCGGTGGCGCCGGCTGGTATCTCGGTGTCGGGAAGTTCGACGGCGCCGACCTGTACCTGTACCGCTCCTTCTCCATCCTGCCGATCCCCAATCGCCGTCTTCACCGCGGTGAGTTGAGTCTCGGAGCCCGGCGGTCGCCGGATCCCGACGAGGTCGACCTGCTCCCCGCCGGCGCGGTGATCAGTCGATGTCGGACCGGTCAACGGGAGTTCGAACTGGCGATGAGCGTCGACGCCGCGACCGGCCTGTCGGCCTGGCTCGAATCCATCCCGCCGAGCAACCACAGCACCGGTCGGCTGCGCCGCACCGGCTGATCACCGGCCGTGCGCCCCTGACGGTCAGCGTTCGCCGCCGGGTACCCACATCACATCTCCCTCTGGGTTGGCCACCCGCCCCAGGATGAACAGCAGGTCCGAGAGCCGGTTCAGATACTTCCCGGTCACCCGAGCGGTCCGCTCCGGGTCAGCCTCCAGGAGAGCCCAGGTCGAGCGCTCGGCCCGTCGAGCGACCGTGCGGGCCTGGTGCAGTAGGGCCGCCGCGGCGGTGCCGCCCGGCAGGATGAACGAGGTCAACGCGGGGAGAGCGTCGTTGAAGCGGTCGCACTCGGCCTCGAGCCGTTCGACGTAGGCCTCGGTGATGCGCAGTGGCGGGTACGCCGGGTCGGCCTGCTCGGGAGTGGCCAGGTCGGCCCCCAGGTCGAACAGCTCGTTCTGGACCCGGCGCAGGACCGCGGCGATCTCCGGCGCCGGATCGCCCAGCGTCAGCACCAGGCCCAGGACCGCATTGGTCTCGTCGCAGTCGGCGTAGGCGACCAGCCGCGGATCGGTCTTGGCGACGCGGGAGAAGTCCGCCAGGCCCGTCGTGCCGTCGTCGCCCGTGCGGGTGTAGATCTTCGTCAGGTGGATGGCCATGAGTCGAGGGTAAGCGCACCCATCGCTGGGGCCCGGCCCCGATACAGTCTGCTGCGTGGATCAATTCGTCGTCAGTGGGGGCGCCCGGCTCAGCGGGGTCGTGCACGTGGCCGGGGCCAAGAACAGCGTGCTGAAGCTGATGGCTGCGTCCCTCTTGGCCGAGGGAACCACCACGTTGACCAACTGCCCGGACATCGAGGACCTGCCGTTGATGGCGGACGTCCTGCGCGGCCTGGGTTGCACCGTCATCATCGAGGCGGACGTCGTCACCATCGACACCCCCGCGGAGCTGTCACACGTCGCCGATTTCCCGGCGGTCAGCCGGTTGCGGGCGTCGGTGGCCGTACTGGGCCCGCTGATGGGACGGCTACGGCAGGCCCGGGTGGCGCTGCCCGGCGGCGACGCGATCGGGTCCCGACCGTTGGACATGCATCAGAACGGACTGCGCCGGCTCGGCGCGACCATGACGATCGAGCACGGTCATGTGGTCGGCTCGGCCACCGAGCTCCGCGGCGCGGAGATCGACCTCGAGTTCCCCAGCGTCGGGGCCACCGAGAACCTGCTGATGGCCGCCTGCCTGGCGGTGGGGGTGACCGTGATCGAGAACGCGGCCCGGGAACCGGAGATCGTCGACCTCGCCGTGATGTTGACGTCGATGGGGGCCCGCATCACCGGAGCAGGGACCAGCACGGTGACCGTCGAGGGTGTACGCACGATGACCTCCACCACCCACCGCACGGTGGGTGACCGGGTTGTCGGTGGCACCTGGGCCTACGCGGCAGCCATCACCCGCGGCGAGGTCACGGTGCGCGGGGTCGATCCGGCCCACCTGTCGGCTCCGCTCGAGCGGCTGGTCCGGGCCGGGGCGCGGATCCAGGCCGGATACGACTGGTTCTCCGTCTCCATGGACCGTCGGCCGAAGGCCGTGGACTACATCACGCTGCCGTTCCCGGGCTTCCCGACCGACCTGCAGCCGATGGCGTTGGCGCTGGCCGCCGTCGCGGACGGGCACTCGTTCGTCACCGAGAACGTCTTCGAAGCCCGGTTCCGGTTCCTCGACGAGCTCGTCCGGATGGGTGCCGACGCGCGGACCGACGGTCACCACGCCTCGCTGAACGGGCGGGAGAGGCTGTCCAGTGCCCCGGTGTGGGCGACCGACATCCGGGCCGGCGCGGGACTGGTCCTCGCCGGGCTGGTGGCCGACGGGGACACGGTGGTCAACGACGCCTGGCACATCGACCGTGGCTACCCGCGGTTCGTGGAGGATCTGGTGTCCCTCGGGGCCACGGTCCTCCGCCGGCCGGCGCCGGCGCGCTGACCCCGGAGACCGGATCGACGTGGCTCGGTTGCGGGTGGGTCGGGCTCAGGCCGCCGCCCAGCGGCCGGTCGGGATCGGCTTTCCTCCGCAGGTCGTTGCCACGATGGTCGGACCGGCCGTTCGGCGCAGCGCCAGCGTCTCGCTGCGCCCCTGAACCCGGGCGGTCACGGTGTGGACCGCGGCGTCGGTGTCGACGGACTCGATGGTGACGCTGTCCACCGGGGCCGGGCCGAGTGCGGTGCGCCAGAAAACCTCGGCGGCCTGG
>JBDSLP010000255.1:0-41371 GCA_039916325.1 Nakamurella sp. | reverse complement strand
CTACCCCGAGAACGTCCAGTTCGAGAGGGCGAAGGTGGCCTTCGCCGCTGTGCACATCGTCGGTAGCAACAACAGCCTCGCACCGTGGACGGGGAACACCGCGGCGACGGCGGAACAGACGGTCGAGGTGCTGGGCCGGACCGCGGCGGACATCGGCCTGATCCGGGACACCTTCCGGCTCGCGGCGGCGCAGCGCGATCGGGCGGTAGTGCTGCTGACCCAGGCCGACATGTTCGACCCGACGGTCGCCGCCCCGGAATTCGCCGACTACTACGCCTTTCAACCGATCGTGCAGACCATTGCCCAGGAAGCCGCCGCATTCTCCGGCACCGTGTACCTGATCAACGGGGACAGTCACGCCTTCCAGCAGGATCAGCCACTGGCCGCCGGCTCGACCTGGCCGGCGTTCTACGGACTCGACACCCCGGTCGACAACCTGAACCGGGTCACCATCGAGGGATCCACCGCCGTGGACGAATGGCTCAAGGTCACCGTCACCCGCAAAGGCCCCGAAGTGCTGACGTTCCAACGGGTCCCGTTCAGCTCCTGACCAGTGTCAACCGGACGTCCCGCAACCGACGTCGTACCCGCTCGACCGCAGTGACGATGTACGGCCCATGCCAACCCTGGCCCAAGGAGAAGAAATGCCCCTCAATCGTCGACAAATGCTCGGCACCACCGCACTGACCGGAGCTTCGATGCTCGCGGCCTCATCGAGTCTGTTCGCCACCGGCGCCGAAGCCTCCGAGTCCGATGACCGGAACTCCGACGACCGTGACTCACATTCGTCCCGGGGTCGCAGGAACCCACTGTTTCCTCCGCTGCAGTCCTCGCCGGGTGACCTGCTGGCCCTGCCCGCCGGCTTCTCCTACGAAGTGGTGGCGGTGAGCGGTGAGACCGACATCCACGACGGCAGCGGCACCGTCATCGGGAAGACGCCGGAACGTCCTGACGGCACGACCTCGGTGTCCAGAGGTAAGAACCTGCGGCTCATCCAGAACCACGAGGCCGGCCCGGGTGCCGAGTTCCCCGTCCCGCTGGTCCCGGGAACCGTCTACGACCAGGGGGTACTCGGTGGCGGCTGCACCGTGATCGAGACCGCGAAGGACGGGAAGCGTCTTTCGGAGTGGGTCGGGTTGTCCGGTACGTACAGCAACTGCGCCGGTGGCCCCACCCCCTGGGGAACCTGGCTGACCTGCGAGGAGAACGAAGCAACGGCCGGCACGGTGGTCGGCGCCGCCACCCTGGAGAAGGACCACGGCTATGTCTTCGAGGTCTTCCCCGAGGTACCTGGCAAGCAGTCACCGCTGCCGATCATGGCGTGGGGCCGGGCACCGCACGAAGCCGTTGTCGTCGAGCCGTCCCGCCGGCGGGTGTACCTGACCGAGGATGCGAGCAAACCCACCGGCCTGCTCTACCGGTGGACCGCGCCGGACGGCTATCGACTCAAGCCCTACATCGCTCAGTCGTTGAAGGCCGACGACGGCGCACTGGAGGCGCTGGCGGTCCTGACCGGCGACGGCAGCGTGCTGCCAGACCTGGCGTACGTCACGGCCGCCCAGATCGGCCGCCCGTTCGCCACCAGGTGGGTCACGGTGCCCGACCGGCACGCGAGCACCATGTCGCTGCGGAAGCAGTTCGATGCCGGTGTCGTCACCCACTCCAAGAAGCTCGAGGGCGCCTGGGGTGACGACAAAGGGATGTACTTCGTGGCCAGCTTCGCCTTCGCCGCCGCCGATCTTCCGGCCAATGCCACCAAGCACGACGGGCAGCTCTGGCACTACGACTACCGCGATCAGACGCTCACCCTGGTCGCCTACTTCCCCTACAACGACGTCGCGCACCAGGAGGCGCCAGGGTGGGAAGATGCGCTGGGCCTCAGCCTGGACCTGGCCTTCGACGGCCCGGACGGCTGCCACGTCTCCCCCTACGGCACCCTGGTACTCAGCGAGGACGGCAACACCGCGAACCATCTCCTGAGCTGGACCCGGGAAACCGGTGCCCAAGCGATCGCCCGCAACCTGATCGTGCTCGAACAGAGCGCCCTGGGCGGCAACGTGTACAGCGAGATGACCGGGCCGAACTTCGCTCCCGATGGGTCCGTGCTGTTCGGTAACGTCCAGGAACCGGGTCACGTCTTCGCCATCCGCGGGCCGTGGCGTCAGTACCTCCGGTGATCGGCGCCTGATCTAACGGACCAGCCGGTCCGGTGAGTCGAGTCACCTCACCGGATCCGGCGTGCCCTGAGCACGATGTCATCGGCGTGGTGGGTGCCCGCGCCGCCCTCGGGGACAACACGCTCGCGTAGCTCGTCGACCTCCACGTCCCAGTCCTCGTCGAGCAACGCGGCGACCATCGACGGCCACACGTAGTCGGTCGGGTCGAAGCCGTCGTCGTGCGCTTCGTGGGTCTCCATGCCCGCGTGGTGCACCAGAAGCAGGACTCCGCCGGGGGCGACCGCCGCGAGCATGGCACGCTCGGCCGCCCCGTCATGAGTTCGCCGCAATGCGGGGTACATGGCCGAGACGAGATCGAACGACCCGGGCGGGAGTTGGGCCTCCGCCAGACCGGCATGCACCCAACGAACGGCGACGCCGGCGTCGCGCGCATGTGCCGCCGCGCGCGTCAGCGCAACCCCAGAAACCTCGAGAGCGGTGACCTCCCAACCCTTTCCGACAAGCCAGAGGGCGTCAGCGCCCTCACCGCAGCCGACATCGAGAGCCCGCCCGGGGGTGAGTCCGGAGACCTCGGTCAGCAGTGCCCCGTTCGGGTTGCCGCTCCAGAGCTTGTCCCGGTCCGCGTAGCGGGTGTCCCACTGCGCCTGCACCGCAGGGTCCCCGACAAAACCGTCGGGAGCGAACACAGGCGCGAGGGTCGAAGCGGGCGTGGCGGAAGCAGCGGGCGTGGCGGGCGCGGAGTCGTGGCTCATGCACCCACGATCACCTTCCGAGATGTGTGCACGCAAGTTCTGTTGCCGGTCCGGCACAGCATGGGTCGCGTGGGCGCTCAGCCCGATGAAACCCTGTCCGCCCCTTCCACCGTATATCGCACCGGGGGTGTTGCGGCAAGGCCCGGTTCGTGCCGCACACTGGCGGACCGATGCCCGGACCTGAACCGATCGCGACCAGGCTCCGACCGCATCCGCGAGCCCGACGCCCACCCCCGGAGCTGATGACGTGAACCACCCGAATCCGAGCGCATTCGAGCTCCCGGGCCGACTCTCCGCCAAGGCCGACCCGACGCTGATCGCCGCTGACGAGCGTCACTTCACCGCGATCGCCGCCTGCCTGGACCAGTCGGTTGCCGACCTGACCGAACGCATCGACACCCACCGCCGGTCGCTGGGCGACTCGAGCACGGAGGCGGTCGAGCGGGACATGACCATCCACCGGCTGACCGTGCGTCGGCGCGCGCTCCTGCGGTTCGGGCTGGACCTCGTCCTGGGGCACATGGTCGGTGTCGACGACCCGGAGCCGGTGTACATCGGACGGTTCGGTCTCACCGACAGCGCCGGCGAGCGGCTGGTGATCGACTGGCGCTCCCCCGCGGCCGAGCCGTTCTTCGGCGCGACCCACGCCCACCCGATGGGACTGATCAGCCGTCGCCGGTACCGCTGGACCCGCGGCCGGATCAGCGACTACTGGGACGAGGTCTTCACCAGCGACGGACTGACCGGTCATGCCGCCCTCGACGACCAGTCCGCCTTCATCGCCAGCCTCGGCGCCAGCCGGACCACGCGGATGCGCGACGTGCTCGGCACCATCCAGGCCGAACAGGACGTCATCGTCCGGGCCGGATCGCACGGCGCGTTGGTGGTCGACGGCGGCCCGGGCACCGGGAAGACGGTGGTCGCGCTGCACCGTGCCGCCTACCTGCTCTATGCCGATCCCCGACTCCGACACCGCCGCGACGGAGTGCTGATCGTGGGCCCGCATCAGCCGTACCTGTCCTACGTCGCGGACGTGCTCCCCAGCCTCGGGGAGGAGGGCGTCCGGACCTGCACCCTGCGCGACCTCGTCGTCGAGGGAGCCGGTGCCCCGCCGGAGGCCGATCCCGACGTGGCCCGCCTGAAGTCGGCGGCGGGACTGGTCGCCGCGATCGAGCAGGCGGTCCGGTTCTACGAGGAACCGCCCGCTGCGGGATTGGCGGTCACCACCCCGTGGGGCGAGATCTCGGTGAGCCCCACGGACTGGGCGCAGGCCTTCGAGGCCGCCGAACCCGGCATCGCACACAACGACGCCCGGGAGCTGGTCTGGGCGGAGCTGCTCCGGATCCTGACGGACTCCCCCGCCGGCGACACCCCCGTCGACCAGCTGCGACAGTCCCTGGTGCAGAACTGGGATCTGCGGACGGCGATGACCACGGCGTGGCCGTTGGTCCAGGCGACCGATCTCGTCGGAGACCTCTGGTCGGTGCCTGCATACCTGCGCCGATGTGCACCATGGCTGACTCCCGACGAGGTGCGGACACTGCAGCGCCCCGATGCTCAGGCCTGGACGGTCCCCGACCTGCCCCTGCTGGACGCCGCCCGGCAGCGGCTCGGCGACCCGGCCGCCGCGGGGCGCCGGAGCCGTCGGGATGCCGCGGTTGCCGCCGAACGCGCCCAGATGAGCAAGGTCATCGACGACCTGATCCGGTCCAACGTCTACGACGACGGCGAAGGAGTGATGACGATGCTCCGCGGCGAGGACATGAAGGTCGCTCTCGTCGACGACGGAACGCTGCCCACCACCGACCCTGACCTGCTCGCCGGGCCGTTCGCCCACATCGTGGTGGACGAGGCGCAGGAACTCACCGACGCGGAATGGCAGATGTTGCTCACTCGCTGCCCGTCCCGGAGCTTCACCGTCGTCGGGGACCGGGCCCAGGCGCGCCACGGGTTCACCGAATCGTGGCGGGAGCGGCTCGAGCGCATCGGGCTGGACCGCATCGACCTGGCGTCGTTGACCATCAACTACCGGACCCCGACGGAGATCATGATCGAGGCCGAGCCGGTCATCCGCGCGGTGGTGCCGGACGCCAACGTGCCGACCTCCGTCCGCAGCACCGGCGTGCCGGTGCTGCACGGTGCGAGGTCTGACCTGGGTCCGGTCCTCGACGGCTGGCTCGCCGACCATACCGACGGGATCGCCTGTGTGATCGGCGATCCGACGTTCGCCGGGACGCCCCGCGTGCGTTCGTTGACTCCCGAGATGTCGAAGGGACTGGAGTTCGACCTGGTCGTCCTGGTCGACCCGGAGGAAGTCGGCGACGGTCTCGAAGCGGCGGTGGACCGGTACGTCGCGATGACCCGGGCGACGCAGCGGCTGGTCATGCTGACCAGGTCCTGACGCGGGCGGGGCAGACCCGCCGGCGACCCCGGCGCGGTACCGCACCCACCCTCGATGTCACGTACCGCTGCGACGCGCAGCACCGCTGCGACGCGCAGCACCGCTGCTACGCGCGTCACCGCTGCGCCGCCCGCCACCCCGCGGCCTCGGCCTCGGCGGCGGAGCAGAACCAGCGCTCGCCCCTGGATTCCGTGATGACCGTCGCCTCGTAGTTCTCGCCTCCCGGCACGTGGTAGATCTTCTCGCCGCTGTTCGTACTGATGTTTCCCTTGACGTCGCAGCCGTCGGCGGCCCCGCCGGTGATGTCCACCGACGACGGAACCGTCTCCGCCGCGGCAGTTGTCGTGACCACCGGCGCCACGCCGGCGCCGGCGACAAGCAGCGGTTCGGTAGGACAATCGGCCAGGACGACGACGATCGCCGCACGTTCGGCCGGGGTGACCCAGGCCTGGTACTCGACCTTGACCGCGACCTGCCGGGCGACGTAGGCGCACCGGTAGGTTCGGTTCGGGGGCAGCCAGGTCGCGGCGTCACCGTCTCCCTTGGCCGTGTTCGTCGCCCCGTCCACAGCCAGGAGGTTCAACGGGTCGTTGGCGAAGGCTGACCTCGTCGAGGCGTCCCACCCCTGGGCGCCCTTCTGCCAGGCGTCGGACAGCGCGACCACGTGGTCGATCTGGACTTGGTCGCTGGTGTCGGTCCCCTGCACGAAAGTCATCAACGTTCCGGTGTACGGGTCGGCGAGCGACCCGCCGAGGACCTTGCAGCCCTGGGTGCCGGCCTTCACCACGATGGCCGTGAGGTCGCGTCGCAGGATGTCGTTGCGGGTGTCGCAGCCGTTGCGGTCGACATCCTTCCAACGCTGACCGAACCGGGCCCGGTTGTAACCGGTCTTCGGCGCCCGCCCCTTGATGGCGAGGTCCCCGACGGCCGCGAGCGCCGAACCGTCCGGCGCGCCCCCGATGAGGTCGATGATCTGCACTTCCGTCAGCTGATCAGGATGGCCGCCCGAGGGGGCCGGGCCGGCTTCGACAGCCGCCCCCACCCCGCCGATGACGACCACCAGGCCGACAACCAGGAGGATGCCGCGACGGCCGGACCCGGGCCGCCGCCGGCCCGGATACCGACCGGCGGCCGCTCTGGCGGTGTCGATACGCACCTTCGAAGGATGCCAGCCGGCCGGGGTCTGCCGTGGGTGATCGGGGCGAGTTGCCGCCCACCGTCGCTGAGGATGTCCCCCACGACCCACCGGGCACGCGTGCCGTCGAATCAGTGGTTGACACAGACCGGATGTCCCGCCGCCGCGAGATGGCGGTAGGACCGGCCCCCAGGCCACCGGAACCGCCACTGACCAGAGCGGCTGCGGATATGCCGATCACGGTAACCCGGACGTAATACCTCAGAGGTCGGCGACTCTGGGCGCCACCTCGGTCCCGAGCAGCTCGATTCCCCGGAGGAGATCGGCGTGGGCCAGCCGCGGGTTGGTCATCTGGATCGAGACCCGATCGACGCCACCCACCTGGTCGGCGACCCGCCGCAACTTGGCGACGACGGTGTCGGGATCGCCCATGAAGAAGGCGCCGTCCGGGCCGCTCGTGGCATCGAACTGGACCCGGGTCGGCGCCCGGAATCCGCGCTCCTTCGAGACCTGGGTGAACATCTGGTGCCAGCCCGGGTAGATGGTGTCGGCCGCGGACGTCACGCTCTCCCCGACGAAGCCGAACACGTGCAGACCGACCTGCAGCTTCTCCGGGGCGTGGCCGGCCTCGGCGCCGGCCCGGCGGTACAGATCGATCAGCGGGGCGAACTGACGCGGCTCGCCGCCGATGATGGCTACCATCAGCGGCAACCCGAGCAGGCCGGCGCGGACGAACGATTCCGGCGTGCCACCGACCCCGACCCAGATCGGCAGCGGATTCTGAACCGGCCTCGGGTACACGCCCTGGCCGGTGAGAGCGGGGCGATGACGCCCCGACCAGGTCACGTGGGTGTGGTCCCGGATCTTCAGCAGCAGGTCCAGCTTCTCGGCGAAAAGCGTGTCGTAGTCGCGTAGTTCGAGTCCGAACAACGGGAATGCCTCGGTGAACGAGCCGCGTCCGACCACCAGGTCGATGCGTCCCTTGGCGATCAGGTCGAGGGTGGCGAACTGCTGGAACACCCGCACGGGATCGGCCGCGCTGAGCACGGTGACAGCGCTGCCCAACCGGATCCGGGAGGTCCGCGCGGCGGCGGCGCCCAGGATCACCGGCGGCGCCGAGTCGTAGTACTCCTCGCGGTGATGTTCACCGATCCCGAACGAGTACAGACCGGAGACCTCGGCGAGCTCGATCTCCGCCAGCAGGTGCTCGATGCGCTCCTCGGGACCGACGAGATGCCCTGTCCAGGGGTCGGTCACCTGCGAAACGAAACTGTCCACGCCTACGTACACGCTGTCCTCCTGAAACCGTGACGGGCCGCGATCGGCGTCGCCTTGTTGAGCTCTCAACAACATCCAGGGCCCGGCATTCCCTCGAGCCTTCGCCGGCTTGACGCTTCGAGTGAGCAGAACGGGATCGGACGCCGGACCGGGTGGAAGCAGCGTAGACAGTGCACCCGGGACGTTCGACCCTGTCCGCTGTCGCGCGTACGGCCGAAGCTTGACCAGGCGATGGTCACACCCGGCCACCGACCACCGAGGAGGCCCCGTGCGTACTGACCGTCCCGGCGACCGGGCTGACATCGTCTTCCTGCTGCCCGCCCTGCGGGGACAACTCAGAGGTGCCGAGCTCATCGCCGACGAGCGAAAGCGCACCCTTCTGGTCGAGTACGCATGCTGGAACCGGCACATGGAGGATTGGCGTTCCCGGCAGCTCGGCGCGCGTCGACGCCTGGACCAGCCGTGGCTCGACGAGGGCCGGGTTCTCTTCGAGCAACTCGACGTGCTGCGGGCGGCCGCCCGGCACACCGGGGTGCTGTGCTGAGCGCCTGTCCTGGCGGGCGCTATCCCTGGTCGCGCGGCCTGCGGACGTCCGGTCCATCGGGCCCCGTCGGCCGCGGGTCGTCCAGACCTGGTTGGACGCGTCGGACCCGGGCTCGCCGGACCGCCTCGTCGACCACGTTGTGAGCCACCGTGGACAGTTTGATGTGCTCGGACTGACTGATCGCCCGCAGCCTGAACATGGCCTGTGCGGCAGTATCCCCGGTGCGCCCCCGCAGAATGCCCACCGCCTGGTCGATGACCGGGCGACTGGCCAACGCGGTCTGCAACTGGGTCGCCAGCAGTACCGACTGCGCCAGGACCTGGGCGTTATGCACCGAGACCGCGGCGGCCACGGCGAACAGCTCGCCCAGCTCGGCCGCGTGGTCGTCGAACACGTTCTTTCGACGGGCGTACACGTTGATGGCGCCCACGGTCTGGCCCGGGAGCAACAGCGGCAGCGAGAGCACGCTGTGGACGCCCATGCGACCCACCCGAGGGCCGAAACGGGGCCACATCTTCTCCCCGCCCAGCGAGCCCGACCGCACGGTCCGACGCTCCGACGCAGCTGTGATGCAGGGCCCTTCGCCGAGGACGTCGTACTGCAGGGCATCGATCTCCCGGACGAAGGGCGCGCTCGCCGCCAGTGCCTCGACGAGGTTCTCCGGCCGGTCCATCCGCAGTAGCGTCACGCCCGCACCATCGGCGCCGGGGATCGCCCGCGCAGCGAAAACGGCGACCTGAGTGAGGATTTGGTCGAGCCCGGCGCTACCGGTCACCAGGCTGGCGAGATCGGCCAGACCCTCCTTCAGCTCGGCGGCGTCGGCACTGACCCGTTCTGCGGTCAGGGGGAGCGGACCTGAAATCCAGGGCACGGCGTGCTCCGGGTTGCTGTGCATGGTGAGGGTCCCCGAGCCTTCGGTGCAGCCAAGGCGATCGGGCGGGTCCACCCGGGTGGGCCGACGCCGACAGCGTGAGAGGTAAGAGTAGCGGGCGGGGTCGAGTTGTCTCACGGTGTTCGCTTGACAACGCCGAACGACGAGGGCACGGTGAAGTCGCTGGGGTTCAGCCGGCCTGGGACGGGTTCGCCGTGTGGTTCGCCGCGGATCCGGGAGCGCGTGCTCGCCGACCAGGCGCTATCGTCGCCGCTCGAACTCCCTGGACGTCCCCATGGCCCCGCTCCGGCCCTTACTCCCCTTCGCTGCACCACGCGCTCTACCTCGATCGATGCGGTGGCGTCGGTGACCATGTCCGGTGCCGATCGGCTCGTCCTCGATCAGCTCGCCGACGGCCTGAGGATGTCCGATCCCCGGCTCGCGTCGCGCCTGTCCGCTCCGCACCGTCCGGCCCGCCGACGCCGCCGATGGGGTGGTGCCGTCGGGGGTGTCGCAATGATGGTCATCGGTCTGCCGCTGACCCTGGCGTCGCCGTTCTGGGGAGGGACGCTGACCGTTCTCGGGTTCATGCTCCTGGCCGCCGGCGTGCTTTCGATGACCGGCGGGAGACGGTGAAGCGTCCCGGGTCCCGCCCACTGATAATGGTCGGGGTGGACGGCGGCAACGGGGGGATGGCCGCCCTCCGATGGGCCCTCCTGGAAGCCCAGGCGGTGGGCGCCTCCATCGAGGCGGTGCACGCCTGGACCACGGTGCGGTCGGCCAACCTGGTCGCCCGCGAGGTGTGGATCGCGTCCCGCCCACATAATTCACCCCCGGAGATCCGTCAGCGTTCTCAGCATGGGCCGGCGGATGAGGTGCTCGTCGCGGGCAGCCGTCGTGCCGACCTGCTGGTGCTGGGAAGCCGACCTCGGCCACAGCCCGGACCCCACCTGCTGGGCCCGGTGGCCATGGCCTGCCGTCTCCGCGCGGTCTGCCCGGTCGCGTTCATCGACCAGTTCAACCGCCGGATGGCCGATAGCGCGATCGACCTCCTGGTCGCCGTGGACCGGCTCGTCCAGCGCACCGGTGACGCCGATGACGAGGGTTTCGTTCCGGACCGCACACAGTCGTCACTGGTCGGCACCTGGCCGCCGAACGGGGTTCGCACCGTCGAACGGCTGCGCTGAACGCCCCGGTCAGGCATCCGCCCCCCGGACGCGCGACGGCACCCGCCTCCGATTGACCGCCTCCGATTGACCGCCTTCGATTGACCGCCTCGGACCGACGGCCTCAGACCGACCGTGTCGCCGCCGCGAGCTTGACCCGGACCTCGTCGGCAGTCATCCGGGGCCCGTATGCGGGCATGTCCCGGTCGAAGCGCCAGCCCTCGCCGAGCGGGCCGGCGTCGACAGCGTCGAAGCCGAACTCGTCCAGCAGGGTGGTGACCAGGGCTTTGGCCGCGTGATCGTTGCCGGCGATCGGCAGCGCCCGCCGGTCGGGTGTCCCGGCCGGGGTGGCATCGGTGGTCAGGTCGGCGGCCATGATGTTGTTGACCGCCTTGACCACGCTCGAACCCGGCAGGTGCGCCTGCAGCATCTGTGCGGGCGTGGTCGAGTGCTCGTCCAGCGCCGCGACGTGCCCGTCCCGCTCGAAGTAGTAGTTGTTCGTGTCGATGACGACCTTGCCGCCCAGCGGGGCGACCGGGACGTCGAGGTAGGCCTTGAACGGCACCGTGACGACGACGAGATCGCCGGCCGCGCCGGCCTCCTCGGCGGTCGCGGCGGTGGCGTTCGGACCCAGCTCGGCGACCAGGTCGGCCAGTGTCTGGGGTCCGCGGGAATTACTGATGACGACGCGGTATCCGTGGGATACCGCGAGACGGGCCAGCTGTCCGCCGATGTTCCCGGCGCCGATGAGTCCGATGGTGGTGAGTCCGGTGGTGGTCATGGTCCAACTCCCTGGGGTGTGTCCTGGACGGTGTCGACCGTCCAGGACAACGACGTCTCCCAGACGCTGGTTATTCCGGCGGCGGTATCAGCCCTCGAACACCGCCACGGTCCGGGCCGGGACGGTGAGCGAGCTGTATCCGACAGTGGACTGCTTGACCACCGGGTCAGCGCCCCCGGCCTGCACCGCGCTCAGCGCCAGGCCGGCGGTCCCCGCCAACGCCACGCTCTGCTCGGCACCGGAAGCGTTGAACACCACGACGATGCGGTCCCGCGCCGGATCAATGTCCGGACCGACGGTGTCGTCGATGACCATCACGATGACCCCGGCAGTCTGGTCCGGACCACCCAGCGGGAACGAGACCTTCTGCTCGATCAACCCCGCCGATCCGAGCCGGAACAACGGCGAGGAAAAGCGCAGCTTGAGCAGATCCTGGGCGGCGGCGGTGGCGGCCTCCATGTCGGCCGCCCCCGGCTTGAGGCTCGGGTCGGCGAGCAACGGGGCCATGAACGGCCACTTGGTCTCGTTGTCCGTCGCCGGCGGAAGCCCGGATCCGAACGTGCTCTGCTGACCCGTCCAGTCGATCCGGTTGAACCAGTCCCCGCTGTTGAACGAGTTGCGGTCCAACGACTTCGACCGCAGCAGGTCCGTTCCGGCGTGCCAGAGCATCGGGCCCTGACTGAGTGCCGTGGTGGACAGCGACAGCGTGTTCATCCGGACCCGGTCGGCCATCGTCGTGCTCACCGGCAGCTTGAGCGTCAACGAGTCGAACAACGTCTCGTTGTCGTGCGCATCCACGTAGGTGATCACTTCCGACGGGTCGGCGGTGTACCCGACCGGCGCGGAACCCTCGGCCCCGTAGGGGATCTGGCCGCCGGTGACGGTGGCACCGGTTCGGTCGACCAGCGAGAAGTCCTTCAGGTTGCCGGTCAGTCCGACCTTGATCCAGTCCTGGTACTGCAGCAGCTTCTGCCGGGCGGCGTCGCCGGCGTTGTCCCCCAACGCGTTGGGGTCGGTGAACAGCCCGGAGCCGAAGCCCTGGATGCGCGGATCCTCGTCGAACGGTCCGCCACCGCGAACGCCGTCGCGCAGGCGGTCGTTGAAGGTGCCGATGCCGGTCCCGGCCATGTTCAGCTGGGTGGCCTGGACGAAGCGGGCGTTGTCGGCCACCTCGCCGAAGTTCCAACCCTCGCCGTAGAGGTACACCTTGGAGCCGTCCACGCCGTTCCGACGCACAGTGAGCTTGTCCAGCGCGGCCCGCACCTTCAGCAGGGTCGCCTTGCTGTGGTGGCCCATCAGATCGAACCGGAAACCGTCGACCTTGTACTGCACCGCCCAGGTCACGATCGAGTCGACGATCAGCTTCTCCATCATCGCGTGCTCGGACGCGGTGTTGGCGCAGCAGGTCGAGGTCTCCAGCGCACCGGTGGCCGAGAGCCGTTGGTAGTAGCCGGGGACGACCTTGTCGAGCACGGAGTTCGGATCCTGTCCGGATGCCGCAGTGTGGTTGTAGACCACGTCCATCACCACCCGCAGGCCGATCTTGTTCAGCCCGGCGACCATCTGGCGGAACTCCAGGGTCCGGCCGGCCCCGTTCGGGTCGGTGGCGTAGGAGCCCTCCGGGGTCGTGTAGTGGAACGGGTCGTAGCCCCAGTTGAAGCCGTCCGCCCCGGCCACCGCGGTGACGCACTCCTGTTGCGCGGTACCGGCCGGATCCGCCGCGGACAGTGCGGGCAGGTCACACGCCGGGGTCTGCTGGGCGGCCCGGTTCTCTTCGATGGTGGCGATGTCGAAAGCCGGCAGCAGATGCACCGTGTTCAGGCCCGCCGCAGCGAGCTGGGACAGGTGGGTCATGCCGGCCGATTCCGGATGGGTGAACGCCCGGTAAGTCCCCCGCTCCCCGGCCGGCACCGTGGTGTCGGAGATCGAGAAGTCCCGGATGTGCAGCTCGTAGATGCTGGAGTCCTCGGGCTGAGCCAACCGAGGCTTCTTCAACGACCTCCAGCCGGCCGGCTTCAGCGAGCGGTCGGACAGGTCCGCGATCACCGAACGCTGCGAGTTGGTCGTCAGGGCGACGCTGTACGGGTCGGTGACGGTGCTGGTCTGCACCGCCCCGGCGGACGGGACGTACACGGTGACGTCGTAGGCGTAGGTGGCCCCCATCCACCACGGCAGCGCCACCCCGGTCCACACGCCGGTCCGGTCGTTGCGCTGCATGGGCAGGATCAATTCACCGATCGGGCCCGGCGGGTCCAGCCGGAGGGAGACCGATGTCGCGGTCGGAGCCCACAGCCGCATGACCGGGAACGGCCACCGGAAGAAGCCGCCGCCGAACGCCCGGAAGGACAACCCCAGGGTGGTGTGGGTGGCCTTGGCGTACAGGTCGTCCAGCACGCCGGGGATCTGCACACCGGTGGCGTCGACCAGCCGGCCGAGGTCGTCGAACGCGGCCACCGCGAGCTGCCCTTGGAGGGCCCGCTGGAGCAGCGCCGTGTTCCGGGCGTCGGCGTCCCGCAGTCGCAGCACGTCATACCCGGCGAGCTGCGGCCAACTGGTCGCGAGCTCGGTCGGCAACCCGGCGGGATCGAGCGTCAGCGGGATGCTGTCACCACCGGTGATCGCCTCCGCGTCGAGGCCCAGCCCACCCTCGGCAGCGGTGTAGAGCCGGAACGTCCAACCGGCGGCCGCTGGGGGGAGATCCCAGGCCAGCAACCCCCGTTGGATCCACTGGGCCTTGTCGGCCGACAGATCGGCAGCGGTCGAGGCGGCACTGGTCACGGTGAGTACGTGGCTTGTCGAGTCGTAGCTGAATCTGGTCACGGCACCGGCGGCCACCGTGAAGCCGATGTTGGCTCCGTCGGGTGCTCCACCGGCGCCGTAGTTCTCGGCGAAGGTCAGCCCCACGGTGGCCTTCGTCTCGTAGCTGCCGGCCGGTAGGGAGGCGGTGGCGAAGGTGTAGATGCCGTCGCCGTCCGGATCCTGCAACCAGCTGCGCAGACAGTCCGGCGCCCAGTCGCCGGCGCACCCGAGTTCGGACTGGAAGGAGCCCACGGCCGTGACGATCGGGGTCTGCAGATCGGTGGTCACCCAGTGGGTGCCGTGGTCGTAGTAGAACGTGAGGGGCGCGGTTGCGTCGGTGACCACGAGCGCGATGTTGCCGCCGTTGGAAGCACCGCCGGCACCGTAGTTCTCGGTCCAGGCGTCGTCGATGGCCACCTTGAACTGGTAGCTACCGGCCGGGAGGGTGAAGGTGGCCGACCAGACGTCGTCCGCCCGCTTCGCCAGGTGCGAGGCGGCGCAGTCAGGCTGCCAGTCCCCCGGGCACCCGATCTCGCTCTGCAGGTCGCCGGCGAGCGTGACCGACGTGGGCTGCACCACGGGACCGCCAGGCTGACCGGGGTCGACGGTCGCCGGAGCCGGGTCGCCGACCACCGCCGACGTACCGGCGACCGAGAGGTTGCCGGAGTTGTCCTTCAGCACGGCGCGGTACTCCACCACCGTGCCCTTGGCCAGGGTGGAGACGTCGTGGAACACCCGGTAGGGGGCGTTGTCGTCGGTGCCCAGCGTGGTCCAGTCCGTCGTCCCGGCGGGTCGCCAGGACAGGGACACCTCGTTGAAGCCGCCGGCCGGTACGGCGACGCCGATCTCGGCGCGGCCACCGACGGTGGCGCCGGTGGACGGCGTGGTGAACACCATGACCGGGGCCGCTGCGGACGCCGGGATCGGCGCTGCCGCCTTCCACACCGCGACCGACAGCGGCGGCACGGTCACGGTGACGCGGCCCTCGTCGTTGCTGGTCAGGGCGGCCGATCCGGCCGGGTACAGCCCGGCGAAAGTACCTCCGGGGGTGAAGGTGTCGAACGTGGCCGAGGCGGGCTGCTCGGAGTTGTTGGCCGCCACGACGTACTCGATCTGGTCCGTCGCGTCGATGCGGCTGAACGCGTAGATGCCGGCGTGATCGGAGGCGTAGCGGTGGATCTGGGCGCCGTCGGCTAGTGCGGGGTTCGCTGCGCGCAGTGCCGACAGTCCTGCGATGTGGGTGAACAGCGGGTTGTCGGTACCGAAGTTGTCCTGCGCGGTGGTGGCGTCGGTGCCGATCAGGACGTCGTCGTTGTAGGACGCGACCTGGCTGGCGAACATGTCCTGCCGGGCGTCCTTGTCGCCGCCGTCACCGACGAATCCCTGCTCGTCGCCGTAGTAGACGACCGGCTGTCCACGGGTCAGGTACATCAGAGAGTGGGCCAACTCGTCCCGGCTCAGCAGCTCGGGCGCGTCCACCGGATCGGCGGCGGTCGCCGCGCTCTTGAGGAAGTAGCCGATGCGGCCCATGTCGTGGTTGCCGAGGAACGTCGGCGTCGAATAGACGTTGGAGTTGGTGTCGGTGTAGTAGTCGTCGCCGGCGAACAGGTCACGCAGACCGGTGGTCGCCTGTCCCTGGGCGAAACCCGTTGCCTTGCTCTGGAACCCGAAATCCAGGGTCGCCTGCAGATCACCCTCGGTGGTGAAGCGGGACATCGCGGCGGGGTTGGCGTCGTAGACCTCGCCGAACATGAAGAACTTGTCCTTGCCGACGGCCGCCGCGGCTGCGCGCATCGCGGGCGCGAACTTCTGCCAGAACTCGATGTTGACGTGCTTGACGGTGTCGATCCGGAACCCGTCGATCCCGAACTCGGCCCAGTAGCGGTAGGTCTCGATCAGTTTGTCGGTAACGTCCGGGTTCTCGGTGAACAGGTCATCCAGACCGACGAAGTCGCCGTAGATGTCGCCCTCGGTGCCGTCGAAGCTGGCGTTGCCCCGGTTGTGGTAGTACGTCGGGTCGTTCAGCCAGGCCGGCACCTTCACGGTCTTGTCGGCCTCCGTCAGGAAGGTCGGCACGTAGGGGAAGGACACATTCGGATCCAGAGTCGGAAAGGTGTTGCCGCCGGCGTAGTCACGGTCGTCGAAGGTGACCCCGGAGGCGTCCTTGTACGGCGTCACGGACTTCGGCACGTAGGTTCCCGGCGTGCTGATCACGTCCGCGGTGTGGTTGGCGATGATGTCGAAGAAGACCTTCATCCCGCGGTCGTGGGCGGCGGCGATCAAGGCCTGCAGGTCGTCGTTGGTGCCCAGGTGCGGGTCGATCTGGGTGAAGTCGGTGATCCAGTAGCCGTGGTAGCCGGCGCTGACGTTCTCCCCCTCGCCCTGTACCGGTCGGTTCTTGAACGACGGTGTCATCCACACCGACGTGATTCCCAGTGCCTTGAGGTAGTCCAGCTTCTCGGTGATCCCGTTGATGTCGCCACCGTGGTAAAAGCCCTTGTCGGCCGGGTCGTAACCGTTGATCAGCCGCTCGTCGCCGGCCGCGGTGCCGGCCGGGATCGCGTAACCACCGGTGTCGTTGGCGGTGTTGGAATTGGCGAACCGGTCGGCCATCACGAAGTAGAACTGCTCGCGGCTGAGATCGTCACGCAGACTGCTGCCGGCCAGTGCGGCATCGGAATCCTGCAGGCCCGGCTGAGCCGCGGTCGGGGTCATCGAGACCAGGTGCGAGGCGTGGTCGTAGGCGAAGGTGATGGCGGTCGGGCCGTCCAGTACGACTGGGATGTTCGCGCCGTTCTCAACACCGGCCAGGCCGTAGTTCTCGTCCCAGCTGCCGTTGATCGCCACCTTGAACTCGTAGGTTCCGGCCGGCAGGTCGAACGAGGCGCTGGAGGTCCCGTCGCCGGCGTCGATCAGATCACTGGCGTCGCAGGTGGGATCCCAGTCGCCCGCACACCCCAGCTCGGACTGCAGGCTGCCCGCCAGGCCCGCCGATAGCGGGGTGTCGATCGGTACGGCCGGATCTGCCGCCGCCGGCATCACGTTGATCAGGGAGGTGGTCAGGAGCAGGGCGACTCCGGCGGAGAACCATCGGCGGCGCCGGACGGGCCCCCCGCGACCGAACTGTCCGTGGCTGAGAACGACCGACATACACACTCTCCCGATGCTGGAAACCTGTGAAAACTCTGTGTGACGCTAACCACAGAGCAGGCGTTCTGGCAATTCGGGCATCAGCGTCGGCACCGCCGATTCCGGAAGAATCCGTCGAAAGGCGCAGTGGGACAATCCCCTCACACGGCCCCGCTGCGTGGGTTCGGCGGTCGGATCGCAGGGCCCACCGTTGCCGACCCCGACAATCGGGTAGGAGCAATCCGGTCCCAGCGGAGAATTCACCAAGCCGTTGCCGGAAAACCTGTTGGTCCTTCTTCGCCTACCCAGCCCGTGTCACGTCGCCACGCTGATGCCCGACGGCTCGCCTCAGCTGACCCCGACCTGGGTGGACAACGACGGCGAGCACGTCCTGGTCAACACCGTCCGCAGCTACCAGAAGGACCCGCAACGTCGCCCGGGATCCCGCAGGAGGCCCTGAACATCTCGGATCCGCAGAACCCGTTCCGGTACTTCGAGGTGCGAGGCCGGGTGGTCTCCGCGACCACCGAGGGGCGCGGAGCACATCGAGCTGCTGTCCTGGCGTTGTACCGGCTGACCGCAGGCCCGCGGGCGTCAGTCGTAGACGGCTTCGGGCCACAGCGCGAGAAGGGCCTCGATCTTGGCCTGGACCATGTAGGAACGGTCGAAGTTGACCGTCTCACCGACCGCTTTGAGAGCGTGGACGACGTCCTTGTATACCCGCGGCGGGCCGGCGTGCCGGACCAGCAGGAAGTAGTAGTGCGACCGCGGGTAGGACAATTCGTCACGGAGCTGGGAAATGACCCGTCCGGGCGGATGCACGGCTCCGACCGTGCGGGGGCGCTTGGCCTCCGCTGGGGCCTCGACCGCGATGACGTGCGTGCCCGTCCGGTGCTGCGTACCGAAAGGCCTTGGCTGATCTGACCTCTCGCGGATCTGGACGACATCGATGCTGAAGGCGCCCGGGCGGCGGACGGCCCGGAACGAAGCCGCTCGGAGGCCGTATTCCAGGTTCAGCCGCTCGAGTTCGAGCTGCGCGTCCTCGGACATCACCGCCGGCTGATCGACGATCTGCGCAAGGCCCACGGTGTGTGGACGCGCCCACGGGAAAATGGCCAGTGGGCCGTCCTGGTCGTCTTGTTCGTCCTGGCTGTCCGCCGGCCCGAGGTCGTCCGTGGGATCGACCGCCGCCGCGGGCGCCTCGACGTCCGCCTCGACGTCCGCATCGGCGCTGTCGTCGGTTGCGGCAGTGTCGTCCGGGGCCGCCGATTCGACGACCGCCTCCGACACCGACGACTCGGGTACTTCGGTCTCGACGTCGGGCGGACCGACCCGATCGGCTCCGAACACGGTGATTGCCTCCAGCAGTTGATCTTCGGTGAGGGGTGTTCCGGACCGGGCGACGAACCCGCCCAGCGTGATCCGCGCCGCGATGATGGTGTCCGGCAGATCGGTGACCATCACGGCTTCGTCGAGGTGTTGGGCTGAAATCTGGGAGGCGTCGGCCGAGCCGGCGGCGACGAAGGGCGCGCTGGTGTCGACCAGGATCAGCGTCGCGTTCAGGGAATCCAGCGAATGCACCCGCACCCCGGCCCGGTGCCAGCGGAGCAGCACCTCCGGGTCGGTGGTCCCCTGGCGCACGGCGGCGTCGCTCGCATTCACCACCAGGGTGGCACCCCGGGAGAGCGGCAGGAGGCGATCGGCGTCCCGGCCGATGGACGCGACGGCGGCAATCACGGAGGAACGACCGGCCAGCGCGGGGGTCAGGGCGTCCCACACCCGTTGCCCGGCGATCAGTCGCACCGAGTCTCCGGTGCCGAGGGGGTGCGATGGCATACCCCTCAGGTTGCCGTATCGGGGCCTCAACGGCACCATCGGGCACCCTCGACTGCCGCACACCGGGCCGTAGCGTCCTGCGGGGTCGGGCATCCTGGGTCCATGGCCTCTCCCGGTGTCACGGACCTTTTCCTCCGGGTGCCCGAAGGGTGGTCGGTCATGACCTTCGACGGCCGTCGGTACGGGGTCACCCGCAGCGTGCTGGCCGGCGGCCGGATCCAGAAGCTGTACGCGGAGCAACTCGGCGGTACCGACGTGGTGAGCGCCAACCTGTACGCCGGGGAGGAGCTGCGGCCCTGCGAGATGCCGGCCGCCAAGGTCCTCGCCTTCGTCGCCGGTGCGGTGGAGGTGCCCGCCGGTGGTTGAGGGCACTGGTCGCGGACGCCCGGACCCTTGGCGGTGCGTCCGGCCGAGGCCGGCGACATCGTGCCGGGTATGACCCGATTCGTCATCGACGCACCCACGCTGATGCACCTCGTTGCCCAGGACGTGGCCGCGATCGCCGGATATCAGCTCGTCGCGCCTGGGTGATCCCCGGCGTGACGTCACCGTGAGACCACCACAGAGGTTGCCCCACCTCCAGTGGCGGGAAGTCCTAGCACCGACGTCACGTGCCGATCACGGTGCGGACCGCGTAGAGCTCGGGGAAGAAGGTGAGCTCCAGCGCCCTGGCCAGGAAGGCCGCGCCGGAGGAGCCACCGGTGCCGCGCTTGAACCCGATCACCCGCTCGACGGTCTTCAGGTGCCGGAAGCGCCAGAGCTGGAAGTTCTCCTCGAGGTCCACGAGTTCCTCGCACGCCTCGTACTCGGCCCAGAACTCACCGGCGTTCTCGTAGATGTGCCGCAGCACGGGCACCAGGGCCGGCGTGTGCACGTGCGCGCGCGTGACGTCGCGATGCAGGACCTCCGCGGGCACCGGGTGGCCGCGTCGGGCCAGCAGGCGAAGGAACTCGTCGTACAGGCTGGGAAGGTGCAGCAGCTCTCGCAGATTGTCGTGAGCGGCGGGATCGTGCGCGAACACTGTGAGCATCGCGGCGTTCTTGTTGCCCAGGAGGAACTCGACGGCCCGGTACTGGTGGGACTGGAAGCCGGAGGAGTGGGCGAGGAATCCCCGGAACTGGGCGTATTCGGTAGGGGTGAGGGTGGCCAGGATCGACCATTGCTCCGTGAGCGTGCGCAGTATGTGTTTGACGCGTGCGATGTTCTTCAGCGCCGGTTGCAGCGCGTCGGCGGCCATGTGCGTCGTCGCTGCGTGCAACTCGTGGAGGATGAGTTTCAGCCACAGCTCGCTGGTCTGATGCTGGACGATGAACAACAACTCGTCGTGGTGCTCGGGCACGCTGAGCAGGTGCTGAGCGTCCAGCAGTTCTGCCAGGTGCAGGTACGCGCCGTAGGACATGTCGCGGGTGAAGTCGGTGACGACTTCCTTCTCGACCTCACGGGTGTTGGGTGTGCCGCGCTCGTCAGTGGTTGACGGTGTTCGCCGAGCGCCCTCAGAGTTGCTCACTTGACTTCCCCACATGGTTGCGGATTCGAGGTTATCTGGTGATGGGTGTGGCCGCGCGGCGGTGGGTGATCACGGTGGCCCGCAACCGGCAACGCGACGTCTGGACGTCTGCCGGTCATCTACGCGAGACCCCACCGGCTCCGGCCGACGAGGGGATCTCGACACCCCTGATGCTGCAGACCGTGCTCGGGTTCGAGGCGGCGGAGGTCGCGGCGGCCTTCGCGGCGGCACCGGCGGCCAGGGCGCCGCGTCCGGTCGGGCGAAAAGCGGATCAAGGCCATCATGATCCCGTTCCTCGTGCCGACCCGACGGGATCTATCAACCCGGATGACGCCCGCCGTTGGAGGCCGTCCACGGCTGTCACGCGATCTGCGCACAAACTCCGCACGGCGCGAGATGTCCTGCGAAGCAAAGTATCTGGCCGTCACGCTGGCCACCCTGACCGGCGACGAAGCGGACACCGGGGCGCCGGCCGCGGGGGTGCGGGTTCTTGAAGATCTCGGGGAAGGGGTGGCCGCGTTCCCACCCGCCTGGGCAGTGCGCGCATCTGCTGGCGGCGACCGGGCACCCGGCCGAGGCTCGGTACGCCTACGCCGCGGTGCTCGCCCTCACGAAAGACCCGACCGTTCGGGCGTTCCTGGTAGACAGCTCGGCGGCGCTGCCGATCAGCCGCGATCGGTGAAGACGAGGGTCATGGTCGGGGCGATGATGCTCAACGTGTCACCGTCGACCCGATAGGTGATGGTCGTCGACGAGAACGGCTCGATGAGGACGGCTTCGGTGTCCCCCGCGGGTGTGTCACAGAGCATCTCCGTCATGGAGAAATCTCGCACTCGGATGACACCGTCAGCGACCCAGGCCATTGCGCCGATGGCGTTGCAACCGGTGGTCATTTCCAACCGACCCCCGTGAAAGCGCAGCGTCGCGGTGACACCGGCCGGTACCGGAGCGGGATCGGCCCCGGGCCGTTGATGACGCACCAGGGTCCAGGTCCGGTCGCCGAAATCCGGATCGGCGGGTTCGGCGATCCGGCTCACCTGGACACCGAACCGAGCGTCCCGGCTCTCGATGGCCAGCCCGTCGCCCTGCCGCCGGACGAGAGGGCGCTGCGCCAGCATCCGGGCGACGAGATCGTCGAACTCCTGGGCCCGGGGTTCACACGCACCGTCGGTGGTCGTCGTCGCGAGGTCGGACACCGCCAGGGCCCCGGCGGTCAACCGGTAGTCGCCGGTCGTCACCCCACAGGCGCCGGTACTGGTCACCGTCGAGACGCCGAAGGTCATCCGTACGGTGGGTCCCCGGGGTGGCGGAGCCGGGACCGCGCCGTCCGCCGCGGACTCCGCCGGCAGTGCGCTCTCGTAGTCCGACCAGCTGTTCAGGGCGTAGGTCCCGGCGAGTCCCGGGTCGCTGAAGGTCGTCGGGTCGGCCGCGGACGGCGACAGCACCCGCTCGAGGGTGAGGCTGCCGGTCGGCGTATCGCCGGCCGTGACGGTGAGCCCGGTGTCGGTGAACGCCCAGGCCATGGGGCCGTCGAGCAGCGCGGCGAGCCAGCCATCGAGAGCGTTCAGGTTGTCAGCACACCGGATCTCGTGCTCGGTGACGACGTCTGCGCCGGTCAGCTCGCCGGCAGTGGCCGAGGTCCCGTCCGTCGTGAACGAGCCGGTCATCATCCGACAGCCGGCGGTCGCGGCGATGGTGGCGCCGGACAGCTCCAGACGCACCGGGAACGCGCCGTCGGTCAGCGTGACCCCGGTAGCGCCGACCGCCGTGTAGGTACCGACGAACGGTGACGCCCCGGCGGCCGGCCCGGACGGCGTCAGCACCGTCGAAGCCCCGCCGTCGTGTTGCTCGCCGGCGCGCGGGCCTGCACACCCCGCCGCCGCAGCCACAAGGACACCGAGCACCCACGCCGTCGCCGATCGCCGGACCACCTCGGTCATGTCGCTCTCTCCGGATCGTCAGGGGGACGTCGGTAACGGAATCGGTCAGGTTGCACGGAAGGTCGAGTAGCGGAGTCGTGGTCGGGCCGGACGGACGACATCAGGTCCAGCGCGCCTGGTTCAGGGCCTGCTGAATCGAACCCACCATCGGTGGGCCCGTCCGGTGAGGCCGTCGGTGACGCTGTTGGCGAGGTCCAGGAGCGCTCCGGAGAAGTCGCCGCCCTGACCGATGAGGCCGATCACAGACTGGGCGTGGACGGCCCGGGCCACCGCGATGTCGTGGATCGCGACGTCGTGCTCGGACGCCACCGTCGCCACCAGGACGGTCGGATTCGACTGCGTGGGATCCCAAGAACTGGCGGCCAGCGCCCGGGCGGCCGGGGTGTCGATGCCGCTCTCGATCCACCGACGGGCGCGGGTGGGTAGTGCGTCCGGGTCGAGCAGTCCCAGCACCCGGGCCGCCTCCGCGGCGCGCAGATCGCGGACGGCAGCGGCGTGGCCCGAGCTACCTGTCACGTTCACGTCACCATCATGGGGCCGCCTGTCCGGTTGGCCGGACCATCGGGCCTCGAATCATGGCCGCGGTGTTGTGGGCCCGGGAAGGCCCGTCCACCCGCTCGGTGCCATCCGCGGTCCCTCTCGTCAGCCGGGCGGGTCCTCACCCACCAGCCCGTCGATCGATTCGCGGATCAGGTCGGCGTGGCCGGTATGGCGGGCGTACTCCTCGATCATGTCCACCACCAGGCGCCGTACGTTCATCCCGGAATCTCCCATCGGTACGACCGTGGTGGCGCCGAGACCACCCGCGGCGACCGCGTCGGCGACGGCCCGGCGGGAGTTCGCCACTGCGGTGCGCCAGGCACCGACGAGCTCGTCCGGCGTGTGATCGGCGGCGGTCCGCCACACCCAGTCCAGTTCGTGGCCCTCGTTCCACGGGGCGCCGGGGTCGGCGCCGCGCAGCGTCCAGGTGAACTTGATCTGCTCGACGAAGGTCATGTGCCGGAGCAGACCGCCCAGGGTCATCGTCGACGGGCCGAGCGTCGACCGCATGGCGGCCGCGTCCAGCCCCCCGCACTTCCAGCTGAAGGTGCGCCGGATCCGGTCCAGCGATCCCAGCAGGGTCTGCTCCTCGTCGCCCGCGGACGGGAAGTCGCACAGCTCATCGTCTGTCGTCACCGGACAATGGTAAGCCGCGGTCAGGGCACTGGCCTGCGGTACCCGCCCGGGATCAGAGCGGACCTGGACCGAGCCCGGGATCAGACGATGCTGACGATGACGTGTTTCTTGGCCGCGGCGGCCCGCTCGTAGAAGTCGATCAAGGACTCCAGGGCGAGGAACAGCTTGGAGACGAGGTCCTCGCGATCGCCGTCGAAGATGCCGTCCGGGTAGACGCTCGCGCGCTGGGTCGCGGTCGGCGCGAACGCACGACCGATGGCCGGCAGGTCGACCGCCTGCAGTGCGGTGATGATCCCGGCCAGGTCCGGCCGGGGGGTGAAGGCGACGAAGTCGGCGTCGTCGTCTTCGAAGAACAACTGGACACCGACGATGGCGTCGCTGATCGGATGGTTGTCCAGCGGTTCGGAGGCGGACACCCCGGTGATCACGAAATGCAGGGCGTCCCAGAGCGATCCGAGGTCGAGCACCTCGTGAGCGGGATCCCGCTCCAGCGTGCGCACGTCGTCGAGCAGGTCCGTCCCCGCGTCGAGCAACGACGTCAGCTCAGCCTGGGTGATCATCAGGTAGCGCGCGGTGACCGGCATGGCTCGATGATCGCACGACCGTGTCCGCCGGGGCACCGCGAGCCCGTGGTACGACCCGGATGGCTCCGGGACACACCGGTCGGCGCCCGTCGCCGTGACGGGGACGCCGACCGGAGGACTCACGGGGTCGGCATGCCGCCGTTGACGTTCAGCGTCTCGCCGATGACGTACCCGGACTCGGCCGACGCGAGAAACACGTACGCCCCGGCGATCTCGGCCGGCTGGCCGGCCCGGCCGATCGGGGTCTCGGCACCGAACTCCGGCAGCTTCTCGGTGGGTTGCCCGCCGGCGGCCTGCAACGGCGTCCAGAATGGTCCGGGCGCGACCACGTTGACCCGGATCCCCTTCGGCGCGAGCTGTTGGGCCAGCGCCTTGCTGATCGTGTTGATCGCGGCCTTGGTGGTGGCGTAGTCGACCAGGCCGGGCGACGGCGAGTACGCCTGGATCGAGCTGGTGTTGATGATCGAGGACCCGGCCGGCAGGTGCGGGAGGGCCTCCTGGACGATCCAGAACAGGGCGTACACGTTGACCTTGAACGTCTGGTCGAACTGCTCGGAGCTGAGGTCGGCGAGATCCTCGACGAAGACCTGCTTTCCGGCCACGTTGGCGATCAGGTCGAGTCCGCCCAGTGCCTCGACAGCGGTCCGGACCAGGCCGCGGGCCTCCGCCTCGACGGCGAGGTCGGCGGGGACCAGCACCGCGGTCCGGCCGGCGGCGCGGACCAGAGCTGCGACGTCCTCCGCGTCGGACTGCTCCGACGGCAGGTAGTTGAGCACCACGTCGGCACCTTCGCGGGCAAAAGCGATCGCGGCGGCCCGGCCGATACCGGAGTCCGCGCCGGTCACGAGCGCCTTGCGGCCGGTGAGACGTCCGGAACCTCGGTAGGTGTCCTCGCCGTGGTCGGCGGCGGGAGTGAGATCGGAGGCCAGCCCGGGCGCTTCCTGGTGCTGCTCGGGGAAGCCGTCCTGGCGGTACTGCTCGACGGGATCGGTCAGGGTGTACTGGTCGGTCACCTGATGGTCCTACCTTCCGGTGTGGGCGGCGCCGCGGGGGGCGGGATCCGCAGGGGGCCGGCCCGCTGGACGGGAGCCGGCGACAGGTCGCCCTCGGTCTGTGCCCGTTCTGTGACCACGGCGAACCGGAACCGGAGATCCGTCACCGCCCCGGTGCCGTGCTCGACCGAAAGAAACAGGGGCGGAACCGCTCCCGCGATCCCGCCCCTGATCGGGTGGTCAGTTCCAGACGCCGTTGGGCACGCTCTGCCAGGTGTGCCAGAGCCCGCCGTCACCACCCCGGACGAACGCCTCGAGCCGGCCGTCGGCGTTGCGGCCGATCGTCGGACCCTGGGTCTGGAAGCCGCCCAGGGACGCCCAACCGCCCCAGTTGCCGTTCGGGACGACCTGCCAGATGTGCCACAGTCCGCCGTCACCGCCGCGGACGAACACCTCCATCCGGCCGTCGGCGTTGTTGCGGACCGCGGGCATCGAGATGCCTCCGCCGAGCGACGCCCAGCCGCTCCAGTTGCCGTTGGGTACGACCTGCCACTGGTGCCAGAGCGCACCGTCGGCGCCCCGGGCGAAGACCTCGAGCCGGCCGTCGGCGTTGCGACCGATCGCGGGGGCTTCGGTGATCACCCCGCCCAGCGACGCCCAGCCGCCCCAGTTTCCGTTGGGCACGACCTGCCACTGGTGGTAGAGCGCACCGTCGGTGCCGCGAACGAAGACCTCCATCCGGCCGTCGGCGTTGCTACCCACCACGACCTTGCTGGCCAGTCCGCCGCCGAGAGATGCCCAGCCGCTCCAGTTGCCGTTGGGCACGACCTGCCAGATGTGCCACAGCGCGCCGTCCAGACCCTTGGCGAAGACCTCCAGTCGACCGTCGGCATTGCGGCCGACCACCGGGTCGTAGATGCCACCGCCGAGGGACGCCCAGCCGCTCCAGTTGCCGTTGGGCACGACCTGCCACTGGTGCCAGAGCGCGCCGTCGGTCCCCCGGGCGAAAACCTCGAGCCGTCCGTCGGCGTTGCGACCGACTGTCGGCGCCCCCTGGATGACCCCGCCCAGCGACGCCCATCCGCCCCAGCCGTTGCTCGGTGCGGTCTGCCAGATGTGCCAGACGGCGTTGTCGCCACCACGGACGAAGACCTCCATCCGTCCGTCGGCATTGTCGGCCACCACCGCGTCGGAGATGAGCCCGCCGAGCGAGGCCCACCGCAGCCGGGCTCCGTAGATCGACTGGATGCCGGAGATGTCGTCCGGCTGCAACTCGCGGCGCGGCCCTCCGTAGTAGGCGTACATGACTGCACTGGTGTCGTTGGAGTGGTTCAGGCCCAGCCCGTGTCCCAGTTCGTGCAGGGACACCGTGTTCAGGTCGATCCCGCTGGGCGGCACGTTCGTCGACCAGGTCTCGGCGTCGTCGAAGTGGCAATCGCCGGCGATGTCACCACCGTTGGGCGGCGGATAGAAGCAGTGCGCCAGGACACCGCTCGGACCGTCGAACGGGAAGCCGTCGCCGTGGTCGCCGGCAACCCAGCTGATCCGGATGTCGGAGGCCCCTGGGTTCTCGGTGAAGTTCAGCGGGGTGACGGCGGCCCACCGGTCGAACGAGCCGCGGATCGAGGCCCGCTGATCGGCCTGGCCGAGATCGGGCGAGAAGCTGTCGAAGTGGTAGCTGACCTGGTTGCCGTTCCAACGGTTGCCCTGGGCCACGAACGGTGCGATTGCACCGTCGGTGACGACCGGCTGATCAGGGAAGCCGCAGCGCGGCCGCCCGATCAGGGCCAGCGTCGCCTCGTCCACCGCGCCGGTGACGGGCAGTCCTTGCTGGTGCTGGAACTGCTGGACCGCGGTCTCCATCGTGGCGTCGAAGACGGCGGTATCGGCGGGGGCGAAGGCCATCACCGAGCGGAACAGGGTGTTGCCGGTGCGGATCTCCGGGTTCGGGAAGTACCCGAAGCGGTGCAGGTACGCATACAGGCTGCTGACCTGTTCACCGGAGTCGCCCTTGGCGAGCACGGTGGTGGGTCCCGGGGCGCGCCGGGCGGGCCGCATCTGCTCGCGGCCCGCGAGGTGGTCGACCTCGCCCGCGGCGGGGGTGGTCGGCTCGTCGGGAGTGAGGTCGTGCGGGTGGGGCGAGATCATCGTCATGGGTAATCCTCGGGTCGGTGTGCGGAGTCGGTGGCACGTCGTAGAACGCGGTCCGTCGGGTCGGGGCGACACCGGGCGCGCTCCGGTGCCGGCCACGACCGGACCACCGCCGGCGGGTGTCGCCCTCGTCGGCCCGGCACACCAGGTCGCCTCTCGGCGGCAGGCCCTCGGTGGTCGGGACCGTCGATCAATCAGAGGCGTTACGGCGCAGCGTGATACACCGATCGACAGATTGCCCGAAGGGGTGACCCGACGCGGCGTCAGGCGGTGCGGACGTCAGACGCGGACGTCAGGCGGTGCGGACGTCAGGCGTGCGGGCGTCAGGCGGTGCGGCGCTCGTAGACCCCGACCTCGGTACCGAGCCAGAACTCACCGATCCCGCTGAAGGCCGCGATCACGGTGTCGTGGTTCCAGTCGTCCACGACGTGGTGCTCGTGCTCGTTGCCCTCGATCTCCCCCTGCGGATAGTGCACGATCGGGATCGACAGGTAGACCGCGCGCCGGGCGGCGGTGGTGGCCCGCGCCCACAGGTCCAACGCGGCGTCCTCGGTCATGTGCTCGGCGACGTCGCCGAGGATGACGACGTCGCAGGCCGGCAGCTCCACCTCACGGGCGTCGCCCACGATGATCTCGTCGTAGTAATCGTGCAACCGGTAGGTGGTCACGTAGGGCTCGAAGATCTCCACGCCGATGAGGCGTGAGACCGATGGCCCCGCGAGCAGTTTCGCGTAGGTTCCGACTCCGGGGCCGATGTCCAGGATCACCAACGGCCCGAACTCCGCGGCCAGTGCGTCGATCCGGTCCCTGGTCCAGGGCTTTCCCTGCGAAGAGCTCAGCGGCATACGTGCTCACTGCCCGGCGGCGCGCCACCCCAATCCTGCCGCCAACCCGATGGCCGGGCCGCGGTGAGCCTCAGGCCGGTACCGGGACATGGGTGGGCCCACCAGGCTCGTCCGGGTCGTCGGGGTTGAGCGGATCGTTGGGGTGCAGCGGATGCAACGGCTCGGCCGGGTCCGGCATCGGCTCCAGCGGAGCCGGCGGCAATGTGTCGGGAGTGTCCGGCAGCAACTCGCCCGGATCGTCGGGAACCGGCTCGGAAGGGTCGAGGGCCGGGTACTCCGGCGTCCCCGTCGGCGGGAGATCTTCGGGGTCGATCCCTGGTTGCACCATGCGTCCACTAGTACACGACCCCGTCCCCGTCGCCGACGTCGGTCAGAGCGCCGTCCATCGGTACTCGATCTCGGGCCGGCCGCTACGGCCGTGCCGCTGATCTCGGCGGACGGCACCGGTCTCCACCAGATGCTCCAGGTAACGCCGGGCGGTCACCCGCGAAAGGTTGCTCCGGGTGGCGACTTCCAACGCCGACAGGCCGGTGTCGTCGGCTTCTCCGTGGCGCGCCTGCAGCACCGTCGAGACGTCGCGCAGCGTCGCGTCCGTCAGACCGGACGGCAACGACTCAGCCCCGCCCCGGCGCAGCGTGGCCAGCGCCCGGTCGATGTCGACCTGGCCGCCGACGCTGGTGCCGTCGCGCAGCTGCTCCCGGAACTCGCGGTACTGCAACAACTTGTCCTGCAACGAGCGGAACGTGAACGGCTTGAGGATGTACTGCACCACGCCGAGCGAGACCGCCGCCCGCACCGAGGGCAGGTCTCGGTTGGCGGTCACCGCGATCACATCGACGTCGGCCCGCGCCATCCGCAGCGCCCGGCAGATCTCCAGTCCGTGCGCGTCCGGCAAGTTGAAGTCCAACAGCACCATGTCCACCGGTTGACCGCGGAGGAAATGCATCGCAGCCTGCGCGCTGTTGACCGTGCCGGTCACGGTGAAGCCGGTGACCCGGCCGACATATTCGGCGTGGGCCTGGGCGGTCAACGGCTCGTCCTCCACGACCAGCACCGCAATGGGCGGCAGGGGGATCGGCGCAGGGGCGGTCACCGGGCCCTCGAACCCGCGGCCTCGGCGGTCCACCCGCCCCGGTCCGAACCGGCGGCCGGGTCCCCGTCACCGGGGCGCATCGGCAGTCGAACGGTGAAGTGCGCCCCACCCAGCGGGCCGTCGTCGATCTCGATGACCCCGCCGTGCCGGCGGACTACCTGACTCACCAATGCCAGTCCCAGCCCACGGCCCCCCGGCACGGTCGCGACCTTGGTCGACCACCCCCGGGTGAACGCGGACTCCTGCACGGCGGCCGGCAGTCCGGGCCCCGAGTCGCCGATCTCGATCACCAGGTCCTCGTTCGCCGGCAGGACGGCGACCTCCACGACCCGCACACCGTCCAGTGGCCCCTCGGCCGCGGCGTCGATCGCGTTGTCGACGAGGTTTCCGAGGACGGTGATCAGGTCGGCGACCGGCAGGACGCCGGCCGGTAACCGGGTGTCATCGGTGATCCGCAGCTCAACCCCCCGCTCGGCGGCCTGGGAGGTCTTGCCCAGCAGTAGGGCGGCCAGGACGGGCTCCTCGACGGATCCGACGACCCGGTCGGTGAGCCATTGGGACAACGCGAGTTCCGAGGTCGCGTATTCGACAGCGGCGTCGTACCGGCCGGTCTCGACGAGAGCGACCACGGTGTGCAGCTTGTTCGACGCTTCGTGCGCCTGTGCGTGCAGCGACGCCGCGAACGCCCGGACGGTGTCGAGTTCACCGGTGAGGGAATCCATCTCGGTGCGGTCCCGCAAAGTGGCCACAGTGCCGTACGTCCGGCCGTGGAATGTGGCGGCGGTCTGGTTGACCACGAGGATGCGGTCGCCGGTCAGGTGCATCTCGTCCCGGGCCGACACCCCGGATCCGAACAGGCCGAGCAGCGATTCGGGCAGCGCGAGATCGGCGATGCGTGCCCCCGCCTCCGACCCGGACACGCCCAGCAGCCGAACGGCCTCGTCGTTGATGACGGCGATGACGCGATGGTCGTCGACGACGACCAGACCCTCCCGGATCGAGTGCAGCACCGCGTCGTGCGAGGCGTAGAGCTCCTCCAGCCCCTGCGGGTCCAGCCCGCTGGTCTGCCGCCGTAGCCGCCGGCTGACGACCATCGCACCGACGAACGCGACCAACAGCAGGACGCACAGACCGGCCAACAGGAACGGCAGCTGGGCGACGAACTGGGTGTGGATGGCGTCCGTGGTCACGCCCACGCTGACCAGCGCGACGATCTTCCCCGCGGCGTCCCGGATCGGGGCCACCGACCGCACCGACGGCCCCAGGGTTCCGGTGTAGGTCTCGGTGAACGGCTGCCCGGCCATCGCGGCTTCGATGTTGCCGAGGAACTCACCGCCGATCTGGGTGGTGTCGGGGTGGGTGAACCGGGTCCGGTCGGGATCCATGATGACCACGAAATCGGTCCCCGAGGCCAACCGCAGGCGCTCGGCGTAGGGCTGCAGAGTTGCAGTGGGATCCGCGGCGACGACCTGCTCGACGACCCACGGATCGCCGGCGATGGCGTCAGCCACCCGGAGAACGCTGTCGGTGGTGTCCTGGTCCTCCCGGTCGGCTGCCAGCACGACACTGGACACACCCGCTGCGACCAGCACGAACAACAGCAGCAGGCTCTGCAGGACGAGGAGCTGACTTGCCACGCTGACCCGGCGGGAGCGGGCGCGGGCTGTCATCATCGTCACATTCTCTCCTTCCTCCGCCATCGGATGAACACAACGAACACAACCGTGACCCCCACCTCGGGCTCATGCACTGTTCTCCCAGCGCCGGTCAACGGATTGCCCGGCCCAGAACTTCGGAGGTTGCTATGGCAGGAACCCACACCGTTGCGGATGCGAAGCCCAGGAAGAAGAAGATCGGCACGCACTGGCTCTACGTCGCCGTCATCGTCGCCGTGGTGCTCGGCACCGCCGTCGGTCTGATCTTCGGGAAGAACGCGGGCGGCCTGGCCATCATCGGCACCGCGTTCGTCAACCTGATCAAGATGATGATCGGCCCGATCATCTTCTGCACGATCGTGCTCGGCATCGGCTCGGTGCGGAAGGCAGCCCAGGTCGGCAAGGTCGGCGGCATCGCGCTGCTCTACTTCATCGTGATGTCAACGTTCGCCCTGGGCCTCGGCCTGTTGGTGGGCAACCTGGTCCATCCCGGAGACGGCCTCAAGGCCGCGGCGGCCACCGCCACCTACAAGGTCCCCGACGTCGCCACCTCCGGCAATTTCATCATCGACATCATCCCGACGACGCTCGTGTCGGCACTCACCGCCGGCTCCGTGCTGCAGGCCCTGTTCCTCGCGTTGCTGGTCGGATTCGCCGTGCAGGTGATGGGCACCCGCGGCGAGCCGGTGCTCTACGCGGTGTCGGTCTTCCAGCGACTGGTCTTCAAGATCCTGGCCGGCATCATGTGGTTGGCTCCGGTCGGTGCGTTCGGCGCCATCGCCGGTGTGGTCGGCAACACCGGCTGGTCCGCCATCGCCGCCCTCGGCCTGCTGGTCGGCGTCTTCTACGCCACCTGCGCGGTGTTCGTCGTCGTCATTCTCGGCACCCTGCTCAAGTTGACCACCGGCTGGAGCATCTTCAGCCTGATGTACTACCTGCGTCAGGAGTACCTGCTGATCGTGGCGACCTCGTCGTCGGAGACCGCGCTGCCACGGCTGATCGCCAAGATGGAGCACCTGGGCGTGTCCCGCCCCGTCGTCGGCATCGTCGTTCCGACCGGTTACTCGTTCAACCTCGACGGCACCGCCATGTACCTGACGATGGCCTCGCTGTTCATCGGCAACGCGCTGGGCGTGCCGCTGTCCGGCGGCGAGCAGGTCTCCCTGCTGCTGTTCATGATCATCGCCAGCAAGGGCGCCGCCGGCGTCACCGGCGCCGGTCTGGCCACCCTGGGTGGCGGCCTCGCCTCGCACCGCCCCGACCTGGTCCCCGGCGTCGGCCTCATCGTCGCCATCGACCGCTTCATGTCCGAAGCCCGGGCCCTGACCAACTTCTCGGGCAACGCCGTGGCCACCCTGATCATCGGTCACTGGGTCAACGAGGTCGACAACGACAAGTTGAAGCGCGTCTTCAGCCACGAGGATCCGTTCGACGACACCGACATGCTCGACGAGCATCACCACGGGGTCGACGAAACGGCGTTACCGGCGAAGACCGTGGTGGCCGACGAGACGACTACCCGCCCGCACGCCGCCGTCTGAGCCGACCCGCGTCTGCCAGACCCACCTGCCGACTGGTACCCGAAGAGGAATCCCGTGAGAGACGTCTCCTATCAACTCGCCTTCGAGGACTCGGGGGTGGTCGCCCGGATCTCGTCGCGTGGGAACGCGGTCCTGGCGGCACCGACGATCAACCGAGGTACCGCCTTCACCCTCGAGGAGCGCAATTCGCTCGGTCTGACCGGGCTGCTCCCGACCGGGGTTTCATCGTTGGAGGGGCAGGTCCGTCGGGTCTACGCCCAGTACCGGGAGCAGTCCAGCGATCTGCGCAAGTGGGTGTACCTGGCCAATCTGCGCGATCGCAACGAGGTGTTGTTCTATCGACTGCTGACCGAGCACCTCTCGGAGATGCTGCCGGTGGTCTACACCCCCACGGTGGGTCTGGCGATCGAGCGGTTCAGTCACGAGTTCCGCCGTCCTCGGGGTGTCTACCTGTCGGTGGACCACCCTGAGGACGTCGAGACCGCTTTGCGCAACACTGGTCTCGGTGAGGACGACGTCGACCTGCTGGTGGCCACCGACTCCGAGGGCATCCTCGGGATCGGTGACCAGGGGGTCGGTGGCATCGAGATCTCCATCGGGAAGCTGGCCGTCTACACCGCCGCAGCCGGCCTGCACCCCCGTCGGGTCGTGCCGGTGGTGCTGGACATGGGCACCGACAACCTCACGCTGCTCAACGACGACATGTACCTCGGGGAGCGGCATGCCCGGGTCCGCGGACAGCGCTACGACGATCTGATCGACGCCTACGTGACGGCGTGCGCGAAACTGTTCCCGCACGCGATGCTGCACTGGGAGGACTTCGGGGCGAGCAACGCCCGGCGGATCCTGGACAAGTACGCCGGGACCTGTTGCACGTTCAACGACGACATGCAGGGCACCGCAGCGGTCGTGCTGGCCGCCGCCTTCTCAGCGGTCAAAGCGGCCGGGACCCGGATCCGGGATCAGCGGGTCGTGATCTACGGCGCCGGAACGGCCGGCCTGGGCATCGCCGACATGATGCGCGACCAGATGATCCGGGAGGGTCTGTCCCACGCGGAGGCCACGTCGCGGTTCTACCCGCTGACCCGTAGTGGTCTGCTGCTGGACGACATGAAGCTGCTGGACTTCCAGGAGCCCTACGCCCGCCCGCGGGCGTCGGTCGCCGACTGGGCCGGCCCCGACGGCAAGGTGAGCCTGGCGTCGGTGGTCGCCCACGCGCACCCGACGATGATGATCGGCACCTCCACCCAGGCGGGCGCCTTTTCCGAGAGCATCGTCCGGGACATGGCGGCCCACGCCGCCCGGCCGATCATCATGCCGCTGTCCAACCCGACCTCCAAGTGCGAGGCCCTGCCGGCAGATCTGATTGCCTGGACCGACGGCCGGGTGCTCACCGCCACCGGCAGCCCGTTCGAGCCGGTCGTGCACGACGGCCGGTCCTACGCGATCGCCCAGGCCAACAATGCGCTGGTGTTTCCCGGTCTCGGGCTCGGTGTGACGGTCGCGCGGGCCGCACGGATCAGCGACCGGATGATCGCCGCGGCAGCCGACGCCGTCGCCCGGATCAGCAACGCAGACACCCTCGGTGCTCCGCTGCTGCCGGCGATGGACAACCTGCGGATGGCCTCCGCGGCGGTCGCGATCGCGGTGGTCACCGAAGCGGCGGCCGAGGGCCTCGCCCAGGTCGCGCTCGACGACCCGATACAGCAGGTTCACCAGGCGATGTGGCGACCGGTGTACCCGGTCATCGAGGTCATCTGAGATCGGTAGCCTTCGGGAATGGATCGGCGGCTGACCGGACTCGTGGCGCTGCTGGCGGCGGCGCTGCTGGTGGTCGCGGTGGCCGGCGCGAATCGCCCGCACGTCACCGGCGCCGCCTCGGCGGTGCCGCCCGGTCCGCCCCCGCAGGTCGGGGAGTGCGTGGCGCAGCCGTTCCCGGTCATCGACAAGCGCGGGCCGGCGGTGGGCCGGCCCGCTCCGACGGTGGAGCTCGGCGGCTGCGAGGACCCGCACCACGGCGAGGTGATCGTCGTGGTCGACCTGACCCGGGCGGTCACGATGGCTGACACCGACGAGTGCGCCGCCAGTCCTGACCCGTTCAAATTCGTCGGGATCGACGCCCTGGCCGTGGACGCCTGGGTCGCGACGCCCGACATCCGGCTGGTGTCGGTCACCCCCGACCCCCGCCAGGCGGCGGCCGGGCAGCGCTGGGTGGCGTGCGTGATCGGCACCCGTGCGGGGTCGCCGCCCTACGCCGGGTCCCTCCGTGACGCCTACCTGGTGGGCACCCCACCGCCGGCGCTGGGGTCCTGTGTGGCCGCCGCCGACCAGCTGGTGGCCGCATCCCGGGTGACGTGCGGTGAACCACACCGCGCCGAACTGTTCGCCCGCTACCGCCTTCGCGACACCGCCCCGGACGAGACCACCCTCGAACGGTCGTGCGGCGCCGTGATCAGCGCCTGGACCGGCATCCCGGACCTCGGCGGCGTAGCGGGACTGCGGGTCGCGGTGACCCGGGAGGAACCGCTGGCCCCCGACGCCGGCCGCGGCGGGCTGGTCGCGTGCGGGATCGCCGCCGACGGTGATCGCCTGCTCGCCGGTTCGCTGCTGTCGGCGGGGAGCGGCCCGCTGCCCTGGGGATGAGTGCCGGCCCTTCCCACTGACCACCCGCACCCGGGCGGGTCGGGACGATATCCGGTTCACGATGTCCACATCGGGGTACCGGACGCTCATGGCTGTCCCCAGTAGCGGTTACTCCCACGTGCGCCTCACCGTCACCGACATCGTCCGGTCGAAGGCGTTCTACGACGACCTGTTCGGCTGGCCGGCGGCGGTGGACAACTCGGCCCGGGTGGACGAACCCGGCGTCCGGAGCTCGATGACCGAGTATTTCGGCGGTGTCGTCTACCAGACGCCGAGCGGCGCGCTTTTCGGGTTGCGTCCGGTGGCGCCGGCCGGGCAGCGCTTCGATTGCGACCATGTCGGTCTGGACCACTTCAGCTTCCTGGTCGCGTCCCGCGACGTCCTCGTCGACGCCGAGGCGTATTTCGTCGAGAAGGGGATCGAGCACGGTGAGATCGTCGAGCTGACCTCCGCCGGTCTGGTGATCCTGTCGTTCTCCGACCCGGACGGGATCCAGGGCGAGCTGACGGCGCCGCTCTAGGCGACCCGGATGCCCGAGGGTGACACCGTCTTCGCGCTGGCCCGGCGTCTACGGCCGTCCCTCGACGGGCGGACGGTGACCCGGGGTGAGCTCCGGGTGGCCGCGCACGCCGACGTCCGACTGGACGGTCTCGTCATCCTTGGGCACGACACCCACGGCAAGCACCTGCTGACCCGGCTCAGTGAGAACGTCACCCTGCACACGCATCTGAAGATGACCGGGTCGTGGACGGTGACCCGACCCGGTCGGCAACTCCCCCGGCGGCTGCTGCCGGACGTCCGGGTGCTGCTCGCGTTGGACTCCGGCGCCACCGCCTACGGGATCAGCTTGCCGGTGGTCGACCTGGTGGCCACCACGCGTGAGGCGGACATCGTCGGGCACCTCGGCCCGGACCCGCTCCGCGCGGACTGGGACCCCGCCGAAGCGGTCCGTCGGCTGGCCGCCGTACCCGGCCGTCCGCTGGCGGCCGCACTGCTGGATCAGCGCAATATGGCCGGCCTGGGCAACCTCTGGGCCAACGAGCTCTGCTTCCTCCGCGGCCACAGCCCGTGGACGACCGTTTCCGACGTCGATCTCGCAGCGACGGTTCGTCTCGTGGCGCGGGCGTTGAAACAGTCGGCGACCGTACCCGGCGCGATGCAGGTCACCACCGGCAACACCCGTCCCGGTCAGCAGCACTGGGTATCAGGCCGCGCTGGTGAACCGTGCCGGCGTTGTGGCACCCCGATCAGGGTGGTCGCCGAGGTCGCCGGCGACCCGGGACGACGGCGTACCTGGTGGTGCCCGCCCTGCCAGCCGGGGCCCGACCCGGACCGCTGAGACCAGATCGAACGGCGCTGCTCACACCGTCGATCGCAGATGCGACCCGATGCCGACAAGCAGCGGGACGCTCAGCGTTCCGTCGGCCAGCGCCAACCGGACCAGATCGTCGAACGTGCGTTGGCGTGCCGCCGCGGCCCGGATTCCGGCGTCGAGCAGCCAGGGGTGGCGCAGCACCCGGTCCAACCGATCGGTGGTGCGCAGGTGTCGCCGCAACGCCCGGTCCATCGAATGCCGGTAGGCCGCGCCGGCATCGGGCACCTCGCCGCCGAGGGCCGCTGCCGCCGCCCGGCCGGCCAGGCTCCCCGACCGGAGGGCGTAGAAGATGCCCTCTCCGGACAGCGGATTGACCAGCGACAACGCGTCCCCGGTCAGCAGCACCCGGCCGTCGGCGATCCGGGGCCGCCCCGGGGAGAGCGGCAGCCGGTGGGCCCGTAGACCACCCGGTTCCGGATCGAGACCGGGGAGCAACCGGGACATCCCGGCACGCAACGCTTCCCGGTTCAGCGGCCGGTCGGTCAGCAGTTCCCCGTATCCGACGTTCGCGCGGCCGTCACCGATCGGAAAGCTCCAGGCGTAGGCCGGCCAGTTCCGGGCCGACATGGTGATCAACTGGGCGCCGTCCTGGCCCGGGAGTTCCGCGGCATAGCCACGCAGGGCCAGCGCCACCGGCGAGCTCCGGCGGCGCGGGGCGGTGGTCGCCCGCCGGACCATCGATTCGGCACCGTCGGCTGCGATGACCATCGCGGCCCGGATCGTCCCGTCCAGGACGATGTGGTCACCGGCCCTCGTGAGGCGGCGGACGGTCTGCCGACGGAAGGCCACCCCGCGCTCGCGCACATCGGCGAGCAACCGGGCGTCCAGGATCGTCCGCGGGATGACCCGGACAGCGCGGGCCATCGGCCGGTCGGCGACCGCGCCGCCCGGTGCGGTCAACCGGAGCCGATCGATCGGCGGACAGCCGGCCAGCAACGGTCCCATGGCGAAGCCCAGCTCCGCAGCGACGTCCAGCGCCTCGGCGGCGACGCCGTCACCGCACGTCTTGTCCCGCGGGAAGTCGTGCCGATCGACGATGAGGATCCGCAGCTCCGGTCGGGCGCCGACGGCGGCGGCGGCGGCCGCGGTCCCGGCGGGTCCGCCCCCGACGATCACCAGGTCCCACTCCGATCCGTCCACCCGGCCGACGGTACCGCCGGCTCAGTCGGTCGGATCCGGCGCCAGCGCGTCGACGCACGTGGACCACCGGGTGCGGCGCTCGTCCGGGCTCTGCTCCCACCATGGGGTACCCCGCTCACCCAACGCGACCTTGGTGGCCTGCACCCGGTCCCGGGCCGCGCGCTCCGCGGTCGGGTCGTCGACACGCAGTGCGGCACCGACCGCACGCCGGGCGTCCATCAGCTCGTGTCGAAGCGCGGCGGCGACGTCCTCGGGGATCGCCGGATCGGTGGCGCGCCAGCGGCGGCCGCCGATCACCAGGTACCGCCCGTCGGGGGTCCGCTCCGGTCCGGGGGTGTCCTCCGTGCGGTCGGGCGGGTCGGTGGGCATCGGTCCTCGTCTCCGGGCGGGCCGGTCCGGGCGCCCGGTTAGGGTGTACCCGCACCGGCACCCGCGGCACCGGACCCACGGCCGCATCATCGATCTCGCAGGACGGCCCCCGTGACGAGCTCCGCGCGATCTGCGGCTCCGCAGCCCACCACGGCGATCGTCACCGGCGGCGAGTCCGGCATCGGCCGCGCGACCGCGATCGGCCTGGCCGGCGCCGGGCTGGACGTCGGGATCACCTGGTTCCGGGACGAGGCCGGCGCCGAGGCCACGGCCGCGGCGGTCCGTGCGCTGGGCCGGCACGCTGTCGTCGCCTGGATGGACGCCACCCGGATCGACGACTGCGGCGCCGTCATCGACGCCCTCGCCGACGAGCTAGGCGGCGTCGACGTCTTCGTGCACAACGCCGGTGGCGGGCCGGGTGGTCGTCTGGTCGACTTGGATCTCGACACCTGGCGGACCACGCTGACGCTCAACCTCGACGCGGCGTTCGTCGGCGTCCAGCACGCCGCCCGCCGGATGATCGCGGCCGGCCGCGGCGGCCGCATCATCGCGGTGACCAGCGTGCACGCCGAGCTGCCCGGGATCGGTGCGGTCGCCTACTCCGCCGCCAAACACGGCGTCACCGGGCTCATCCGGACGGCCGCGCTGGAGCTCGCGGTCCACCTCATCACCGCGAACACGGTCGCCCCCGGTGAGATCGCCACCCCGATGACCGGCCTGGACGGCGTCGACCCGCATTCCGTCGACCGGCCGGGTGTGCCCGCCGGTAGACCGGGCGACCCCCGGGAGGTCGCCGCGGTCATCGTGTTCCTGGCCTCCCCCGCGGCCGCCTTCGTCACCGGAGCGGCGTGGACCGTGGACGGCGGCATGAGTCTGATGGGTGCTCAGGCGGCGCCGTTCGTCCCGAACGACCAGTGGCGGCGGTGACGTCCGGAGCGATGGCTGCGGCGCCGCGTCCGTTAGGTTGAAGGGGAGTGCTGGGGAGGGCTGATGGACCCGATGACGACGATCTTCCTGGTGGTCGGCGGACTCAGCCTCGTCCTGCTGCTCGTCGCGGTGGTGATCGGCGACGTGGGACATCTGGGCGCCGATGCCGACGGCCCGTTCTCCATGCCGGCGATCGCCGCATTCCTCGGCGGCGGTGGATTTGCCGGCGCCGCCGCGGCCTCGCTGTCCGACGGTCACCTCGACGAGACGCCAAGACTGCTGGTCAGTCTCGGCGCCGGCGCGGTGGTCGCTGTGCCACTCGCCTTTGGCGCGGTGCGCCTGGTGTCCGGTCTGATGCGGATGCGAACGGACGAGACCCTCACCGGTGCCGGTCTTCTGGGCAGCCACGGGGTGGTGGTGACGCCGATCGCCGGACCCACCAGCTTCGGCGAGGTCCGGCTGACGCTCGGCGGCCACACCCTGAAGTACTACGCGCGCAGTCAGCACCCGCTACCTGTCGGCACCCCCGTCTACGTCGTCGACGTCCCGACCGAGACGTCCGTCGAGGTGGTCTCGACCGCGTTCGACGCTCCCCCCGCCGCTCTGCCCGAGAGCTGACGCCATCTCCAGACCTGAGAACGAGTTTCCCGAGCACCACGAGTACGGAGGAAGGACCCATGAGTCCCGTCATCATCGCCATCATCGGCAGCGCCGCCCTGGTCGTCCTGCTGGTCCTGCTGATCCTGAGCCGGATCAAGGTCGCCGGACCCAACCAGGCCTTCCTGGTCACGGGCGCCAAGGGCCGGTCCACCACGAACGCGGCCGGCCAGGTGTCCACCGACATGTCCGGCCAGAAGGTCGTGATGGGCGCGAGTGTCTTCGTCCTGCCGGTCGTGCAGAAGCTGCACAAGATCGACCTGTCCAGCCGCCGGATCCCGGTCGGCATCCGGGGCGCGGTCTCCAAACTCGGGGTCAAGTGTGATCTCGAGGGGGTAGCGATCGTCAAGGTGGGCGGCTCGCAGGACTCCATCCGGGCCGCGGCGCAACGGTTCCTCAACCAACAGGCCGGGATCGACGTCTTCACCTCCGAAGTGCTGTCGGGCGCGCTGCGGTCGATCGTCGGCCGGTTGAGCATCGAGGAGATCATCCGCGACCGGGCGGCGTTCGCCTCGGCGGTTGCCGAGGAGGCCGAGGCCTCACTCACCGGCCAGGGGCTGGTGCTGGACACCTTCCAGTTGCAGGACATCGCGGCCGAGGGCACGTACCTCGCCGACCTGGGTCGGCCGGAAGCCGCCCGGGTGGTCAAGGAGGCCGCGATCGCCGAGGCGCGGGCCCGGCAGGCGTCCGAGCAGGAGAACCTGCTGGCGCAGGAGGCCATCGCCATCGCCCAGCGGCAGCTCTCGCTCAAGCAGGCCGAGATCAACGCCGAGATCGACGCAGCCAAAGCGGCCGCGGCCGCCGCCGGACCGATCGCCAAGGCGGTCCAGGACCAGCGGGTCCTGCTCGAGCAGGAGAAGGTCGCCCAGGCCACCTCGGCCCTGACCGAGCGTCAGTTGGACACCCAGATCCGCCGACCCGCCGATGCCGACCGGTACCGGATCGAGCAGCAGGCAGAGGCCAGCAAGAACTCCGTCATCGCCAAGGCCGAGGCGGACCGGCAGGCCACCATCGCCGGCGCCCAGGCGGCCGCGGAGCAGGCCCGGCTGTCCGGTGAGGGCGAGCGGGCCCGGCGGAGTGCGCTGGCCGACGCCGAGGCGATCGAGGGTGCCAAGAAGGGTGAGGCCGAGCAGAGACGCCGGACCGCCATCGCGGCCGCGGTGGAGGCCGAGGGTGCCGCCGATGCGAGCGCCATCCTGGCCCGGGGCACCGCCGAGGCCGAGGCGATGGACAAACGTGCGCAGGCGTTCGCCACCTACGGGGAGGCCGCCGTGCTGGATCTGCTGGTCAAGGTGCTGCCCGAGATCGTCCGGTCGGCGTCCGAGCCGCTGTCCAACGTGGACAAGATCTCGATCATCTCCACCGAGGGCGCCAGTGACCTGGCCAAGACGGTCGCCGCGAACGTGGCCCAGGGACTGGAACTGTCCAGTGACCTGACCGGGGTCGACATCCGGGCCCTGCTGGGCAAGCTGGGCGGTGCCGCCGCCGAGAAGACGACCCTGTCGGAGCCGAAGGCGAACGGCCGACCTCCCGCGAGCCTCGACATCAACCGCTGACCGACCCGAGAACCGTCAGCGCGGTGACCTCACAATCGGTCGGGCCGCGCCGTCTACCGGAGATGACGACACAGCCGGACGACCTCCCTCCGGTGACCGACCTCCCTCCGGTGACCGACCTGCGCCATGCGGTGGTCGGCACGCCGGTCGGTGATCTGACGGTCGTGGGTGGCGTGGGGCCGGGCGGATTCGTCCTCACCGGTGTCTACTTCCCCGGCCACCGCTACCCGCCGTCCGCCGCCGCCCGGGGCCGGGCCGCGAAGGTGCATGCCCCGGAGTCAGGTTTCGAAGCGGTCCGGACTCAGCTCGCGGAGTACTTCGACGGTCGCCGTACCGTCTTCGAGCTACCTT
>JBDSLP010000254.1:0-7444 GCA_039916325.1 Nakamurella sp. | reverse complement strand
TCGGGTACACCGGGGAGGCGCTCGCGGAGGGGGTCCTCGGGCACACCGAGCGGGCGGCGGAGTTCGCCCGGCGGGCCGAGACCTCGGCGTTCGCGGCGATCGCCGACGCCCGGCCGCTGCTGTGGGGCGACCAGCCACTGCCGGTCGTGATGATCGTCGGCCAACTGCGGTCGATCACCATCGACCTGCTCCGGGGGGTCGGCGCCGACGACGCGACGGTGCTGGTCCGGGTGGACCACGCCCTGGGCTTCCCCAGCGGCGCGGCGGGTGGCTGAACCGCCCGTGTGGGCGTCCTGGTGTGCGGGTACCACACCACCAGGGTGACGGCGCGTCCGGCTGGGACATTGCCGGCACCCCCGGGAATCGTTGTGCGACAGCGCGTATCGGCTCCCGCACCAATCCTCGAGGAAGGAAGCCCATCATGGCCGACGACACCGGCACCACTGCCAAGGTCGCGGAGCTGGCGAAGGACATCCGCATTGCCATGCTCACCACCATGGACGCCGACGGACACCACATCAGCCGTCCGATGGCTCAGCAGGAGGTCGAGTTCGACGGTGACCTGTGGTTCTTCGCCCAGCGCACCTCACGCAAGGTGGCTCACATCCGCGCGAACCCGGAGGTCGGTGTCACGCTGAGCTCGAACGACACCTGGATCTCGATCGAGGGTGAGGCGGAGATCGTCGACGATCGGGCCAAGAACAAGGAGTTGTGGAACGCGTTCGTGGGAGCCTGGTTCACCGACGGACCGGAGGATCCCGACGTCGTGTTGATCAAGATCAACGCTCACGGCGCCGAGTACTGGGATTCGCCGGGCGGTCGCATCGCCACGGTGGTCAGTTTCGTCAAGGCGAAGGTGACCGGCAAGCCCTACGACGGTGGCGAGAACGAGAAGGTCGACCTGTAGCCAGGTCCGGCCGCGACCGAGGAGGGCCGGCGGGCAGCTGCCCACCGGCCATCCTCGTTGTCGCGGGAGTTCGACGGGCCTAGAAGGACTTCGCGAGCGCGTCGAACTCGGCATCCGTCAGCTCGATGCCGGCCGCCGCGGTGTTCTCCTCGAGGTGGGACACCGTCGAGGTGCCCGGGATGGGGATGACCACCGGCGAGCGCTTCAACAGCCAGGCCAGTGCGAGCTGCGACGGCGAGGCGTCGTGGTCGGCGGCAATCCGGCGCAGCGGACCGTCGCTCTGGGCCAGCGGTCCGGAGCCCAGCGGGGCCCACGGGATGAAGCCGATCCCCGCGGCGGTGACGTGGTCCAGCAGAGCCTCGGCCTCGGTGAAGCCGGCGTTGTAGCGGTTCTGCACCGACACGATCGTGGCGTACGTGCGGGCTTGCTCGAGTTGGTCGACGGTGACCTCGGACAGCCCGATGTGCCTGATCTTGCCCTCGTCCTGCAGCGCGACGAGCTCACCGAGCTGGTCGGCCAGCGGTACGTCGGGGTCGATGCGGTGCAGCTGGAACAGGTCGATCCGGTCCAGACCGAGCCGACGCAGGCTCATCTCGACCTCCTGGCGCAGGTAGGCGGGGTGTCCGTGCACCGGCCAGACGTCCGGCCCGGTGCGCAGCAGGCCCGCCTTGGTCCCGATCACCAGGTCGTCGGCGTACGGGAACAGTGCCTCGCGAATCAGCTCCTCGGACACGTACGGCCCGTAGGAATTGGCGGTGTCGATGAAGGTGATGCCGAGGTCGACGGTGCGACGCAGCACCCGGATCGCCTCGTCATGGTCCTTCGGCGGACCCCAGATCCCCGGCCCGGTGATGCGCATCGCCCCGAAACCGAGGCGGTGGATCGGCAGATCGCCGCCGAAGGAGAACGTGCCGGAGGCCTTCGCGATCAACTGCTGGGTGCTCATGCAGAACCTGCTTCCTGTGGTGCGGGTCATTCCTACGGTCGGTCCAACCGGCTCCGGTCCTCCCGGATTCCCGGCCCGGGGACAATCGTGGTCATGACCACTCCGGACGCTCCGCTGCCCGAGGTACCGAGCCGGGCTGCGGCGGTACAGCAGCGCGCCGTCGAGCTGGTCGGTCTGGGGGGCGCCCTGATCGGCCGGCTCCGCACTCCGCTCCTGGTCCTGACGCTGCTGCCGGTCGTTCCGGCCGTCGTGCTGGTGGTCGTGTCGGTCGGGGTCGGGGTGGCCACACCCGCGGTGGTGGCCGTGCTCGGGCTGGTCGCACCGGGGTGGCTCACCGTCCGGCGCCGCCAGCTGGTCACTGCGTTGGTGCCCGCCGACGCGGCGGTGGCCGATCTACGGCGAACCTTCGACCTGTCCGAGATCGGCGGTCGGGTGCGGGACAACCTGCTCCACTCCGGTGGTCAACGGCTGACGCTGCGTCCCCGCGCGCTGGCCGGTTCGGTGTGGAAAGGCGTGAAGGTCACCGCCGACCTGCACCGACGGTTCACCGACGTCCCCCGGTTGGCGCCGTTCCTGCCGGGCCGCTTGCGGGGCCTGGCGTTCCTGGCCATCGCGTGCGTGGTCAGCGGGGTGGTGCTGACCGGGTACCTCGCGCTGCACCTGTTGCTGGCCGGGCTGATGGGCGACGGGGTCTGGTCCGGCTTCTGAGGCCGGGTCGCCGCCGATCAGTCGTCGGGCACGTTGCGTTCGATCTCGGCCAGCCACACCGCGGCGTTGCCGTCGGACGGGGCCCGCCAGTCGCCGCGGGGGCTGAGCGAGCCGCCGCTGGAGACCTTCGGGCCGTTGGGCATCGCCGAACGCTTGAACTGGCTGAACCCGAAGAACCGCTGGACGAACACGACCAGCCACTGCCGGATCACCGGCAGGTCGTAGGAGCGGCGCCGGTGTTCGGGGAAGCTGACGGGCCAGCGCCCGGTGTTCACGTCCCGCCAGGCGTGCAGCGCCAGGAACGCGATTTTGGACGGCCGGAAGCCGAAGCGCAGCGTGTAGAAGAGGGTGAAGTCCTGCAGCTCGTACGGCCCGATCGTCTTCTCGGTGCTCTGCGGCACGTCACCGTCCCTGACCGGGATCAGCTCCGGGCTGATCTCGGTGTCCAGGATGGCGAGCAGGATTGCGTCGACATCGTCGGAGAAGTCGTCCAGCCCGCCGACCCAGCGGATCAGGTGCTGGATCAGCGTCTTGGGAACGCCACCGTTGACGTTGTAGTGCGACATCTGGTCGCCGACGCCGTAGGTGCTCCAGCCCAACGCGAGCTCCGACAGGTCCCCGGTGCCGAGCACGATCCCGTGGTGGTGGTTGGCCAACCGGAACAGGTAGTCGGTCCGCAGCCCGGCCTGGACGTTCTCGAACGTGATGTCGTACACCTCCTCGCCGCGGCCGAAGGGGTGGTCGAGGTCGGCGAGCATCTGCCGCGCGGCGGGCCGGATGTCCAGCTCCGCGGCGGTCACCTCCAGCGCGCGCATCAGCGCCCAGGCGTTGGCCTTCGTCGAGGCGCCGGTCGCGAAGCCCGGCATGGTGAAGGCCAGGATGTTGGTCCGCGGCAGACCGAGCAGATCCATCGCCCGCGCCGCGACGATCAGCGCGTGGGTCGAGTCGAGGCCGCCCGAGACGCCGATCACGACCTTCTCGGTGCGGATGGCGCGCAGCCGCTGGACCAGCCCGTCGACCTGGATGTTGTAGGCCTCGAAACAGTCCCGGTCCAGCCGGTCCGGGTCGGCGGGGACGAACGGGAAACGCTCGACGGGGCGGCGGAGTCCGAGGTCGTCGTCGGGGGCGGCCAGGGTGAACCCGACACTGCGGTAGGCCGGCCACGCCACCGCGCGGCGGTTGTCCTCGAAGGTGCCCTGCCGGGCGCGTTCCTGCCGCAGCAGGTCGAGATCGACGTCGGCCACGGTGATCTGGGGTTCGCGGGCGAACCGGACCCCGTCACCGATCAGCGTGCCGTTCTCGAAGATGCTGGTCTGCCCGTCCCAGGACAGCTCGGTCGTCGACTCCCCCTGGCCGGCGGCGGCGTAGAGATAGGCGGCCAGGCAGCGCATCGACTGGGCACGGCACAGTGCGGTGCGGGTGTCGGCGCGACCGATGGTGATCGGGCTGCCGGACAGGTTGACCAGCACGGTGGCGCCGGCCAGCGCGAGCCCACTGGACGGCGGTACCGGGACGAACATGTCCTCGCAGATCTCGACCCCGACGGTCAATCCGGCGACGTCGGTGGCGGCGAACAACAGGTCGGTACCGAACGGGGCGGGGCGGCCGGCGATGTCGATGGTGAGCCCGACGATGCCGTCGCCGGACGCGAACTGACGGCGTTCGTAGAACTCCCGGTAGGTCGGGAGGTGCAGCTTGGGCACCACACCCAGCACCTGACCGCGATGGATGACCACAGCCACGTTGAACAACCGGGCCTGGTGTCGCAGCGGCGCCCCGACGATGAGGAGCGGCAGCAGCTCCTTCGAAGCGGTGATCAGTCGATGGAGACCGTCGTGCACAGCGTCCAGCAACGCATCCGCGCCGAGCAGGTCATCGATCGCGTAGCCGCTGAGGGCGAGTTCGGGGAACACCGCGACAGCCACGCCCTGCTCCGAGCAGCGGGTGGCCACCTCGACGATGCCCTCGGCGTTGCGGACCGGATCGGCGATGTGGACGCGGGTGGTGCAGGCAGCCACCCGCGCGAAGCCGTGGGAGTACAGCGAGTGGAAGGTCATGCTCGCTTTCTGGGAACGGTCGGGCCGGCGCGCCGGCGATGCGGGTCGGGCCCAACCATCATCCCCTGTGGGGCTCGGCCTATCCCGGCTCCCGCCCCGGCCGGCGGCCCGGTCGGTGCCGGGAAGGTCCACAGTCGCCCGGCAGGGTTCCCGTGCCGGGTCCGGTGGAGGCCACCAACTCAGCCGCGCCGGCGATAGACCCGCGCCTCCCAGGCCTGCAGCGTCAGGCCGGCGGCGGGCGGCGGGTAGTTGCTGTTGACCAGCTCGGCGTCGGCCCAGCCGGCGTCCACCTCGCCCGGGCGGTCTCCGGTCGGCACCTCGACGGTGTCACCCGAGAAGTTCGCCACCACCAGCAGGGTGGTGGCGTCCAGCGATCGAGTGAAGGCGTAGATCGTCGGGTCGGTGGCCAGCAGCATGGTGAAATGGCCGACGGCCACCGTCGGCTCGCTGTGCCGCAGCTCGATGAGCGCCCGGTAGTGGTGGAAGACCGAGTCCGGATCGGCGACGGCCGCCTCGGCATTGATCTCACGATGATTCGGGTTGACCCGGAACCACGGCGTACCGGTGGTGAACCCGGCGTGCTCCCCCGCCGTCCACTGCACCGGGGTCCGGGCGTTGTCGCGGCTCATCACACGCATGCCCGGCAGGATCTCCGACGGTGTCCGGCCGGCGGCGGTGGCCTCGTCGAAGAAGTTGACCGACTCGATGTCGGCGAAGTCGGCGCGGGACTCGAACCCGATGTTGGTCATCCCGAGCTCCTCCCCCTGATAGACGTAGGGCGTCCCCTGGTGCAGGTGCAGCACGGTGGCCAGCAGCTTCGCCGACGGCACCCGGAAATCACCGTCGTCGCCGAAGCGGCTGACCGCCCGGGGCTGATCGTGGTTGTCCCAGTAGAGGCTGTTCCAGCCGACGTCGGCCAGCGCCGCCTGCCAGCGGCCGAAGCTGGCCTTGAGGTCCAGCAGGTCGAGCCCGACGTAGTTCCACTTCGAACCCTCGAAGTCCAGGCCGACGTGCTCGAACTGGAAGATCATGTCGACCTCGGGGTGCGTCGGGTCGGTGTAGACCACCGCGTGTTCCACTGACGTCCCCGGGGTCTCGCCGACGGTCAACAACTTCGGACGCCCGGCGAACACCGCGGCGTGCATCTCCCGGAGGTACTCGTGGATACGTGGGCCGTTCTGGAACAACGCCGATCCGTCGCCGTAGGGCGATCCCGGCGTGGACCGGCCGTCGATCAGCGGCAGCGTCTTGGAGATCATGTTGATGACGTCCATCCGGAAGCCGTCGACCCCACGGTCGAGCCACCAGTTCATCATCGCGTAGACGGCGTTGCGGACCTCCGGGTTCTCCCAGTTCAGGTCGGGCTGCTTCGTGGAGAACAGGTGCAGGTAGTACTCGCCGGTCGTCTCGTCGAGCTCCCAGGTCGGCCCGGAGAAGAACGACTCCCAGTTGGTCGGCTCCGCGCCCGGGTCACCGGCGGTCATGCCGTCGCGGGCCGGCCGCCACCAGTACCAGTCGCGTTTCGGATTCGACCGGGACGCTCGTGACTCCACGAACCACGGGTGCTCGTCGGAGGTGTGGTTGACGACCAGGTCCATCACGATCTTGATACCGTGCGCATGGGCGACGGCGAGCAGCTCGTCGAACTGGGCCAGCGTGCCGAAGGTCGGGTCGATCGCGGTGTAGTCACTGATGTCATAGCCGTTGTCGTCCTGCGGCGAGCGGTAGATCGGGGACAACCAGATCACGTCCACCCCGAGAGTCTTGAGATAGTCGAGCTTCTCGATCACCCCGCCGAGATCACCGATGCCGTCGCCGTCCGAGTCGGCGAAGCTGCGCGGGTAGATCTGGTAGACCACCGCCTGCTTCCACCACGGGTCGATCGGGGCGTGCTCGTCGCGCCGGACGGTCGCGGCCGGGTCGGTCATGGGGCATCTCCTCGAGGTGCGGGTCGGCTGCTACTGACTCGTCGCCGACCCTAATGCGAATACCGACGGGGACTCGCCCAGCCCCGGCAGCATCAGCAGGCTGTCGTTGAGGTCGTTGTGGTCACGCCGCGGTCGAGCTCTGATCCACACCCCCGTACCGTGCGGTTCACGCACTTCTCCCGTGGTCGCGGACCACGATCAGGCCGTCGGGAAGGACACCGACGGTGGAGTTCGCCCGCAATGCACCGTCGGGACCCGGCGTGACCGCCCGCGTTCGGGCGGTCGGACACCCGACCCGCCCGTCGCGACCCATGAGTGGAGACCAGCCGCATGACCGCGTCGAGCGTCGTGATCCAGTCCTGCCAGGTGCTGCAGATCCCGGCCGACGCCGGGCCCGGTCGGGTGCTGGCAGACCAGGACATCCACCTGTCCGGCGGTCGGATCGTCGCGATCGTGGGCGCCGGCAGCCGCCCCGTCGACCCGGGAGCGCAGATCGTCGACGCCGGCGGGAGGCTCGCGGTGCCAGGCCTGATCAACGCCCACTCGCACCTTCCGATGGTGCTGATGCGCGGCGTCGGCGAGGACATGGGCATCGAGGAGTGGTTCAACGACGTCGTCTGGCCGATCGAGATGAACCTGACCCCGGACCGGGTCTGGGCCGGGGCCCGGTTGGCCTGCGCGGAGATGCTGCTGGGCGGGGTGACCGCAGTCGCCGACCACTACTTCATGACGGACCGGATCGCTGCGGCGGCCGTCGAGCTGGGCATCCGGGCGAACCTGGCCCCGACCTATTTCACCAGTGAAGGTCCGGAGGCCCGGCGGGCCGCGGTGGCGGCCGCGATCGCGGTCCGGGATGCCGGTTCACCCCTGTTGACCGCGAGTCTGGGTCCGCACGCGA
>JBDSLP010000253.1:0-9325 GCA_039916325.1 Nakamurella sp. | reverse complement strand
ACGCCGACCATCGCGTGGGGCTTCGCCCACTCGGCCGAAGGCCGGAACGTCGAGCGGTAGACCTCGAGCGCCTGCAGCAGCAGGTCGGGCGCGAAGTGCGAAGCGAAGGCGAAAGGCAGACCGAGGTAAGCCGCAAGCTGCGCGCTGTACAGGCTCGAGCCGAGCAGCCAGATCGGCACCTGGGTGCCGACGCCGGGGATCGCGCGCACGGCCTGGTCGTTGCCGGCTGCGCTCAGGTAAGACTGCAACTCGACCACGTCGCGCGGGAAGCCTTCTTCCTCATCGCTGCTGGCCAGGTGGCGGCGCAACGCCATCGCGGTGCGCTGGTCCGCCCCCCGGGGCGCGGCCGATGCCGAGGTCGATGCGTCCGGGGTGCAGGGCGGCCAGCATGCCGAACTGCTCGGCGATCACCAGCGGCGCGTGGTTGGGCAGCATCACGCCGCCCGAACCGAGCCGGATGGTGCTCGTGTGCGCGGCCAGGTGGGCCAGTAGCACGGCCGGTGACGAACTGGCGATACCGGGCATGTTGTGGTGCTCGGCCACCCAGAAACGTTGGTAGCCAAGCTGTTCGACGCGGCGGGCCAGCTCGGTGGTGTGGTGCAGAGCCTCGGCTCCACCGGCGACGCCGGCGGACTTCGCCACGGGGGACAGGTCCAGGACAGCGAGCGGCACGGTCATGTCAGGGTCAACCACCCCCGCCGCGCGGCTATTCCGTCGACCTGCGTATGTGCGACCGCCCGGCGTGGTCACAGTAGTAGGATCTCCGAATATCGGAGCCACTGCCAATCGGCCAGCGGGGACTCCGGGATCGGAGACCGACCATGTTCGAGCTGACGGACGACCAGCGGGCGATCGGTGAGGCGTGTCGTGATTTCGCCGACCGGGAGTTGGCGCCATTTGCGTTGCAGTGGGACGCCGACAAGCACTTTCCGGTCGAGACGCTCCGTCGGGGAGCTGATCTGGGCCTCGGCGGCATCTACCTGGCCGAGGAGTACGGCGGCTCGGCGCTGACCCGGCTCGATGCCGCGCTCATCTTCGAGGCGTTGTCCACCGGGTGCCCGACCATCGCCGCGTACCTGTCCATCCACAACATGGTCGGCTGGATGATCGGCGCCCACGGCTCGCCGTCCCAGTGTGAGCGCTGGCTGCCCGGCCTGTGCTCGATGGAGAAGTTGGGTAGCTACTGCCTCACCGAGCCCGGCGTCGGCTCGGACGCCGGCGCGTTGACCACGAAGGCCGTGCCGACCGATCGCGGGTACGCCCTGACCGGCGTCAAGCAGTTCATCTCCGGGGCCGGCACGTCCGACGTCTACGTGGTGATGGCCCGTACGAGTGACGAGGGCTCCCATGGCATCTCGGCGTTCGTGGTCGAGAAGGACAGTCCCGGACTGTCGTTCGGTCCGAACGAGGCGAAAATGGGGTGGCGTGCGCAGCCCACCCGACAGGTGATCCTGGACGAGGTCGAGGTTCCCGCCGACCACCTGCTCGGCGGGGAAGGTGGCGGGTTCCGGCTGGCGATGCGGGGGCTCAATGGTGGGCGCGTCAGCATCGCTGCGTGCTCGCTGGGCGGCGCCCAGTCCGCCTTCGACCGAACCGTGGCCTACCTCAAGCAGCGGCGCGCCTTCGGCGGTGACCTGATCGACTTCCAGGCAGTGCAGTTCGCGTTGGCCGATATGGCCACCCAGCTGGAAGCGGCCCGGTTGATGTTGTGGCGGGCCGCCGTGGCGCAGGACGACCGGGACCCGAGGCAGGTCGAGCTCGCCGCGATGGCCAAGAAATTCGTCACCGACGTCGGTTTCGAGATCGCCAACCGGGCTCTGCAACTCCACGGCGGCTACGGGTACCTGACCGAGTACGGCATCGAGAAGATCGTCCGAGACCTCCGGGTGCACCAGATCCTCGAAGGTACCAACGAGATCATGAGCGTGATCATCGGACGCGCCGTCTCGCGCTGAGTCGGGTGACGCCGACGGCGGCGATCGACCGACGACCAGCGTCCGGTGTCGCTCCGTCGCGCTCAACCGCCCCGTGGGGTACAGAATTACCGAAACGGGTCCATGTGACCCAGGCGATAGTCCGATCAGGTGATATCGGTCCACATGTCGTTGACTTCCCACAAGAGCGGGACTAAACAAAGCAAAGCAGACATCAAAGCGGACGATGGAGCTGCGCACACAGAGTTGCCGACGTCACCACGTCATCGCTTCTCAGGACGAGCCACAAGACAATGGGGTCGGGGTGTACGCAGCGGAGCGGCAGGCGCAGATCCTTCATGCCGCACGGTCTCTCGGCCGTGTCGAAGTTTTGACGATGGCCACTCAGATGGACGTCACGCCGGAGACGGTGCGTCGTGACCTGACCGCCCTGGAGCGACTCGGCGTGCTACGCCGGGTGCACGGCGGCGCGATGCCGGTCGAGCGGTTCGGCTTCGAACCCAACGTCGCCATGCGGGAGAACCAGTTCTCCGCCGAGAAAGAGCGGATCGGCAAGGCCGCGCTCGACGAACTGCCCGACGGCGGATCGATCATCCTCGACGCGGGCACCACCACTGTTCGGTTGGCCAGCCTGTTGCCCACCGACCGGAAGTTCACCGTCGTCACGCACTCGCTGCCGGTGGCGTCCACGCTCGCGCCCTACGCCAACATCACCCTGCACATGCTCGGCGGCAACGTCCGCGGCATCACGTTGGCCGCCGTGGGGGACTGGGCGCTGCGCAACATCGCCGACGTCAGCGTCGACGTCACGTTCCTCGGGATCAACGGGATCACCGCCGAGAGAGGTCTCACCACACCGGATCTCGCCGAGGCGCAGATCAAACGGGCGCTGGCCCGGGCCGGTCGGCGCACCGTCGTACTGGCCGACCACAGCAAGTTCGGCCGGACCGAGTTCGCCCGTGTGTCGGGTCTGGAAGAGATCGACACCATCATCACCGATACCGATCTGGATGCGGAGACCGCGTCCGAGATCGAGATCGCCGGACCGAGAGTGGTACGTGCGTGATCCTGACCGTGACCCCGAATCCCAGCGTCGACCGGGCGCTGGACCTCCAGGAGCTGGCGGTCGGCGAGGTCAACCGCGCGCTGCGGGCGCATCTGGACGCCGGCGGGAAGGGAATCAACATCTCGCGCGCGTTCGTGCTCAACGACATCGCCACCGCGGCGGTCTACCCGGCCGGCGGGCCGGACGGGAGCCTGTTGACCGCTGAGCTGGGGTCGAAAGGCGTGACCGTGGAGGCGGTCCCGATCACCGGCACCATCCGCAGCAACATCACCCTGGTCGACGCCGCAGGTGAGACCACCAAGATCAACGCTCCCGGCCCGACGTTGTCCGCCGAGGAGCGGGAGTCCCTGCTCGCCGCAATCGACGCCCACCTGACGCCGGACGTCAGCTGGGTGGTCGGGGCAGGTAGTCTCCCGGCCGGGGTCGGAGCTGACTTCTACGTCCAGGTCGCGGCCCGGGCGACGGCGAAGGGGGTGCGGTTTGCGCTGGACACCTCGGGCGAGCCGTTCGCAGTCGCGGTGGCCGCCGGCGGCATCACGCTGATCAAGCCCAACGAGGAGGAGCTCGGCGATCTTCTCGGACGTGAACTGACCACCGTCGGCGAAGTCGTCGACGGAGCCCGTCAGGTGATGGCCGGTGGTCCCCACGGGGTCATCGACACAGCCCTGGTCAGTCTCGGCGCCGCGGGTGCCCTGCTGGTCACCGCGGACAAGACCTGGTGGGCCGCCGGGCCGCCACTCGTACCGCTGTCCACAGTGGGCGCGGGCGACACCACGCTGGCCGGATATCTGAGCGTGGCCGCCGCCGCCGACCACGACCCGTCCGACGCCCTCCGCACAGCCATCGCCTGGGGACGCGCGGCTGTCCTACTACCCGGGAGCGCCGCTCCCGGCCCCGAGCAGATCGACCTGGCCGCGGTGACCGTCGTGGCCGAACCGCACCCGTCCCAACCACTGAAGGAGCTACACCTATGAGTACCCCGCTGATCACCCCAGAACTGGTGGGCATCGATCTCACGGCAACCGATCGTGACGATGTCACCCGCCAGCTCATCGATCTGATGGCGGCCGCCGGCCGGGTCACCGACGCCGACGGGTTCCACGCCGACGTGCGTGCCCGCGAGGCGCAGATGGCCACCGGTATGCCCGGCGGTGTGGGCCTCCCGCACGCCCGCTCCGAATTCGTCACTGTGCCGAGCCTGGCCGTCGGTCGGGTGCCCGCAGGCGTCGACTTCGGCGCCCCGGACGGCCCCGCCAACCTGATCTTCCTGATCGCGGCACCCGCCAGCGGCGGCTCCGAGCACCTGAAGATCCTGGCCTCACTGGCTCGTCGTCTGGTTCACGACTCCTTCCGCTCTTCCCTGCTGAATGCCGCCGACGCCACCGAGGTGTCCGACATCGTTTCCCGAGAGGTCGTCGTTTCATGAAGTTCGTCGGAGTGAGTTCCTGTCCGACTGGGATCGCCCACACGTACATGGCCGCCGAGGCTCTCGAGCAGGAGGCCAAGTCCCAGGGCCATGAGATGGTCGTCGAGACCCAGGGCGCGGCGGGCACCATCCCCCTCGATCCCGACGTCATCGCCGCTGCGGACGGGGTGATCTTCGCCGCGGACCTCGAGGTCCGCGACAAGGAGCGCTTCGCCGGGAAGCCCACCGTCGACGTCGGCGTGAAGAAGGGCGTCCATGACGCGAAGGGCGTCATCGCCCAGGCCGTGGCCGCCGTCGAAGCCGCCCGGGCCAACCCGCAGGCGGCCGCGGTCGCCGCCGCCACTCCGCACCCGGCCGCGCGGCCGAGCGGGGCGCCGGGACTCGGCAGCCGCATCCGTCAGTATTTGATGACCGGTGTGTCGTACATGATCCCGTTCGTGGCGGCGGGCGGCATCCTGATCGCCCTCGGCTTCATGATCGGCGGCTACGAGATCGCCCTCGATCCGGCTGCGGGCGGCATCACCAACCAGATGATCGTCGACAACTTCCAGTGGGGTGACTACCACTACTGGGGCGCGCTGCTGTTCCGGATCGGCGCGGCGACGTTCGCGTTCCTGCTGCCCGTCCTGTCCGGCTACATCGCGTTCGCGATCGCCGACCGTCCCGGCCTGGTCCCCGGCTTCGCCGGTGGCGCCGTCGCCGGTCTCGTGGGCGCGGGCTTCCTGGGCGCCCTGGTCACCGGCTTCCTCGGTGGCTTCATCGCCCTGTGGATCTCCCGTTGGAAGGTCCCGAAGGGTGTCCGCGGCGTCATGCCCGTCGTCGTCACTCCGCTGCTGGCCACCCTGGCCACCGCAGCGGTGATGATCCTGGTGCTGGGCAAGCCGCTGGCGGCGCTGCTCACCGCGCTGAGCGACTGGCTGACCGGCCTCAGCGGCGGCAGCGCCGTACTGTTGGGCCTCATCCTCGGCCTGATGATGTGCTTCGACCTCGGCGGTCCGCTCAACAAGACCGCCTACGTATTCGCCACCACCGGGCTGGCGGCAGCCGCGACCGGAGCCGAGAACGCCGTGCAGTTCCAGATCATGGCGGCCGTCATGGGCTCCGGTATGGTGCCGCCGCTCGGAATGGCGCTGGCCACCACCGTCCGCAGCAAGCTGTTCACCCCCGTCGAGCGGGAGAACGGCAAAGCTGCGTGGCTGCTGGGGCTCTCGTTCATCTCCGAGGGGGCCATCCCGTTCGCGGCGGCCCACCCGCTCATCGTCATTCCGTCCTCGATGGTCGGCGGCGGCGTGACCGGTGCGTTGATCATGGCCTTCGGATCCGGCGTGCGGGCCCCGCACGGCGGTATCTGGGTAACCCCGCTGATTTCGAGCCCGCTGCTGTTCCTGCTGGCCCTGATCATCGGCACCCTCATCACCGCGGCCCTGGTCGTCCTGCTGATGACCAACAAGCAGCGCAAGCTGATAGCGGCCGACGAACGCCCCGTGGCCGTCGCGGCATAGTGTGTGACCGGCGTCTCCCGGGCTGCCCCGCATCGGCGGGACAGCCCGGGTAACACGTCGATCGGCCGTCCCCGAGGCGGCCGCAGGTCGCAGCCGCAGAGCCGGCTCGACCACCTCCTGACGAACCTGCGAGAAAAGAGAGCTCATGCCCACGAGAACTGTTGCGATCGGCTCCAGCGTCGGTCTGCACGCCCGGCCGGCGTCGTTGTTCACCCAGGCCGTCGCGGCCACCGGTCTCGACGTCACGATCGCCAAGTCCGGCCAGCCCGCCATGGATGCCTCGAGCATCCTGATGGTGATGGCCCTCGGGGCCGGTCACGGCGAAGAGGTCACCCTCGAGGCGGACGGTGACGGCGCCGACGCGGCGCTCGACAGCCTGGTGGAGCTGCTGGCCCGAGACCTGGACGCCGAGTAATGACGGCCGGGACGACGGCGGAAGCCGGTGTGACCGCCGGAACCACGTTGCAGGGTGTCGGCGTCGGCCGCGGGGCCGTCGTCGGCCCGGTCGCCCGCGTTTCCTCAGTACCCAAACCGCCGGCGGACGAGAAGCCGCCCACGGACAAGGATGCCGCCAAGTCGAGCGTCAGCGCCGCCTTCGCGGCGGTCGCCACCGGCCTGCGCGAGCGGGCCGCGGAATCCTCGGGGACTTTGTCCACCGTGCTGTCGGCCACCGCGCTGATGGCCGAGGACAAGGCGCTGATCAAGGACATCCTCAAGCGGATCGACGGTGGTGAGCCCACGCTCACTGCGGTCGACCGCTCGGTCGAGGGCTTCTGCGACATGTTCAAGTCGCTCGGCGACTACCTCGCCGAACGGGTCACCGACCTGCGCAGCGTCCGCGGCCGGGTACTCGCCCGGTTGATGGGCCAGGCCGAGCCCGAGATGCCGGACCTGTCGGTGCCGTCGGTCATCGTCGCCGAGGATCTCGCGCCGGCCGACACCGCGGCGCTGGACCTGGCCAAGGTGCTCGCCGTGGTCACCGAGCTCGGTGGCCCGACGTCGCACACGGCGATCATCGCCGGCCAGCACGGCATCCCGTGCGTCGTGCGGGTGACCGGCGTGATGGCGCTCGAGGACGGCCAGCAGGTCGCCGTCGACGCGGCCGCCGGCACCATCGAGCTGGACCCGTCGGAAGCCACGAAGCAGCTGTTCACCGACCGTTCCGAGCTGCTGAAGTCGTTGGAGGAGAACACCGCTCCCGGTGCGACCTCCGACGGCCATCCGGTGCAGCTGCTGGCCAACATCGGGCAGGTCGAGGACGCGAAGCGGGCGGCGAAGCGGGCCAACGAAGGTGTGGGCCTGTTCCGCACCGAGGTGCTTTTCCTGGACTCCAAGGAAGCACCGCCCCGCGAGGGTCAGGCAGCCACCTACGCCGAGGTGCTCAGGGCGTTCGAGGGCCGCAAGGTCGTCGTGCGCACGCTCGACGCCGGTGCTGACAAGCCGTTGGCCTTCGCCACCCAGCCCGACGAGGAGAACCCGGCCCTGGGTGTCCGGGGGTACCGGCTCGGCCGGATCACCCCGTCCCTGATGGAGACCCAGCTGGGCGCGCTGGCCGACGCTCAGGAGGCCACCGGAATCTACCCCTGGGTGATGGCCCCGATGATCGCCACCAAAGCCGAAGCCCAGGCGTTCGCCGATCAGGCCCGCGCCGTCGGGATCAAGACCGTCGGTGTGATGATCGAAATCCCGTCGGCGGCGGTCCGGGCCGAGCAGATCGTCGAGGTCGTCGACTTCGTGTCGATCGGCACCAACGACCTCGCCCAGTACACGATGGCCGCCGACCGGCTCCGCGGCGAACTGGCCGATCTGCTCAACCCGTGGCAGCCCGCCGTCCTCGAGCTCGTCGCCCGGGTGGCCGCCGCCGGCACCAGATCCGGCACCCCGGTCGGGGTCTGCGGTGAATCCGCCGCCGACCCGCTGATGGCTCTCGTACTGGCCGGGTTCGGCGTGTCGTCGCTGTCCATGTCGCCGGCCGCGGTCGCCACCGCCCGGTACATGCTCAGCAAACACACGATGGACTGGTGTCGGGCGTTGGCGGCAGCGGCGTTGGAGGCCGACTCGGCCGATGACGCGCGCGCCGCGGTCGTCAGCCGGATCGATCAGAAGGTGCGGCAGTTGTTGGCGCTGTAGTTCTGGAGGTGGTGACGAAGGGCCGGCGGGATGTACTCCGCCGGCCCTTCGTGTCGGGTCCGGGTCGGTGTGCAGGGTGTGAACGCCGTCAGCGGCGTCAGACCTGCCGGGGCTGGGGCTGGCGCTGGTGCGGGTCAGGCGGGGGTGGCGGAGGTGACGCGGGCGGCGTCGCGTTCGGTGCCGGAGGCGTTCAGGGTGAGGCCGCGGGAGCCATTGAGCTTGGCCTGGATGTGGTCGCCGACGGTGATGGGCGGGTACAGGACCGGGTGGGTGTCGTCGACGCAGCTGGGGAGGGCGGCGATGACCGCGTCGATATTGCCGTCGTGGAAGTAGGCCGCAGACCGCCGCCGCATGATGGCGCCGTCCACGATCGGCGGCTTCACCCGGTGCAGGGTGGACTGCCAACGCTCGTTGGTCCACCGGTTGGTCAGGTCGCCCAGGTTGACCAGCAAGGCGCCGGGCAGCGGCGACACGTCGTTCCACGAGCCGTCGGCGGCGAGCACCTGAAGGCCCCTGACCTGGTCGGCCCACAACACGGTCACGATGCCGTAGTCGGTGTGCTCACCCATGCCGAGCAGGTCGCCGTCCAGCACGATCTCGCCGGGCGGCAGCGCGTAATTGTTCATCCGCAGCACGTCCAGCGAGTGATCGGTGTACGCGGCGAAGAAGTCCGACGGGAGATCCAGGGCGTCGGCGAAGATGCGGGTCAGCGTCCGGGCGACCTGGCCGGCGTGGGCGAACCAGGCCCGGGTGCGGGCCTCGAAGTCGGTCGTCTCGGCGGGCCAGATGTTTGCCGTGTAGGCGTTCCCAGCCAGTACCGCGGGGTCGGCCGTGGGGTAGTCGGCCGCGGTGGCGCCGATGTTGAACGCCTCGAAGAAGTCGTTCATCCGGGTGGCCGACTCGACGCCGAGGCTCAGACTGAGCTGCTCCGACCGGGGTGCGGTGTATCCGCGGTTGATCTGCGGCGGGGAGACGTAGGTCTTCTTGGTGTCCAGGGGAAGTGCGAAGAAATCGTCGATCGCTGCGGCCAGACCATCGGCGGCGCCGGCCGGGATGCCGTGGCCGAGGATCTGGATGAACCCGACGGTGGAACAGGCCTCGTCGATCTCCCGGGCGACCCGGGCGCGATCGCCGTCCGTGTCGTCGGACGACCCGGTTCCAGCGCTCACGTACGGCGAGATGTCGATCGCGGGGACGACCAAAGCGGAACCGGGAGAAGGCGCGAGACCCATCGCTTGTTCCTCATGTCTGCAGGTCGTGCGGCCGA
>JBDSLP010000252.1:0-6345 GCA_039916325.1 Nakamurella sp. | reverse complement strand
GACCTCGCCGGCCACCCCGTGCAATCGGGTCGCCGCCGCCCGGACGCCCTGAGCCGACGCCGCCGCCAGCGCGCTGTCCAACGCGGCCACGGCGTCGGTGAGCTCGACGTCCACGGCACGAACCGAGCGGAATCCGGCGACCGCGGTCTCCTGTTGCAGTCGGGCGCGCGCCCGGGTCGCTGCGGCTGCCGCCTCCTCGGCGATACGAGGGGTGGCGGCGATCGCCGACACGGCGTGGTCCAGCTCGGGTCGGTGTCGTTGGTAGAAGGCGTCCACTGCGCTCGCAGCGTCAGCGAGTGTGGTGTGGATGCGTTGGTAGGCGATCGTCGAGCCGAACAGATCCACGGACGCGGCGTCCAGGTCGTGTTCCTGGCTCACCGACACATACTCCGACGTCGCGGTGAAGCACCGCTGCTCGATGGTGGCCCACGCCCGGATCATCGACGACCGTGGATCCAGCTCGCCGACCGCACGGATGGCCTCGGAGACGAACCGTTGGCGGGTGTCCAGGTCCAGGAATGCCGCGACGGCACCGTCGCGCGCCGCAGTGGCGGCCGCGTTCTGTTGCGGGCTCCTGCGGACTCGCCCGAACCATCGACCGGCCATCGAGCGTCAGACTACCCAGGGACGCGAGCGACCCGATCCGGTGAAGACCCGCTCACCACCGGTCGCGCCGGCGGTGATCCGGGAACGATCACCGGAGGGAGGTCGTTCGGTTCAACAGCAGTTAAAGTTCTCAACCGGCGCGCCGACACGCGTGCCCCGATTCTGGAGGAATACGCCATGGGCGTGAGCTTGACCAAGGGTGGCAACGTCTCGCTGACCAAGCAGGCGCCGCAGCTGACGGCGGTCAACGTCGGGCTCGGCTGGGATGTCCGGACCACTACCGGCGTCGACTTCGACCTCGACGCGAGCGCCCTGGCGCTGGACGCCGGCGGCAAGATCATCTCCGACCAGCACTTCGTCTACTTCAACAACCTGCGGTCGCCGGACGGCGCCATCGAGCACGTCGGGGACAACCTCACCGGTCAGGGCGACGGCGACGACGAGGTCATCAAGGTCGACCTGGCCGCGGTACCGGCGTCCGTCGCGTCGGTTGTCTTCCCCGTCTCCGTGTACGACGCCGAGTCCCGCGGCCAGAGCTTCGGCCAGGTCCGCAACGCCTTCATCCGGGTCGTGGACCAGGCCACCAGCACCGAGCTGGCCCGCTACGACCTCACCGAGGACGCCTCCACCGAGACCGCCATGGTTTTCGGCGAGCTGTACCGCAGTGGAGCGGAGTGGAAATTCCGGGCCACCGGCCAGGGCTACGCCTCCGGCCTCGCCGGCATCGCCCGCGACTTCGGTGTCAACCTGTAACTCCGCACCACCCAGGTGTTCTCTGCCCGCCGCGGACCCGCGTACGCCGGCCGGTCGGGACAGGGCGGAGAATATCGGTTCACGGGTCGGCGCTGCTGACGACCCGGGACCAGTAGTCCGGGAGTCGGACCAGTAGTTCGGGAATCCCGATCGTCGTGATCGGGTCCCGCCGTATCTGTGAAAGGCGCGCTTCGGTGTTCAAGATCTTCGGCTGGTCCTACGGGGTGACAGTCGTCGCCCTGCTGGTCGCCCTCCTGTACGGCGGCTGGACGGCCCTTTTCCTCTGCGTCATTCTGGGCATCCTCGAGGTGTCGCTGTCGTTCGACAACGCCGTCGTCAACGCCACCATCCTGCAGCGGATGAGTGAGTTCTGGCAGAAGATCTTCCTCACCGTCGGCATCGTCATCGCCGTCTTCGGTATGCGGCTGGTGTTCCCGTTGCTCATCGTCGGAGTCACCGCGAACCTGGGGCCTCTCGAGGCCATCCGGCTGGCGATGGAGCAGCGCCCCCTCGACGACCCGACCAGTTACGCCGCGCTGCTGACCGCCGCACACCCGCAGATCGCCGCCTTCGGTGGCATGTTCCTGCTGATGCTCTTCCTGGACTACATCTTCGAAGACCGGGACATCAAGTGGCTGACGTGGCTGGAGACCCCGCTCGCCAGAATCGGCAAATTGGACCAGCTCTCGGTGATCGTCGCGGTCATCGTGCTGGTGCTGTCGGCGGAGTTCCTCGCCGACGACCCAGGCGTGGTCCTGCTGTCCGGCATGCTCGGCCTCATCACCTATCTGGCGGTCAACGGACTGGGGGAGCTGTTCAACGTCGGCGACGAGGTCGATCCCGCCGACGACACCGACGAGGCCGTCCCCGCCTCGATCGCCGATCCGGCCGGTGCCGCCGCCAAGCCCGCCCGCGGCCGGAACAAGATCGTCAAGGCCACCGGCAAGGCGGCGTTCTTCCTTTTCCTGTACCTCGAGGTGCTGGACGCGTCGTTCTCCTTCGATGGTGTCATCGGCGCGTTCGCGATCACCTCGGATCCGATCATCATCGCGCTGGGTCTGGGCTTCATCGGCGCGATGTACGTCCGGTCGCTGACGATCTTCTTCGTCCGTAAGGGCACGCTGCAGGACTACGTGTACCTCGAGCACGGCGCCCACTGGGCGATCGGCGCGTTGGCCACCATCCTGTTCGTCTCGATCGGGGTGCACATCAACGAGATCATCACCGGGCTGCTGGGCGTCGCGTTCATCGGTGCCGCCTTCATCTCCAGCATCATGCGCAACAACCGGATCCGCAGCGGGGACTCAGGCGTCCCGCTCGAACCCGCGGTCCGCTGATCCACCGCCTGCCATCACGACGGCCCTGACGGGTCCCACCACGAGGGAAGGTCCACCATGCCGATCGACTACACCCGGCCCCGCAGACCGACCGGCGAGCCGGCCGCGCCGCCGACCGGCCCGCCGGCCACGGCCCCGCCCGCACCCGGGACACCCGCAGGTCCGACGACCGGAACGGGCGGTATCGACTTCAGCCGGCCGAACCGGCGAACCGGCACCCCGGAGCCGGTGGCACCGCCGGCCCCGGCCCCGGCCGCACCCGCTGCACCTACTGCGGTCGGCCCGGTGACGCCGGTCACCCCGCCGACTCCGCCAGGGAGGCCGATCTCGCTGAGCAAGATCACCCTGACCAAGGCGGCGCCGACGATCAGCCTCACCAAGGGCGGGCAACGGCAGGGCGTGATGAGGGTCAACCTGAACTGGACGTCGAAGGCGCCCGGCAAGGGGTTCCTCGCCAAGCTCGCCGGCAGCGACCAGATCGATCTGGACCTCGGGTGCCTGTACGAACTGGCGGACGGGCAGAAGGGCGGCGTACAGGCGCTGGGCAAACAGTTCGGCAACCTGCAGCGGGCGCCCTTCATCCTGCTCGACGGGGACGATCGCAGCGGTGCATCGGTCGGCGGGGAGAACCTGCTGATCAACCTGGAGCAGCCGAACCGCTTCAAGCGGATCCTCATCTTCGCGATGATCTACCAGGGCGCGACCAAGTGGGGAGAGGCCAACGGGGTCGTCACGCTCTACCCGACGTCCGGACCGGAGGTCGAGGTGCGGCTCGAGGGCGAGGCTCCGGGTGCGCGGGTCTGCGGCATCGCCCTGCTGGAGAACCGGGGCGGTGAGCTGATGGTCAGTCGCGAGGTCCGCTACGTCACCGGCAGCCAGAAGGCGTTGGACGAGGCGTACGGCTGGGGCCTGAACTGGACCCCGGGCAGCAAATAGGTCCGCCACACGTCGGATTAGAGACGAGAAGACCCGCCCCGGCGGCTACCGGAGCGGGTCCTCTCGACTCGGGCGTATTTACAGGTCGAACTCGGTCGGTGCGATCCCGACGGCGAAGCAGGCGTCCTTGACGGCCGCCCGCTCGTGGGCGTCGAAATTGCCGTCGGCGCCACCGATGATGATGCCGATCTGTATCACCGCGCGGGCCTGATCGGGCTTGGACTTCAGCTTCGCCACGGTCGCAATGGCCTCGACCTTGCCGAAATCGAAGTCCTTGGACAGCTTGTCGCAATACCAGTCGAACTTGTCGCGCAACTCCGACGGCGGGAAGATCGACAGGACGTCATTGCTGGTGATGAGGGCGGCGGTCTTGCGACGCTCCTCGGGATCGATGCTTCCGTCGGCGGCGGCGATCAGCGCGCACATCGCCATCGTGCCGTTGGCGAATTCCTTGTTCTTGAACTGTCCCGTCTTGGTCTTCAACTGCGAGCTCATATCCGCGGTCTTGGATTTTAGCTGGTCCCAGAATGCCATCGACGATTCTCCTGATCTTCTTCCGCCGTTCACCGTGAACGGGGCCACGGGATCATCCCGCACTCCACCCTGCCCAACGACCGGGATGGGAGGCGAGTTCCCACGACGTCGTCACCGATTCTCACCACCGTGACCGCGGCCGCCCCCGCCTTCCACGTCTGCGATGATCGACCCGAAAACGGTTCCGGTCGAGGGAACCCGGGGGGACCGCCGCCGAGAACGACCACGACCGACGTGTCCACCGCCGCCGGTAGCCGGCCGACCAGAGAGAACGAGACACTCCATCGTGCGCCATTTCGACCAACTGTCACCGGAGACCCGGTCCCAGCTCTTCGCGCACGAACCCGCGGAATTCGGTCTGGACAGCGACATCCCCCTGCTCTCGAGGGCGCTCGGCGCCACCCTGTACGTCCCCGGCACCAGGGACGACTTGTCCGGCGCTGTCCGTAAGGCCACCGGAGGCGGGGTGCGCTCGATGGTCATCGATCTCGAGGACGCGGTCGAGGACGGCCGGGTCACCGACGCCTTACGCCAGGCCAGGCAGAGCATCGCCGAGTTGTCCGCGGACGGCGTCGACGCCCTGATCTTCGTACGGGTGCGAACCGCCGGGCACGTCGTCGACCTCTGCTCGGCGGCGGACCCGGAACAGTCGTCGGCGCTGGCCGGATTCGTCCTCCCGAAATTCTCACCCGGTAACGGGCGGGAATATTTGGAGGCGGTCCGGGAGAGCGGTCGCGTCCTGGGCCGACGCATTCTCGCGATGCCGGTCATCGAGACCGCGGACGTGATCTTCCGGGAAACCCGGATCGACAGCCTCACGCGGATCCGGGCCATCCTGGGGGATTTTCGTGAGGAAGTGCTCGCAGTGCGACTCGGGGCCACCGATCTGTGCGGGTTGTTCGGTATCCGACGCGACCGCGACCTGACCATCTACGACGTGCGCGTGGTCGCCGATCTGATTTCCGACGCGGTCAACCAATTGGGCCGCGAGGGCGATCAGAACTTCACCATCACCGGCCCGGTGTGGGAGTACTTCTCGAATCACGAGCGAATGTTCCGGCCGCAGCTGCGGACCACACCGTTCGTCGAGTCCGACGAACAGCAATTGCGTCATCGGCTCATCACCAAGGACTTCGACGACCTCATTCGCGAGGTGGTACTGGACCGGGCGAACGGATTGCACGGCAAGACGATCATCCACCCCTCCCACGCCGCTCCGGTTCATGCGCTCTCGGTCGTCAGCTTCGAGGAGTACAGCGATGCCTCGGACATCCTGGCCCACGGAACCGGGGTCCGGGCGTCGGGCTACCGGGACAAGATGAACGAGGCCCGGCCGCACCGGTTCTGGGCGGAGCAGATCATGCTGCGCGCGCAGGCCTTCGGGGTCGCCGGACCGGACGCAAACTTCGTGGATTTCCTCGCCGCCCTGGCCCGCCCGTGACCGGCGCCCCCACCCGGACCGACGGCTGGGTGGCCGACCGCTTCGGCGTAACGCTGCACACCGACGACTCGCCGATCGGCTGGCAGCTCCCGGACCTCGTGGGCGTGGCACTACGGAAGAACCCGCGTCGCGCCCACCTGTTGGTGTCGTCCTGGCTGGGCAAGCACGTACCGGTGGCGCCGGACCTGATCCGCGCGAGTGGGCAACTGCTCGGCCTGCTGGTGGCCGAGTCGCTCGGGGCGACCATGCCCGGTCTGCGCGACGCTGCCGACGCGCTGCGCGGCGGTGACGCCGGGCCGGTCGCGGCGCTGACCGCCGGCCTTCGTCCGACCGTGGCCACCAGTGTGTTCGGCTTCGCCGAGACCGCCACCGGGCTCGGCCACTGCGTCGCCGAGGTGCTCCTCCCGGCCGTCTACCTGCACTCCACCCGACGTGAGATCGACGGTGTCCCGGTCGCCCTGCGCTTCGAGGAGGGGCACTCACACGCCACCGCACACCTGGCCCAGCCCCACCCTGGCGGCCTTCTGACCAGCGACGACGTCCTCGTGCTGGTGGACGACGAGCTGTCCACCGGGACCACCGCGATGGCGGCGATCACCGCGTTGCAGCAGGTCGCGCCGCGCCGCCGGTACGTCGTGGCGGCCCTGGTCGACCTCCGCAGCACCGTCGACACCACCACCCTGCACGCCTACGCAGCACAGCACGGCGTGGAGATCACCGTGGTCGCGCTGGCGTCCG
>JBDSLP010000251.1:0-16303 GCA_039916325.1 Nakamurella sp. | reverse complement strand
GAGGACTCTAATCGGCAGGCAAGGAACTTGCCGGCCTGGAACCGCCGTCGTCGCCGTTCGGCCACGATTTCGTGAGCATCGGGCTCGCCGCATCCAGAGAAGTGAATGTCGTTTCTCGACCCTCCCGGGGCGGCCGCCGGTCCGGGACAGAGGTCCGGTTCCCGCGATGCTCACTCCCGCCGATCAGCGGCCGTGTTACGGCCTTGGTCCCGACGCCGCTCAACGGGCCCCCCGGCAGCGGGCGAGGTCCGACCGGGACGCCCGCCGGGGCCGAGCGCCGACGACGATGGACACCCAACTGCTTCCAGCCCGCGGAGGAGCGTGATGGCCGCCCACCCGAAGCATCCGCAGGCGGCGAAGCCGTCGGAAACGCAGCCGGCGCCTGAGGACGACCTGAAAACCCTGCCGATGGCCGAGGTCCAGACACGACTGGGGAGCTCCCCGGACGGGTTGACCCAGGCCGAGGCAGCGCGACGATTGACGAAGTACGGCCCGAACGAGATCGCCGAGCACAAGACGAACCCGCTGTTGAAGTTCCTGTCCTACTTCTGGGGACCGATCCCGTGGATGATCGAGATTGCGGTGCTCCTGTCGGGCGCAGTGGGTCATTGGGCGGATTTCTTCATCATCCTGGTGTTGCTGGGGGCCAACGCGGTCGTCGGTTACACCGAGGAACGCCAGGCCGGCAACGCCATCGACGCGCTGAAGAGCAAACTCGCCGTCAATGCCCGCGTCCGGCGCGACGGTCAGTGGACCACCCCCGCCGCCCGCGAGCTGGTCCCGGGCGACGTCGTCCGGTTGCGGCTGGGGGACATCGTGCCGGCCGACGCCCGGCTGCTGGACGGCGAGGAGATAACGGTAGACCAGTCGGCGCTCACCGGTGAATCACTGCCCGCCACCCGCCATTCCGGGGATGCGGTGTTCTCCGGGTCGATCATCCGCCGGGGCGAGATCGGCGCCCTGGTCTATGCGACCGGCACCCACACCTATTTCGGCCAGACCGCGGAACTCGTCCAGGACGCGCACACGGTCAGCCACTTCCAGAAGGCCGTCCTCAAGATCGGCAACTACCTGATCATGTTGGCGATCGTGCTGGTGGCGGTGATCGTGGTCGTGTCGATCGTGCGCGGTGACCCGATCCTTACCACGCTTCAGTTCGCGCTGGTGCTCACGGTGGCCGCGATCCCGGTCGCGATGCCGACGGTGTTGTCGGTGACGATGGCGGTCGGAGCCCGGCTGCTGGCCACGAAACAGGCGATCGTCAGCAAATTGGTGGCCATCGAGGAACTCGCCGGCGTGGACGTACTGTGCGCGGACAAGACCGGCACGCTGACCCAGAATTCCCTCACGCTCGGCGACCCGTTCAGCGTCGCCGATGTCGCCGCCGCGGACGTCATCCTGGCCGGCGCGCTGGCCTCCCGCGCGGAGAACAACGACCCCATCGACCTCGCTGTGTTGGCGGGATTGAAAGACCCGAAGGCTCTGGACGGCTACACGGTCAGCCACTTCCAGCCGTTCGACCCGGTCCACAAACGGACCGAGTCCACGGTCACCGGCCCCGACGGCACGACGTTCACGGTCAGTAAGGGCGCCCCGCAGGTCATCCTCGCCCTCGCCGACGACACGGCGACGATCACACCCGCCGTCGACACCGCGGTGAACGACTTCGCCGCCCGGGGGTTCCGGGCCCTGGGCGTGGCCCGCGCCGAAACCGACGGCGGCTGGCGGTTTCTCGGTGTGCTGCCGCTGTTCGACCCGCCGCGGGAGGACGCCGCTTCCACTATCGCCACCGCGAAAGCGATGGGCGTGAGCGTGAAGATGGTGACCGGCGACGCGATCGCCATCGCCAAGGAGACCGCCGCCGCCGTCGGACTGGGCGCGGACATCCTCGATGCGGCCGGCCTGGGTGACGTGAAGAAGCAGGAATCCGCGGCCGTCGCTGAGTCGATCGAGACGGCTGACGGGTTCGCCCAGGTGTTCCCGGAGCACAAGTACCACATCGTCGACGTATTGCAGCAGGGCGGACACATCGTCGGGATGACCGGCGACGGGGTCAACGACGCGCCCGCCCTCAAGAAGGCCGACTGCGGTATCGCCGTCTCCGGCGCCACCGACGCCGCCCGCGCCGCCGCCGCGATCGTTCTCCTCACCCCGGGGCTGTCGGTGATCATCGACGCGATCAAGGAAAGCCGCAAGATCTTCCAGCGGATGAACTCCTACGCCATGTACCGCATCGCGGAAACCCTGCGGGTGCTGCTGTTCATGACGGTGGCGATCCTGGTCTTCAACTTCTACCCGGTCACCGCGATCATGATTGTGATGTTGGCGCTGCTCAACGACGGCGCCATCCTGTCCATCGCCTACGACAACGTGCGATACAAGATGAAGCCCGAAGCCTGGAACATGCGCCTCGTCCTGGGCATCTCCACTGTCCTCGGTGTCGTCGGGGTGATCTCGGCCTTCGCCCTGTTCTACCTCGGCGACCGCGTTTTCGACCTCGGCCGGCCCCAGGTGCAGACGATGATGTACCTCAAGCTGTCCGTCGCCGGGCACCTGACGATCTTCCTGACCCGTACCAGAGGGCCGTTCTGGTCCATCCGCCCGGCCCGGATCCTGGTCATCGCGGTCGTCGGCACCCAGATCATCGCGACCCTCATCGCCGTCTACGGGCTGTTCATGGAGCCACTCGGCTGGGGCTGGGCCGCCTTCGTGTGGGGTTACGCCCTCGTCTGGGCCTTTGTCGGCGATCGCGCAAAACTCCTCGCCTATCGCCTGCTCGACCGGCCGAAGGACCATGACGCTGTGGTGGCGGCCGATCCGCCCCCCGCACACGATCCCACGGGCAGGTCCACGCCCACGCACGACCAACCCGTGCCGGTCGACCGCTGAGGGGCGGCCATACGAGGTGGAGCCCGTCCAGGAGCACCCCAGCAGCGCACGCGGATCGTCCCGGAACGGGAATCAGGAGGCGGCCTGGGCGAATACGGTGACGACGATCATCAGGAGCGCGAGGGTCCCGAATCCGATCTTGCGGGGCAGGCCGTTCGAGGTATGCATCGCGATCCCCGCCTGCAGGGCGTAATAGGCGGCGAAGGCCCGGGAGGCGACGGCGACGATGGTGAGGGTCGGAACGGCGGCGGCCAGCGCGATGGCGGCTGCACCGCTGATCAGGAAGGGCCGTGGGCCGATGAACCATCGGTTCAGACCACCGAGATTCCCGTTGGCGGCAGCGGTGTCGGCGATGGCGGCGCTGAACTGGCTCAGGACTGCCGACAGGACAAGTGGGATCGCGACCCACGGTGCGATGCGACCGGTGATGTCGAGCAGGGTGTTGTCGGCGCCGGCCCTGGTCCCGAGACCCATCACCGGCGTGGCGACGGCAACGAAGCCGATGTAGATGGAGGAGGAGATCAGCTGGGCGAGGCGGGACGCCCAGACCCGGGTGGGCGCATCGAATTCGGCGCCCAGGTAGCGAACGGTTTCGAAGCCCTGAACGGTGATCACGATGCCGCCCAGGACCGACACGGCAGTGAGCAGAGGCATCGACGGGATCGGCGGTAGGGTCACCGACGTCGACGCGGCGGATCTGATGTCGTGGACCAGCAGGACGCCACCCAGCAGGGTGGTCAGGGCCAACACCGCCCCGAGGGAGACTCGATCCAGCCGGTCCAGGCCGCGGAAGCCCCGGACCACCCCCAGCCCCACGATCATCGCCACCGCGACACAGGCGATGACGGGTTCCCAGAGCGCCGACCCGGCCGAATCGAAGAACCCGACGAGGTACTGAGCCATGATCCGCAGATACAGCGCCACGGAAATCACGTACGCGACGACGATCACGGCATCGGCCAGTTTCCCCGCCCGGGCCGTGACGGTGTCGACCGTGCCGGCCGCTTCGCGCTGCTCGACGACGACCACGTTGTGCCGGATCGTCGTGCCGATCAGCCACGCGACCCCGCAGATCGCCAGGATGCCGAACAGCGACAACGCCCCGAGCGTGCGCTCGAGCACCGGGACGATGATCAGGAGTCCGGAGCCCAGGATCGAGGCCAGGGGAGTGACAGACGCGGCGACCACCGCGCGGCGGTTCACCGGTTCGGTCTCGTCATCGGGGATGGGGCTCTGGCGCCCGGTGCCGGGGCTGGGACGGCGGGAGGCTCGTCGGCGCGACCGTGTTGGCCACCTGGACCGGGCGACCGATGGACACCGCCAGTGGTCGCCCCTCGTGCCACAACGACAGCGGCGGGCCGTCCAGGATTCGGTAGGTCGTCGTGGTCGGCGCGATCTCGAGCTGGAGCCGACTCTCCCTGACACAGATCGTGATCGCCACGCGGGTGATGCCGTCCGGTAGGCGCGGGGCGAACGCGACGCTGCCGTTGCGCTCGCGGAGCCCGGCGAAACCCGGCACCAGGGCTATCCAGGTCCCGGCCAGGGACGCCAGATGCAGGCCGTCCCGAGTGTTGTGCTCGAGGTCGTGCAGATCCATCAGCGCCGCCTCGGTCAGGTAGTCGTAGGCGAGGTCCAGATGGCGGGTCTCGGCGGCCATGACCGCCTGCGTGCAGGCCGACAGCGAGGAATCCCGCACCGTGAGCGCTTCGTAGTAGGCGAAGTTCCGGTCCTTCTCTGCTGCGGTGAAGGCTTCCCCACGCAGATGCATCGCCAGCACCAGGTCAGCCTGTTTGACCACCTGTTTGCGGTAGAGGTCGAAATAATGGAAGTGCAGCATGAGTGGGTAGTCCGCACCCGCAGTGGCGTCGAAGTCCCACCGCTGGTGGCTGGTGAACCCTTCCGACTGGCTGTGGACGTGCAGCTTCTCGTCGTAGGGGATGACCATCGTCGCGGCCGCCCCCCGCCAGGCGGTGAGTTCCGTGTCGGTGATGCCCAGATCGTGGGCCAGGTCGGGGTGGCGTCGGGCGGCGTCGGCGGCGGCCACGAGATTGTGTTGGGCCATCAGGTTGGTGAAGACGTTGTTGTCCGCGATGGCTGAGTACTCGTCGGGCCCGGTCACCCCGTCGATGCGGAACCGTCCCGCCTCATCGTGATGGCCCAGCGAGCACCACAAGCGGGCGGTCTGGGTCAACAGCTCCAGACCGACGTCGCGTTCGAACCGCTCGTCACCGGTGATGCTGACGTACCGGACCGCCGCGTCGGCGATGTCGGCCCCGACGTGGAACGCGGCGGTTCCGGCGGGCCAGTACCCCGAGCATTCGTGGCCGGCGATCGTCCGCCACGGGAAGACGGCACCCTTCAACCCGAGTTGGGTGGCCCGCTGCTGCGCTTTCGGCAGGATCGAGTAGCGCCAGCGCAGGGCGTCCGCCGCCGCCCGGGGCGCGGTGTAGGTGAGCAATGGCAGCACGAAGGTCTCGGTGTCCCAGAAGGCGTGCCCGTCGTAGCCCGGCCCGGTCAGCCCCTTCGCCGCGATGGCCCGCCCCTCCGCGCGCGCGCAGGCCTGCAGGACGTGGAACAACGCGAACCGCACCGACTGCTGGATGCGCTCGTCCCCCTCGACCTCGACATCCGCGCACGCCCAGAAATCGTCCAGATAGGCCCGGTGTTCCGCCACCAATCCCGCCCAGCCGGTGTGAACGGCGGTGGTCAGGGCGGCTGCGACCTGATCGGCCACCGCGGGTTGCGAACGGACCCCTGACCAGCCGTAAGCGACGTACTTGACCAGCCGGAGCTTTTGACCGGGCTCGAGGGTCACCGAGATCGTGACCCGACCCAGATCGGGATAACTCTCGCTGGACACCTGCACCGAGGGTGGCGCAGTCAGGTGATGTTCCATCGCGGCCCCGATCCGTAGCCCGCTGACAGCGGTGTGGTGCAGCAGCGAGGCCGCCGTCCCCACGCAGGCGTGGTCCTCCGACACCAGAGGCGCGAGCAGTGCGGCCGCTTCCCGGGGGTCACCACCCGAAGGCGGCAAGGTCTCGTTGGCCACCAGCTCCGACTGCAGGACCACTCGCACCGCGGCGTCCACCGGTTCGACCTCGTAACACACCGCGGCCACGGATCGCTGCACCAGGGACACCAGCCGGATCGAGCGCACCCGCACGCCCAACCCGCCCGGGGACACCCAGTCGACCTCGCGGCTCAGCAACCCGGTGCGGAAATCCAGCACCCGCTCGTGCGCGATGAGCTGTCCGTAACGCACGTCGAAGGGCTGGTCGTCCACGAGCAGGCGGATCATCTTGCCGTTGGTGACGTTGATGACCGTCTGCCCCGCCTCGGGGTACCCGAAGCCGCCCTCGGCGTAGGGGAGTGGCCGCGACTCGTAGACACCGTTGAGGTAGGAGCCGGGCAGGCCGTGCGGGTCGCCCTCGTCCAGGTTCCCACGCCATCCGATGTGACCGTTGGACAGGGCGAACACCGATTCGCTCTGCGCCAGGACGCCCAGATCGAGTCCGGTCTCGCGGACGCACCACGGCTCGGTCGTGTAGCCCGGCTGGGCGATCACGTCGGTTCGGCCGGGTCCCACAGTTGGGCGAGGTCGGTCACGACCCGGTCGGCTCCGTGCGTACGCAGCTGGTCGGCCTGTCCCACCCGATCGACCCCGACCACCCAGCCGAAACCGCCGGCCCGGCCGGCGGCCACTCCCGCCAGGGCATCCTCGAACACCGCCGCCTCGGCAGGGTTCACGTCCAGCGCTGCCGCCGCGGCCAGATACGTGTCCGGCGCCGGCTTGCCCGCCAACCCCTGTTCCTCGACGTTCACGCCGTCGATCCGCGTCTGGAAGAGATCTGCGATACCGGCGGCCTCGAGGACCTCGGCGCAGTTGGCGCTGGAGGACACCACGGCCGTGCGTAGGCCTGCCGCCAGCACGGCGCGGACATAGCGGACCGAACCGGGATAGGGCTGAACACCGTCACGGCGCAGCCGGCGCATCAGGATCGCGTTCTTGGCACCCCCCAGCCCGGCGATCGTCGGTACCCCCGCCCGGTCGTCCGGTGCACCAGGGGGCACATCGATCTCGCGCGACTCCAGGAACGAGCGGGTTCCGTCGGCCCTGCTCTTCCCGTCCACGTAGGTGTCGTAGTCCGTCGCCTCGTCGAAGGGCACGAACAGCGTCCGGGTCTCCTCGGCCCGGGTCCTGAGATAGCTGTCGAACATCTCCTTCCACGCCGCGGCGTGCAGGCGTGCCGTGTCGGTCAGGACACCGTCCAGATCGAACAGGCACGCCCGTATCGCCCCCGGCAGGCCCAGGTCGACCGGGGTCATCGGGCCCGGATGGCGACACCGGCGCGGCGGCGAGACACGAGGACTCAGTCCCGGGACTTCGGGGCCGGCATCGGCAGGAGGTCCATACCCAGGCCCACGTAGCCCGGTCCCCAGTACGGCAGATACCCGAAGTGGCTGTAGATCTGGGAGTGATAGGTGCGGTCGTTCACCAGGTCCGGGTCGTAGCCGGGAGCGGCCGCGACCCGTTCGTGGGACTGGTCGATGTTCACCTCGTCCTCGGTGATCGTGGTGATGGCGTCGACGGGGATCAGGGTCTTCTTCTCGCCGAAGCCGAGGAATCCGCCGTGTTCGACGACCAGGAATCGGACCTTCTGGTCCTGGTCGTCGACGAGGAGGTCGGCCACTTTGCCGATTTCGGTGCCGTCCTTGTCCTTCACCTTGCGGTCACGGACATCGTTGGCTGATCCCTGGACCGTCTGGCCGCGGTCGCCCAGCGTGTAGAGGGTGCCAGTGTCGTTGTCTGTCATGAGATCTCGTCTCTTGAAGCGGTAGGTGCGAGCGGGGGAAGGCGCGCTGCCGGTGGCGGCGGGCAGGGGAGTGGAACGGGGAATCGGGTGTCGTGTCCAGCCACCGGTATGTGGGGTCACGGCGACCACGGATGCGCGCATCGATGGTGTCCCGGCTCGCACGACAGCGCAGGTGTGCCTGGTGGTGAGCGTGTGCTCAGCGCGGCGGCCGACAGGCATTCCGCGTGGTCCAGGCCGGCTGTGGGCTCAGCTGCTTCGAGCCTACGCGTGCACGAGAACATCTGGTCGCACGAACGCCGTCCAGACCGTCCGGATGGGCGGGTGCCGGCCGTCAGGCAAGCAGTGTGAAAGCCAGGGCAAGCGCGGAGATCCCGAACTGGATCGACCCGGCCCGCCGGTACTTCCGGCCGGTGCCGACCAGGACCGCGCCGGCCAGCGCCATGCAAGCGGTACCGAACACCACCAGGGTCCGGCCCACCACGCCCGCCGTGTCGACCTGCGGCAGCAGCACGAGACCGACTGCCACCCCGATCGCAAGCCCCAAGTTGTAGAAACCCTGGTTGTAGGCCATCGGACGGGTGATGTCGGCGTCCGACCGGGAGGCCACGCCGAAACGGGCGAAGACGACGGGACGGGTCCAGAACAAGCTCTCCAAAACGAACGCCATCACGTGGAAGAGCACGGCGATCACGCCGAAGATCATGGCCAGGACGAGCATGTCGACGCTCCGGTGCCGGGGGTGAAGTCGTCGCGAACCCTACGCGCCGGGGTGCGTGCGTCGGCGTCCCTGCCCAGGCGCATGCTCAGGGTGAGGAACGGAGACTCAGATGAACGCCGGATCAGCGGGTTCGAAGGTGGCCATCGTCGGGGCGGGCTCGGTCGGCGCCACGTTGGCCTACGCATGCCTGATCCGTGGGGTGGCCCGCACGATCGCGCTCTACGACCTGGCGGCGGAGAAGGTCGAGGCGGAGGTGCTGGACCTGCGCCACGGGCTGCAGTTCGTGCCGCGAGCTGACGTGATCGGGTCCGCCGACATCCAGGTCTGCGCAGGGGCCGACGTCGTCGCCATCACCGCCGGCGCCAAGCAGCGACCCGGCCAGACCCGGTTGGCCCTGGCCGAGACCAATGTCCGCATCGTCGCGGAGATGATGCCTGCATTGGTGGCCGTCGCGCCCGACGCGGTGTTCGTGATGGTGACGAATCCGGTCGACATCGTCACCTACGCGGCGCTGCGGGCATCCGGACTGCCGGCGCACCAGGTGCTCGGCACCGGGACGGTGCTGGATTCTTCGCGGTTGCGGGATCTGATCGCCCGCCAGGTCGGCGTCGCGGTGCAGAGCGTGCACGCCTGGGTGGTCGGCGAACACGGTGACTCAGAGTTCCCGCTGTGGAGCTCGGCCACCGTGGGATCCGTTCCGCTCGAGGACTTCTCGCATGGCGGTAGCCGGCCGATGGACGCCGACCGACGCGACCAGATCGCCCGTGAGGTGGTCACTGCGGCCGAACGCATCATCCGCGGCAAGGGAGCGACGAACTACGCGATCGGGCTGGCCGGCGCGCGGGTCATCGAGGCGATCATCAACGACGAGGGTCGGGTCCTGCCGGTGACCTCGTTGCTCGACGGTCATGCCGGGATCAGTGACGTGTGCCTGTCGCTGCCGACGGTGGTGAACCGCCGGGGGGTCGACGGCGTGCTCGACATCCCGATGTCGAGTCACGAGTCCGACCTGCTGCAGTGGTCGGCTGCTGCGGTCCGTTCGGTGGCACAGACGTTGGGGTTGTGAGGGCCGCCGCGGTCAGTTTTGGCCGCCGCCGCGGGGTTGCGGACGCTTGGATTTTCCGAAACGACAGCACCTCATGAGCGGACAGGGAGGCCCATCATGAACGTCGAGCTCGATGTCCATCTTCTGTCCCCGGCGGACAAGCTCGAGGAACTCAATCGGCAGTTCCTCGACCTGACCCGCGGGCAGACGTTGGTGCTCATCGACGACGAAGATCCGAGCGTGTTGCAGGCTCAGTTCGACGTCGACCATGTCGGTTCCTACAGCTGGACCATCCCGGAGCGGACATCTCCGCTACATCTGATCCACATCACCCGGCTGACCGCGGCCGACGTGCCGCGTGTCCTCGGCAACGCGCAACTGGTCGCCGCCGAGGCGCAGACCAGCCCCGCCGGCGTGGTGTGGAAACTGCAGCCCCGGCAGCGGCAGTTGGACGCGAACATCGTGCGACTACCGGCGCACGGGGCGATCGACTCGCACCTCGGGGGCGACCTCGACGTCCTCCTCGTCGTGCTCGACGGTGCCGGAACCCTCACCACGGAAACCGGCGACATCGAGCTCACCGCCGGATCCCTGGCATGGCTTCCCCGTCGCTCACTGCGGGCCTTCTCGGCCGATGCGGCCGGACTCACCTACTTCACTGTCCATCAACGGCGGCAAGGACTCACCATCGGCCGGCGCCCCACCACGGCGTGACCACACAGTGGCCCTCCGGTCGCGACGCAACTCGTCGGTGCGCACCAGCGCGACGCCGCCGACGATGAGGACACCTCCGATCAACTGGACTCCGGTCGGCAGTTGAGCGAGCAGCAACCAGGCGAAGATCACGGCGAACAGCACCTCGGTGAGACCGATGAATGACGCGAGGGTGGCCCCGAGCATTCGTGCCGCGATCACCCCGATCGCGTAGGCGAAAGCCGCCGCCACCACCGACAGGCCGACGAAGGGAACCCAGAACGGAACGGTACCGCCGGCGAGTTGCACCGTGCCCGCACCTGCTACCAACGGCACGACGCCGACCAGGCCCAGCGCGGCCAGCAGCACTGCCCCGATGCCCATGCCCAGCCCGGCCATCGCCACCGGGGGGAGGGCGTCCTCGGAGCGTGCCGAGATCAGGAAGAACGCGGCGAGCCCGAACGCGGCGCCGAGTCCCCACAGCACACCGATCGGGTCGATCCGTGTCCCTCCGAGCAGGTTGAGAACGAGCGCCAGTCCGAGCAGCGCCACCACCGAACCGGCGACGGTCAGCCGCTGTGGCCGCCGACCGTGGCAGGCCCACATCCAGAGCACGACCAGAATCACGCCGAGGTATTCCAGCATCAGGGCCACCCCGACCGACAAGCGTTGAACCGCGTAGAAATAGAAGACCTGAGCGCTGGCCACCGCGAGGACCGAATACAGCACCACGGGTTTCCGGCTCGACCACACCAGAGGCCAGCGCCCGCGGAGGCTCAGGACGGTCGGTACCGCGAGAATCATTGCGCCGAGGGAGATCCGGATCAGGATGACCAGTGTCGGCGTCCAGCCGGCGGCGATGAGCGAGCTGCCGAACGTTCCCGATGTTCCGAACGATGCCGCCGACAACACGGCCAGCACCAGCCCCGTCCACGCGCTTTTCGGTGTCGTCAAGGTGGGAACCACCGTCTCACCCCGGTCTCGCGTCATGAGTCAACTGAGTCTATGCTGATGACACTAGTCCGACGACTGGTGAGGAGTCAACATGGTCTTCACTCATGACACCGAGGTGGCACTGGCCGCCGCGGCGGCCTGGGTCAACACCGACGGCGACGTGGAACGACTGCCGGATCTGTCAGCCCTGGACGACTTCGTCAAGACCTGGGGCTGGACGGGCAGCCGCCGACACACGGCCGCGGAACTTGACGCTGTCCGCGACCTGCGGCCACGGATCCGTCGGTTCTGGCAACTCGACCGCGATCAGGTGGTGACGTTGGTGAACGCACTTCTGGTCGAGTTCCGGGCTCTGCCGCAGCTGGTGAAGCACGACGAGTGGGATTATCACCTACACGCCACCAGCGGCAACGCACCGTTGGCAGCCCGCATGGCGGTCGAGGCGGCGATGGCCATGGTCGATGTGGTGCGCGCCGATGAAATGAGCCGTTTCCGGGTGTGCGGCAACGACGACTGCAACGCCGTCCTGGTCGACCTGTCGAGAAACCGCTCCAAGCGGTATTGCGATCTGACCTGTTCGAACCGGGCCGCCGTCCGGGCCTACCGTTCACGGTCCGCCGGTTGACCACGAGCGCCGAGGGGATTGCCACCGGGAGCGGGCCGACGGATTCGGCGCGCGCAACGGTTACTCGAGCTCGCCGAGGCCAGCGATCGGTCTATTCGGCGAGGTAGTGCGCGATCGCGGGGGTGACGAGTTCGACCAGCTGATCCTCGGTGGCGGAAGCGAGCGGTTCGATCCCGATGATGCTCGAGCCGAGCATGAGGCCGATGAGGTGCGTGATGGCGGTCGCTACCCGCAGCTTGGACACGTTGAGCGCCTCGGATACTCCGGTGAGCAATACCTCCTCGGCGAGTTCGCGGATCGAGGCGACGCCGGGCGCGGTGCTGACCGCGCTTCGCACGACGGCCTGGAGCCGAGGTCCGGTCTCCGGATCGCGCCAGGCCTGGATGAAGAAGCGCACGAACCGTTGAGCGAACTCGTCGCGGGGGCCGGCGGCAAGGAGGGTGATGACCACGTCGACGGGATTGAGCGGGAAGCGCAGTGCGGCGACGAACAGTCGTTCCTTGGTCGCGAAGTAGTGATGGACCAACGCCGGGTTGACCCCAGCCCGTTCGGCGACTGCCCGGACAGTGGTGCCTGGGTAGCCCCGCTCGGCGAACAGCGTTCGGGCGGCGTCCAGGATCTGCTCCGGCGTCGTTGTCGGACCGGGCCGGCGGCCGGCTCTGGCCATGCGATCACCTCCTGGGCGCCTTGACTTGTACCGTCCGAACCATACATTTATCCACATGGTTAATTCAGCGGTGCACTGCGACTCCGTGACGATTGTTCGAGGCGGGACGACGGTGCTGGACCACATCGACGTCCGCGTCCGTGGAGCCGCGGTCACCGGCCTGATCGGTCCCAGCGGCTGCGGCAAGACCACGTTGATGCGCGCGATCATCGGCACGCAGCGCATCACATCCGGCACCGCGCTCGTGCTCGACCGGCCGGCGGGCGACCCGACATTGCGCGGGGAAGTCGGCTACGCCTCGCAGGAGGCCTCGGTGTACGACGATCTCACGGTGGCGCAGAACATCCGCTACTTCGCCGGTGCCGTCGGCGCACCCACCACAGACATCGACCGGGTGATCGATCAGGTTGACCTGCGCGATGTCACCGATCGGCTCACCGGCCGACTTTCCGGCGGCCAACGCTCGCGGGTGAGCCTGGCAGTAGCCATGCTCGGCTCACCCCGGCTGTTGGTGCTCGACGAACCGACCGTCGGTCTGGATCCGGTGCTGCGGGAGGACCTCTGGTCGCTGTTCGCGCGGCTGACCGCGGAAGGCACGACTCTGCTGGTGTCCAGTCATGTGATGCAGGAGGCGGAACGCTGCGAGGACCTGCTGCTCCTCCGCAACGGACGGGTACTGACGCAGGACGCCCCCAGCGCCCTGATGCTGCGCACCGGCACCCACTCGATGGACGCCGCGTTCCTGCGCCTGATCTCCGAGGAGGCGGCGGCATGAACCCGACCGTCACGCTGGGTACCGCGACACGCGTGTTGACCCAACTACGGCACGACCCACGCACGATCGCGCTATTGGTGCTCGTGCCCTCCGCACTGTTGATCATGCTGCGCTACGTGTTCAACTCCGCCACGGTCTTCAGTAGGGTTGCGCCCGCGCTGCTGGGATTCTTCCCATTTCTGTTGATGTTCCTGGTCACCTCGATCACGATGCTGCGCGAACGCTCGTCCGGCACGTTGGAGCGGCTCCTCACGACGAGGATGGCGAAACTGGACCTGTTGATCGGCTATGCGCTCGCCTTCGCGCTGGTCGCGGTGCTGCAGGTGGCTCTGGCCGTGGCCGTCTCGATCTGGCTCGGACTCGACCTCGGCGGCGCTGTCTGGGCGCTCGTGCTGATCGCCCTGCTCGATGCCGTGCTCGGCGTGGCCCTCGGGCTGCTGGCGAGCGCTTTCGCGCGAACAGAGTTCCAGGCGTTGCAGTTCATGCCCGTCGTCGTCCTACCACAGCTGTTGGTCTGCGGGCTGTTCGAGCCACGAGGGGACATGGCCGACGTTCTCCGCTGGTTCTCCAACGTGATGCCACTGTCCTACGCCGTCGAATCACTGCAGCAGGTGGCGAACTTGCCGTCGCTGGACGCGACGTACCTGCGCGGCGCCCTCGTCCTGGCCGGCAGCGTGCTGGCGGCCCTCGGACTGGCAGCCGCCACGCTTCGCCGTCGCACTGCCTGAAACGCGACAAGGACCCCGCGAGTGGGCCGCCGTCGGATCAGGTACAAACGTCACTGTGACGTTTGTGGTGGTTGCAATCGCCTCCTGGCGAGAGCGCTACTCAACGCCGATAATGGGCATTATGTCAAGCAGAGGGTTTGTCGCATCCGATGCGGTGATACAACCCGTCCCCTGTCCGGGCCGAGATGGTTGACGTGCCTGGCCGGGTTGCTTGCTATTGACAAGTGTACTTGCGAATAGCAAGCTGACTATTACATCGACGGCGACCTTCGGAGGGCACCATGGCCAGCAGCATCTTCGTCAGTATCCCCACCACTGATCTCGAGCGTGCGAAGGCGTTCTACACAGGACTCGGGTTCGCCATCAACCCACTGTTCACCGACGACAACGCCGCCTGTATCGAACTCGGCGACAATCTCTACTTCATGGTCGTCACGCGTGACTTCTTCAGCACGATGACCGACAAGACCATCGTGGATCCGAGGACACACGCTCAGGTCGGCATCAGCCTCACTCGCGACTCGCGCGATGACGTCGACGCCATCGTGGCGAAGGGACTCGCGGCGGGCGGCACGGAGCCCCGTCCCGCGCAGGACCACGGGTTCATGTACTCCCGCGACCTCGATGACCCGGACGGCAACAACGTCGGCTTCCTGTACATGGTGCCGGCAGCCGCCGAGCAGGGTCCGGAGGCCTACCTCGCCGAGCATCGGACCGGCGTCTCCGCCTCGGTCTGAGCCGCGTGGCCACACGGATCGCACGCGGCTTCGGCCAGTACGGGGGTGTTGCACGGGCCATCGAGCGGGTCGGCGAACGGTGGACCCTGCTCATCGTCCGGGACCTGCTCGCCGGCGCGCGACGCTACAGCGATCTGAAGGCCGGCCTGCCGCGGATCCCGACGAACATCCTGAGCGACCGACTGAAGGAGCTGCAGGAGGCGGGCGTCGTCCGCCGTGTCCCGACAGTAAGAGGCGGGTACGAGCTCACCGCGCTCGGTCGGGCACTCGAGCCGGTGGTCGTGGAGCTGGAGCGCTGGGGCTGGGCGTTGCTCGGCGACCTCGGCGACGGCGAGATCCTCACCGCAGACGCGCTCGCACTGACCTTGCGCGCCGCGTTCCAGCCCGCGCGTGCACTCGAGCTGCCGCCGACCGAGTACGTGCTGCACACCGGTGACATCTCGGTCAGTGCGATCGTCGACGGCGCGTCGCTCGACGTCGCTGCCGTCGGCGTCGGCGCCCTACCCGCTCCGAATCGACAGCTCAGCGCCACTGGATCGATGTCTCTACTGGAGCTCACGCTGGAGCCCGCCGGCCTGCGCGACCTGTTGGGCGGCGGACAAGGACCGAGCGGTTCCGACGCCGAACTGATGACCAGGTTCCAGCGCACCTTCCGGATCGTTCCGGACCGAACAGGAAAGCCGGCCGAACAGGACGCCGCCGTCGCCTGAAGATTTGTGGCGACTCGCCTTTGGCGAATGACGCTTTCGACGAGCGTATTCCGCTGTCGTCTGGGCGAACCGACCTCACCGATCCCTCCAGGCGACCGCATCGCTGCGTTCGGTGTGGACGATGACACCGTCTACATCACCGAGATCTGCGATATGCCAACCTTTCCCGAAGTGGCCCGGGCACCCGTCGAAGCGGTGCATCGCTGTGGACTGCACCCGATCTTGTTGATTCACCAGGCAGCGGTCGACCCGATCGAGCAGACCGCGGCATAGGCCGACAATCTCGACGCGACGCTGACCGAAGCTGCCCATCCCTACGGTGCCACCGGTTCTCCTAGACTCCCGAAGATGAAGATCCTGTTCGCGTCGACCGGCGGCTCGGGGCATTTCACGCCGTTGATCCCATGGATCGATCAGAGTCTTCGTAGTGGGCACGAGGTGCTGGTGGTGGGCCCCCCTGGTATCGCATCGATGGTCGTGCCGAACGGTTTCCCACTGCGTTTGGGGGCATCGCCGCCGTCAGATGAAGTCGGGAAGATCTGGGCGCAGGTCGCGACGATGAAGCACGACGACGCCGGGAGCCTTGTGGTCGGGGAAATCTTCTGCCGGTTGAATTCCGGGGCTCTGCTGCCGGCGGTGCGTGCTACCTGCGAGGAATGGATGCCGGATCTGGTGTTCCGGGATCCGTCCGAGTTCGCGTCGGCAGTGGCAGCCGAGGAACGACATATCCGCCATGTCCGGGTGGGTCACGGCCTCGCGTCCGGTGAAGCAGGCTCCGTGGACATGGCTGCCACATCGTTGCAGGCATTCGGGCGTGGCCTTGATAAGGCGATCTTCGAGTCCACCTACCTCACCTTGTTTCCCGAGGTGCTGGACCAGTCACCATTCATGGACACCCGGCGGTATCGATTGGCGACGGGGCAGCCTGCGGCCGGCGGGTTGCCGGAT
>JBDSLP010000250.1:0-7151 GCA_039916325.1 Nakamurella sp. | reverse complement strand
GTCGGCATGTTGCTGTGGACGGGGTGAACCGACGAAGGGTGACGCGCGTGCGTGCGTTGGTGGTGGGTTCCTCGGGCTACGTGGGCTCCCGGTTGGTCGCGGAGCTGGTCCGGCAGGGCCATGACGTCGTGGCCTCGGCGCGCAACGTCGACAAGCTGGGGCAATTCGGTTTCTCGGACACTGTCGAGACGCTCGAGCTCGACGTCACCGACAGGGTCTCCTGCCGTCGCGCGCTCGAGGCGGCCGGGCCACTGGACGTGGCCTACTACCTGGTGCACTCCATCGGTGGCGACGACTTCGCCGAGCGCGACCGACGTTCGGCCGACACGTTCGCGAACGCGGCCACCCGGGCGCACGTCTCCCGCATCGTGTACCTCGGCGGCTTGGTGCCGGCGGGTGAAGACCTGTCGGAGCACCTGGAGAGCCGCGCCGAGGTCGGCGACACCCTGACCGAGACCCTCACCGACGACACGGATCCCGGCCCGGGAGACGTCGTCTGGTTGCGCGCCGCGGTGATCCTGGGGGCCGGCTCCACATCGTTCGAGGTGGTGCGGTCGATGGCCGAGCGACTTCCGGTGGTGCCCCTGCCGAGGTTCATGTTCGGCGCGGTGTCCCCGATCGCCGTCGACGACGTCCTGCACTATCTGATCGCCGCCGGCGACCCGGCGGCCGTCCCAGCCGGTAGTTACGACATCAGCAACGGCGAGCCCATGACCTACGCCGACCTGATCAAGCTCTACGCCCGATCCAGCGGCCTGCGTCGGTGGTGGGTGTCAGTGCCGTTCGTGACTCCGAGGCTCGCGGCCCCGATCGTCGCCGCGCTGACCCCGATTCCGCGTGACCTCGTCCGCGACCTGGTCGAATCGTTGGGCAACACCATGGTGTCCCAGGACGATCGCATCCGGCGGCTCGTGGCCGATCCGGTCGACGGTCTGACGACCGCGGCCGATGCGATCCGGCGGGCCGCGGTCGTCGAGGGCGGGTTCCCCACCGTGTGGGACTCCCTCGACAGTCTCCGGCTCGCCGAGACCGATCCCGGCTGGGCCGGCGGGCGCCTGCGGGCGTGAATCCGGCCGGTCAGCGGTAGTCCGCGTAGCCGCGCTGACCCAGCCGAGCGGCCAGCCGGCCACGGACTCCGACGGCCAGGATGGCCAGCCCGATGACGGTGGCGGTCACGATGAGCACGGCGTGCACCCACAGGAACGCCGTCGGACCCGACCCGTCGAAGGCCCGCGGGTCCTGCCAGATGGCGACGGCGAACCGCGGCCAGACAACAACATTGAACAGCCCCGCCAGGGCGAGGAACAGCGAGAGTCTCTTGGTCAGCAGCACCCGGCCAGTATGGCCCGACCGGGTGGGACGAGGCTGTGACCTGCGTCGGTGACGTCGCCCTCGCAGCCCGTCAGCCGCGGAGCAGCAGCAGGATGCGGGTCAGCTCCGTCCGGTCGGCCTCGCCGAGTACCCCGAAGAACCGGGCGGACTCGGCATTCCGGTTGGCGCGGACCGCCGCGGCGATCCGCGCGCCCTCCGCGGTGAGCGACACCAACGTGGCCCGGCGGTCATTCGGGTCCGGACTCCGCTGGGCCAGCCCGCGCTCTTCGAGCTGGTCGACCACCTCGGTGGTGGACCGCGGCACGATCCGCAGATGTTCCGACAGCTCCGAGAGCCGCATCGTGCCGTGTCGGGTCAGCACCATCACGGCACGGGCGTGGGACGGAGAGATGTCGTAGGGGGCAAGGCTTTCCCGACTGCCGTGGCGCAACTGGCGGGCCACCGACCAGAACAGGTCGGGCAGGGGGTCACCGCCGCGGTCCGGGCTGCCGGAGCTGTCTTCTCGCACGGGAATAGCCTCACAGGGAGTGGTGTTGTAGCCTCACGTTGAGGTTACCTCAGCAGTTACCTGATCCGATACGACGCAGCACTTCCCCTGAGCGCCCCGCCGACGCGACGCCACCCCCTTCGGCCCCCGGACATCCGGCCGCCGCACTCCTCCCGAGAATCGAGATCTGCTCTTGACGAACCCCGACACCCCCACCACTCCCCCCGAGCGCACCCGCCGCGGTGGCGGACGCACCGTCACCGCCGCCGAGAAGGCCCAGGCCCGTGACGTGTCACTAGGCCGGGTCGGTAGGCTCTTCACCCCCTACAAGTGGCAGCTCGCCGTCGTCACCGCCCTGATCGTGGCGTCCTCCATCGTTGCGATGGCCTCACCGTTCCTGCTGCGGGCCGTCATCGACGACGCACTCCCGCACGGCGATCTCCGCCTCCTGATCTGGCTGGTCGTCGGGATGCTCGCCGTCGCGGCGGTCACCGCCGCCCTCGGCGTCGTGCAGACCTGGATCAGTACCCGCATCGGCCAGCAGGTCATGCATACGCTGCGGTCCGGCGTCTTCGCCCACCTGCAGCGCCAGTCACTTTCCTTCTTCACCCGGACCCGCACCGGTGAGGTGCAGTCCCGGATCACCAACGACATCGGTGGCATGCAGTCTGTCGTCACATCCACTGCCACCTCGGTCGCGTCGAACCTGACCACCGCGGTCGCCACCGCCGTCGCGATGGCTGCGCTGTCGTGGCGCCTGTCGCTCATTTCCCTCGTCGTGATGCCGCCGGCGGTCTACCTGACCCGCAAGGTCGCGTCGATGCGCAAGGAGATCACCGCACAGCGGCAGCGCGAACTCGCCGACCTCAACGTCACCATCGACGAAGGACTGTCGATCAGCGGTATCCAGCTGAGCAAGACGATGGGCACCGCGCCGGTGTTGATCGACCGGTTCACCGCCTCCTCCACCCGGCTGATCGACCTGGAGCTGCGCTCCGAGCTGGCCGGGCGCTGGCGAATGGCGTCGATGAGCGTCATCTTCGCCGCGATCCCCGCAGTCATCTACCTGACGGCCGGCCTGCCGGCCACCTCCGTCACGATGACCATCGGCACCCTGGTCGCCTTCACCGCCCTGCAGGCCGGGCTGTTCCGGCCGTTGATGGGTCTGCTCGGAGTCAGCGTCTCGATCACCAGCTCGCTGGCCCTGTTCGCCCGTATCTTCGAGTACCTCGACCTGCCGGTGGACATCTCCGATCCCGAGCACCCGGTCTCGGTCGACCCGTCGGCCGTCCGGGGTCACGTCCGGTTCTCCGACGTCACCTTCGCCTACCCGGGCAGCGAGACGGCCGCCGTTGCCGGTGTCTCGATCGACGTCCCGGCCGGCACCACGCTGGCCCTGGTCGGCGAGACCGGCTCCGGCAAGAGCACTCTCGCGTCCCTGGTGGCGCGGCTGTACGACCCGACGGGCGGCAGCATCACCATTGACGGCGTCGACCTGCGGGACATGACGCTGGCCGACCTCGCGTCGATCGTCGGGGTCGTCAATCAGGAGACCTACCTGCTGCACACCTCGGTGCGGGAGAACCTGCGCTACGCCCGCGCCGACGCGACCGACGCCCAGATCGAGGACGCAGCGCGGGCGGCCCGGATCCACGACCTGATCTCGAGCCTGCCGGCGGGCTACGACACCACCGTGGGCTCCCGTGGCCACCGGTTCTCCGGCGGCGAGAAGCAGCGTATCGCCATCGCCCGCACCCTCCTGCGCAATCCGAAAGTTCTCGTCCTGGACGAGGCCACCAGCGCGCTGGACAACGAGACCGAGCGGCTGGTGCAACAGGCCTTCGACGCACTGTCGGCCGGCCGCACCACGATCACCATCGCCCACCGGCTGTCCACCGTCCGCGACGCCGACCAGATCGCCGTCGTCGACCAGGGTCGGATCGTCGAGATCGGCTCGCACGGTGGGCTTCTCGCTCGCGACGGACGCTACGCGGCGCTGGCCGCCTGAGCTTTCCCTCCGGTGGGGCGCAGCTCATCCGACGGGTGAGCCGATCAGCAGGCCGACCGCGTACGTCACCCCCACCGCGACGCCGCCCAATGCGAGCTGCCGCGCCCCTGCCCGCAGCAACGGACGGCCGGTCAGCCGGCCGACCGCCGTCCCACCGGCGGTCAACGCGACCGCGGTGATGATCATCGCGGTCAGCAGGCTCGGGAAGCCGAACAGGTAGGGAATCAGCGGTAGCAACGCACCGATCGAGAACGCTGCCAGCGACGCCGAACCCGCGATGATCGGGGACGGCAGATCCTCCGGGTCCACGCCCAGCTCGGTCTGGGTGTGTACCCGCAGCGCGGTCGCCGGGTCGGCGGACACCGCGGCGGCCATCCGGGCGGCGGTCTCGGCGTCAGCACCATAACCCCGGAAGGTGTCGGCCAACTCGGCCTGCTCGGCCGCCGGGAATTCCGCGTGCATCCGCTTCTCCACGGCCACCTCGGCGTGGACCAGTTCGTTCTGGTTGGTCACCGAGATGTACTCGCCGGTGCCCATCGAGAACGCGCCGGCGACCAGACCGGCCAGCCCGGTGAGCACGATGGAGTGGGTCGACACCCCGACCGCGCCGACCCCGGCGATCAAAGCCGCGTTGGTCACCAGGCCGTCGACGGCCCCGAAGACGGTGGGCCGTAGCCACCCTCCGGACACGTCCCGGTGTCGGTGCGACCAGCCGTCCCGATGCGCTGCGACGATCGCGGCCGGCTCGGTCGGCATGGTCAGCTCCCGGGAACGGTCTGCGGACCAGGCCCGGATGTTGTCGCTCGGCGAGTCGGGCGGGAGTGAATGGGTCACCCCTGGTGTCTACCCGGTCCACGGTCACAACGGCGTGTGAGCTGGCGAACCGGGAAGACCGCGGCGTACGGATCGGCGCGGGGCTACCGTACGGCGATGAGCGATGAGCCCGCGTACTCGAGCTCGGTCGTCCACACGCCGCTCACCGGAGCCGAGCCGCTGTCGCCGCCGTGGGATTCCTGGCGCACGGCGACCGTCACCGATACCGACGACCCGGAGCTCGCCGAGCTGCGGCGCCGGGTCGTTGATCCGGTGGTCGCCTCAGTGATCACGGCCGAGGAGCTCGACGCCGTGCTGGTGTACGAGGACCCGCACACCCACGAGATCCGGGTCAGGGTGCAGGCCCGCGGCGAGGAACTGCACCACTGGGTCCAGATGGAGCGGTCCCTCCCCGTCGATGATGTGGCGCTTGCGGCTGAGCGGTTCGCCGGGGAGCTCGAGGACTTCACCGCCGAGAGCCGCTTCGGCTGGGGCCAGCAGCGAATCGCACGCTACGAGATCCCGCCGGCCTGACCGTCGCGGGAGTTGACAGTCGGTGCACCGCTGACGATTCGGGGGCCCCGTGGCGACGATTCACCGGACCACTCTGGTTCCCGGAAAGCTGGAGCTGGCCGTCGGCTGGATTGCCGACCAACCCTGGTACGTCGCGCACGGCGAGGCGCCGACCCTGGCCAAGGCGGGCGGCTTCTGGCTCGACGACCCGGCCGGCGAGGTGGGCATCGAATTCATGGTGGTGTCCGACACCGCCCCCGACGGCACGGTTGCCTACCACCACGTTCCGGTCACCTACCGCGCGGCGGCCGTGGACGGCCCGGGCCTGATCGGCACGACCGGTCACGGGGTCCTCGGCCCGCGCTGGGTCTACGACGGCACCGGCGACCCGGTGCTGCTTTCCACCCTGACCGCGTTCGTCAACACGATGAGCTCGATGCGCGGGCCCGAGGCAGAGCGACACGCCGGACCGGACCGTCCGGTCCGAACTGACCGGCGCACCGGCCACGATCGGCCAGCTGGAATTCGTGCACATCCTGTCGACCGACACCCGCACCGGTTCGGCTCGCGGCCAGGTCAGCGGCACCTGGCTGACCACGGACGGCCCACGCGCGCGGGCCGTTCGTTCTGGCCCGCTGAAAAGCCGGACGACGCGACCCGCCGTTCAAGCGCGGTCCGAGCCCTCCGGGTCGAAGATGTGCATCGCGGCTTCCTCGGCGCTGGCCGCGCCACCGGCGAAACCGTCGTCCTCGGCGATCAGGTCCTTCTCGGTGTCGGCGAAGCCGTCGTCACCGACGTCGACCAAGCGACCCGCACGCTCGTCACCCAATTCGAGCGCCTCGACCTCGGACAAGTCATCGCGCTCGGCCACCACGTCGACGTCGGGCTCCTCGGCGGCGAGCAGTTCGTCCAGGCTCAGGCCCTCGTGCTCCTCGGCCTCGGTCGGGATCTTGGTCTTCGGCTCGTAGTCCGGGGGCGAGTAACCCTCGTCCAGCGGGTCCTGCAGGCCGCGGTCGATCAGGGTGTCGCCCTCGGTGTACTGCTCGTTCGGATCCTCCGCGCCGTCGTTGCTGTCCAGCTCTGGGTTGGTTCCGTCCTGTGCACTCACTTCGAAGCTCTCCTCGCCGGCCAACGACTCGCTCACTCGCTCTTCCTCTCACCCCACAGCCGGATGGCCGGCCGCTGTCCACCGTAGTCAGGTCCAGCGGTACCCGCCGGTCCCGCCGCTCACACGCCCAGCGCGGTCCGCAACGTCGGCAGCATCCGGGCGGTGGCCAAGCCCCGGTGGGACAGCGCATCCTTTCGCTCCGGCGCCAGTTCCGCACTCGACAGGCCGTCGGCGTCGTCCGGTGCGAACACCGGGTCGTAGCCGAAACCGTTGCGACCACGCGTTTCTCGCAGCACCTGCCCGCGCCATTGGCCGCGCTCCAGGTGGTGGGCGCCGCCCGGGACGGCCAACGCCAACGCGCAGACGAACGCCCCACCGCGACGGTCGTCGGGCACGTCACGCAGCTGCGCGAGCAGTAGGGCGGTGTTCGCCGGATCATCGCCGTGAACTCCGGACCAGCGCGCCGACAGCACCCCGGGCATCCCGTTCAGGGCGTCGACGCAGAACCCGGAGTCGTCGGCGAGCGAAATCTCACCGGTCTCCCGGGCTGCCTGCAACGCCTTGTCCAACGCGTTCTCCTCGAACGTCGCGCCGGTCTCGGGCTCCTCCGGGAACTCCGACACGTCGTCCAGCCCGAGCACGGTCACGTCGCCACCCAGGATGCGCTGCAGCTCCGCCAGCTTCTTCCGGTTCCGGGTGGCCAGCAGGACCCGGCTCACCGACGGGACGCCCTCTCCGGTAGCGGTTTCGGGTACGGCGTGGTCAGTGCCGCCCGCTGTGACGCGGTCAGCTCCTCGATGCCGGCCAGCGCCAGATCGATCATGGTGTTCATCGTGCTGCGCGAGAAGGTCGCACCCTCACCCGTGCCCTGCACCTCGACGATCGTGCCG
>JBDSLP010000249.1:0-3064 GCA_039916325.1 Nakamurella sp. | reverse complement strand
GGCAGTCGCCGGCAGCATCAGCTCGTCGTCCGCCACGGCCGCCACGTCCGCCACGTCCGCCACGTCCGCCACGTCGGCGTCATCGGGCCCGACCGATCTGCCCGGTCCGGCAACCTCGGCTTCCACCTCACCGACGACGGTCGCGAGTTCCACGACGACCACACCCACGGTGCCTGCCGCCCACATCACTTCCTCGCCGGCCCTGGGCAGCACTGATGTCTCACCGATCAGTCCGCTGACCATTGCTGTGACGAACGGCACGATCACCGATCTGACGCTGACAAACGCCGCCGGCAAGGTCGTCGCCGGAACGCTGAATGCCGACAGCACCGCCTGGACGCTGGGCGAGGAACTCGGCTACGGGAAGTCCTATACGGTCGCCGGCCACGCGGTGAACAGTGCGGGCGTACGGAACCCGATCAGCGGCACCTACGCGACGGTCGCTCCCGACGACACCGTGCGCACGATCATCACCCCCGGCGACGGTGAGGTCGTCGGCGTGGCCGCTCCGGTGGAGATCCGCTTCGCCGTCGAGCCGGCCGACCGGGACGCGATCGAGAAGGCCGTCTCGATCAGCACCACGCCGGCGGTCGAGGGTGCCTGGGCCTGGATCAAGCACGACGACGGACGCTGGGCCCTGGACTACCGGCCCAAGGACTACTGGCCGTCGGGCACCACGGTGCACGTGGATGCCGACGTCTACGGCGTCGACTTCGGTGCCGGCGAGTGGGGCCGGGAGGACCTGACCAGTGACTTCACCATCGGTCGTAATCAGGTCGTGCTGGCCGACGTGAACTCCCATGATCTCGTCGTACAGCGCGACGGGGTCACCGTCGCCACCTACCCGGCCTCCTACGGCAAGGGCACCAACGCCGATCTCACCACCCGTTCCGGTATCCACGTGGTCAACGAACTCTTCGAGACCAAGCTGATGAGTAACCCCAAGTACGGCTACGTCGACGAGCTGGAACACTGGGCGGTGCGGATCTCCAACAACGGCGAGTTCATCCATGCGAATCCGAACAGTGTCGAAGCACAGGGCAACTCCAACGTCAGCCACGGCTGCGTCAACCTGTCCCCGGCGAACGCCGAGGAATACTTCCGGTCGGCGTTGTACGGCGACCCGGTCGAGGTCACCGGCACCGACGTCACCCTGTCCGCCGAAGACGGCGACATCTACGACTGGGCCGTTCCGTGGCAGAAGTGGGTCTCCCTGTCGGACAAGAACACCTGATCGCGTCATGACCCGTCTGACCCGCGTCACCGTCCTGGCCGAACCGGGGGTGGTGGTCGCCGACGCGGCTCTCACCCTGGGCCCGGACGGTACGGTCAGCGCTCTCGGCCCGTACGACGGGGTGGCGCAACCCGGCGACCTCGAGCTCGCGGGTCGGGTCGTCATCCCGGGCCTGACCAACGGGCACACCCACTCGGCGATGACGTTGCTGCGCGGCTATTCCGACGATGTGCCGCTGCACACCTGGTTGACCCAGGTCCGGGCCTTCGAGCTCCGGATGACGGCCGGGGACATCGCGGCCGGTCTCCGGCTGGCGATCGTGGAGATGCTGCGGTCGGGAACGACCGGCTTCATCGACATGTTCCAGTGGGATGACGCTTTGCTGTCCGTGGTCGCCGACTCCGGGATGCGGGCCAACGTGGCGCCGGCCGTTTTCGCCTACGACGCCGTCTCCTTCCCGAACGCCGATCCGCGGCCCGGATCGGTGATCGTGGACGACACCCCGCGGCTGGCCCGAGCGTTCGCCGGCCACCCGCTGATCACCGTGTCCTACGGTCTGCACGCCCCCTACACCTGCCCGCCCGAGCTGATCCGGGACGTCGCGGCCCGGGCCCGGGACGACGGACTGGGCGTTCACATCCACCTCTCGGAGACACGGCGCGAAGTCGAGGATTCCTTGCGCGCGCACGGGGTCTCGCCGATCCGGCTGGTCGCTGATCTAGGGCTGCTGGACGCCGACGTCCACGTCGCGCACGCAGTGCATCCGGTCGACGGTGACATCGCGCTGCTGACCCGGCCGAACGTGACCGTCTCGCACAACCCGGTGTCCAACCTCAAGCTCGGTGCCGGGATCGCCCCGGCTGTGCGGTACCGCGACGCGGGCGTGCAACTCGCACTGGGGACGGACTCAGTCGCGTCCAACAACACCTTGGACATGTTCGAGGAGCTCAAGATCGGGGCGATCCTGCACCGTGGGGTGGCGGAGGATCCGTCGGTGCTCACCGGAGCCGAGGTGTTCGGCTGGGCGACCCGCGGTGGCGCGGTGGCGGCCCGGGCCGGCGGCACCGGCCGGATCCGGGTCGGGGAGCCGGCCGATCTGGTCGTCCTCGCGGTGTCCGGCGCGGTCGCGACACCGCTGCACGACGTCGAGTCCTTCGTCACCTACGCTGCGTCCGGGGCGCTGGTCACCGATGTCTTCGTGGCCGGCCGCCGGCTGGTCGCCGACGGGCGGGTCACCGTCCTCGACGAGGACACCGTCCGGGCCGACGTCCGCGAACGGGTCGCGCGGATAAGGTCCGAACTCGGCTGAGCTTGCCGATCCTCGCTGCGGCGTCCGGCCGCCGACCCTGCAGCGCCGCCCGATCGCCCGGTTCGAAGGCTGCCCAACTGAACCCGGGCTCCATCATGGTGGTGACCATCGTCCAGTCGGCGGCCGCCGACGAGCCCTGATCAACTACCGGATTCGACCAGGAACAGGATGGTCGACCGCTAGCGGCCCTGCAGCGCCTCCCGGAACCACCCACCCTCACCGGGCAGCGGCGCCAGATCGAGGTCGTCGGCGAGTCGGCGGGCGGTGGGGGTCATGCCGTCCTTCGGGGAGCGGGTCGGGCTGGGTGTCGAGACGGTCCATGGCCAGCCGGCTGCCGAGCAGAAGCCCGAAGAGCGCCACGCAGCCCCACCACCGCACCCACGACTCCCTCAGGGGTGGCGGCCGATAGCCCTGCCGCCAGGAGTTGAACTCGACGGCATCGGCGAAGCTCTCGGCCCACCCGTGACACACTGCCGCGGCGGCCCCGGTCCAGGACGCATAGCTGCAGTTGCGATGCAACT
>JBDSLP010000248.1:0-19436 GCA_039916325.1 Nakamurella sp. | reverse complement strand
CGGTTGCGGGATCGCCCGTGGTACCGGGCGTCTCGGTGATCGTCATTGCACCTCCTCGGCGGTCGGTTGAAAGCTGGACGGTAAAGCGCAAGTAATTTGCGTGCGCTACACAACTAGTTGACTTTTGCAAGCATGCACCGATTAGTTGAGTACTGCAAGTTCTTTCCGGCAAGGTGCTGCGGATCACCGATGCCGGGCCACCGGGCGCGCCCCGGTAGGCTGCAGGACGACGCGCGACCGGACCGGTCGATGCGCATGAGGGCCTCTAGCTCAATCGGTTAGAGCTACGGACTTTTAATCCGCAGGTTCCGGGTTCGAGCCCCGGGGGGCCCACCGCTAGTCCCAGGGGAGCTGTCGTGCCGAGTGTGGCCAGCCGACTACTGCCGGTTTACCTGCGGCTGGCGCGGGCGAACCGGACCTTCCTACTCGCTGACAATGCGCGCCGGCGGGTCGCCGACCGAGCCCTGCGGCCGAAGCCTTACGGGCCACCGTGCCGGGTGAGATCGGACGTGACGGTCACGGTCGACCACCGCTCCGGCTGGCCGGTGTACGCCCTCAGCCCCCGAAGCGGCTGCGCCCGCGGTGCGGTCGTGTATGTCCACGGCGGTGGCTGGGTGCACGAGATCGCGTCGCAGCATTGGCACCTCGCGGCCCAGATCGCCGCCGAGGTCGGCGCCACCGTGCTGCTGCCGATCTATCCGCTGGTCCCGTTCGGCACCTCCGCCCACGTGGTCGAGGGGGTAGCCGACCTGGTGCGCGGTGCCCGTCGCGACCACGGGGCGACGTGCGTGGCCGGCGACTCCGCGGGCGGGCAGATCGCGCTTTCGGCGGCCATGTCGTTGCGCGACCGCGACCGCACCGCCCTCCCCCGTACGGTGTTGATCTCACCGGCTCTTGACCTGTCGATGCGCAACCCCGACATCGACCGTGTGCTCCCGTGCGACCCGTGGTTGGGCCGGCACGGCACCGAGGTGCTCATCGCGCATTGGCGCGGCGACCTCTTGGTGGACGATCCGCGGGTGAGTCCGCTGGCCGGCGACTTCGCCGGGCTCGGACCGATCACCGTGTTCACCGGTACTCGCGACATCCTGAACCCGGATACCCACCTCATGCGCCACAAGGCGGTCGCCGCCGGCGTGACTCTCGGTTGGCACGAAGGCCACGGACTCGTGCACGTCTACCCGCTGACGCCCACCCCGGAGGGCGCGGCGGCGCGGCAGGTCATCGTCGACGACCTGCGGAGGGCGCTCACGGGCTCGGCGGGCCAGGAGCCGAGGGGAACCCGATGACCGCATCGGAGATCACGGCCATGCGCCGGGCGCTCGAGCTCGCCACCCGCGGCGCCGGCGATGTCCTGCCGAACCCGGTGGTCGGTTGTGTGCTGCTCTCCCCCGACGGTCGGACGGTCGGTGAAGGCTGGCACGAGCGTTACGGCGAGGCGCACGCCGAGGTCAACGCACTCCGCGCGGCAGGTCCGGCGGCCCGCGGGGCCACCGCGGTCGTCACGTTGGAGCCGTGCAATCACACCGGGCGGACCGGACCCTGCGCGCAGGCGCTGATCGCCGCGGGCGTGGCTCGGGTGGTGATCGCCAACCCCGACCCGTCGGAGACGGCCGCCGGCGGCGCCGCGACGATGCGTCGAGCCGGCATCGAGGTGGTCAGTGGCGTGCTCGCCGACGAGGCGGCCGACGTCAACCGGGTCTGGCTGACCGGGGTCCGCGCCCAGCGCCCGTTCGTCACGTTCAAGACCGGGATGACCGTCGACGGCCGGGTCGCCGCCCCCGACGGCACCAGCCGATGGATCACGTCGCCGGAGTCGCGGGCCGATGTACACCGCCTGCGCCGTCATGTCGACACCATGCTCGTCGGCTCCGGGACGGTACTGGCCGACGACCCGCTCCTCACCGTCCGGGACGCCGACGGCCGACCGATGGCCCGGCAACCATTGCGGGTCGTTGCCGACAGCCGTAACCGCACCCCGCCGGACGCGAAGGTCCGCAACGGCGACGCCGCGACCTGGATCGCCACCGCGGCCGAGGTCGGTGGCGGGGACCGGCTGGACCTGCGGTCACTTCTTGCCATGCTGTGGGATCGCGGTCGCCGGCATGTCCTGCTGGAAGGCGGACCGCGGTTGGCGGCGGCGATGTTCGACGCCGGCCTCGTCGACGAGGTGCTCGCCTACCTGGCCCCGACCGTGTTGGGGGCCGGCCGCTCGGCCGTCGACGGCGGGGCCGCGACCACCCTTGCCGACGCGCACCCGCTGGAACTGCGTGACGTCATCCGGATCGGGCCGGACGTCCGGCTGCGGTACTCCGTCGGCCGGAATTCTCGCCGAGTCGGGTAGGAAAGGCCCGCTCAGCCGAACGGGAACGAGCGCTTCGACATCCCCCACCCAGAAGCCGTCGATCGCGGTCTTCGCGTCGATCCACTGGTCGGCACTCACAGGTCGGCACTCCAGGCGCGAGCTCTCCGGTCCGGAGCTCGTCGTCCGCCGGCGGCGGGGCGCCGTGGGAGAGATACAGCGCCGGCATTCAGGTAGGGGACATGAACCGACCCTGGGCTCACATACATGAACATTCAAGTACCTGCGTCTTGTAGGGTGCCGCTCATGTCCGATCAGCCCTGGCTCACCGCCGCCCAGCAGCACGCCTGGCGGCAGTACCTGAACCTGGACCGCCGACTGCAGGAACGCATCGAGCGCGACATGCAGCAGCAGTCCGGGATGCCGATGGCCTACTACCTGATCCTGGCCATGCTGTCCGAGGCGCCGGGCCGGTCGCTGCGGATGAACCAGCTCGCCGTGGTCCTGGAGGCGTCCCAGTCCCGGACCTCGCACGCGGTCTCCCGCCTTCAGGAGCAGGGCTGGGTCCGTCGGGAGAAGAGCGCCGACGACGGTCGCGGTCAGGTCGCGGTCCTCACCGACACCGGATGGACCCGGGTCCGAGAACTCGCACCCGGGCACGCCGACACCGTCCGCCGGACGATGTTCGACGGACTCGACGACACCGACCTCGCCGACCTCAGCCGCATCTTCGACAAGATCTCCGTCAACCTCGGCACGCTGGACGTCCCCTGCCCGTGACCCGACGACGCGTTCGTCAGCCGGTCCCGGGAGCCGGTAGAGTCACTCCCCGTTGCCGCCTTAGCTCAGTCGGTAGAGCGTCTCACTCGTAATGAGAAGGTCCGGGGTTCGATTCCCCGAGGCGGCTCGGCAACGCGAGGCCCGGTGGACATCCGCCGGGCTCGTTGCGTTCCCGGGGCCGGTTGCGTTCCCGGGGCCTGTGGCGCCCAGCGGGCCGGTGACCTTCAACGGGGCCGGGAGTCGTAGGCCTTCCGGGCGCTGCACACGGACGCCTTCTTGCAGACCTCGGTGCTGCCGTCGGCGGCGAGCTTGAGGACGACAGAATCGTCGAGGATGTTGTGCCCGACGACGACGCCCGGCCCGACCGGGGAGTCGACCGGCTCCCCCACGGCGGGTGCGGTGGCCTTGAACTCGGCGTACATCGGGTGCTCATACTTCAGGCAGCACATCAAGCGGCCACAGGCGCCGGAGATGCGCATCGGGTTCGGCGGCAGGTCCTGGTCGCGCGCCATCGCCAGCGTGACCGGCTCGTAGTCGCGCAGGAACGTCGAGCAGCAGGTGTCACGTCCGCACGAACCGATCGCGCCGGTGATCCGGACCGCGTCCCGGTCGGTCACCTGACGGAGTTCGACGCGGACCTTCAACGTGGACGACAGATCGCGCAGCAGCGAGCGGAAGTCGACGGTGTCCGGCGAGGAGTAGTAGACGACGGTCTTGGTCGCCTGTGGATCCGCGGCCAGGATCTTCATCGGCAGGCCGTGGGTGCGGACCAGCCGACGCGTCGCGACCAGTGCCCGCGCCTTGGCCTTGCGCATCTCCTCGTTGACCTGCTCGTCGGCGGCACTGGCCCGGCCGCTCAGCAGCGGGAAACCGTCGGTGTCCTCGGCCGAATACTCCGGCGGCCACAACACCGTCGCCGCCACCGCGCCGTTCTCCGTCGGGTAGAGCACCTGGTCGCCGACCTCGAGCTCCAGTTCACCGGGGTTCGCGTAGAACAGCTGCCCGTTCTTGGTGAACACCACCGCACACAGCATTCCCATGGGAGCACCGTACGCGGCGGGTGCGCACGGCGGCGATCTCAGCCGGTGAGCAGCCGCATCATCAGGGCCTCGATGGCAATCTGCGGTTTCACGTTCGCTTCGATCGCCTCCCGACAGGCCAGGATCGCGTCGAGGCGCCGGAGGGCTCCGCCGGCCCCGAGGCGCTGCACCGCGTGGTCCAGATCGGCCCGCAGATCGGGATTCAGCAGCGCAGCGGACGCCCCGAGCGCCAGCGTGATGACGTCCCGGTAGTAGCCCGACAGGTCGATCAGTGCGCGGTCCAGCACGTCCCGTTCGGTCCGGGTGGCCCGTGACTTCTGCCGCTTCTCCAGCTCCCGGACGACCCCGATGGTGCCGCGGGCTGCACCGACCGCACCCTTGCCGGTGCCGCCGGCCCCCAGCGCCAGCTTGAGTTCGTCGAGCTCGACGGCGTCCCGGCGTTCGCTCATCGTCCTGGACTCCTGCTTGGCCCGGTCCAGGATCGTGAACGCCGCATCGTAAACGTCGCCCAAGCCCTGCAAACGGCCCGGGATCTCCAGGATGGCGGTGCGGACCGCAGCCGAGTCCGGGTCGGTAGCGAGTCGCCGAGCCCGGCCGACGTGCCCGCCGCAGACCGATGCCGCCCACGCGGCCCGCTCCGCGTCGATGCCGTCCCGGGTCCGCAGCACCTGCGCGATCGCGTCCACCCCGGGGCTGCCCAGGCTGATCACCCGGCACCGGGAACGGATGGTCACCGAAACGTCGTCGGGATGGGTGGACGGCGCACAGAGCAGGAACACCGTCCGCTTCGAGGGCTCCTCGACCGCCTTGAGCAGCGCATTCCCCGCACCCTCGGTGAGCCGATCGGCGTCCTCGATGAGCACGATCTGCCAGCGTCCGGTCGTCGGACGGCGGGCAGCGGCCTGGACCACCGCCCGCATCTCGTCGACCTTGATAGACAGCCCCTCGGGGTTGAAGGAGCGGACGTCGCCGTGGGTGCCGTGCAGGACGGTGCGGCAGTGCACGCAGTGACCGCAGCCGCGGTCGGGGCATTCCAGCGCGGCGGCAAAGGCCCGGGCCGCGTTCGACCGGCCGGAGCCCGGAGGCCCGGTGAACAGCCAGGCGTGGGTCATCGCCGACACCGGCACCCCGGAATCACCGTGCGAGGCATCCACCGCGAGGCGCAACGTCTCGATGACGTCGTCTTGACCGACGAGGTCGGCGAACACGTCACGGGTGCGGGCGGTGGTCACGTTCGCGACCCTACCGGCGGGGCCCGACAGTGACCTGACCGTGGTCAGCGTTGGATCAGCGACAGGACGGCGTCGATGATCTTGGCTCCGACCCCACTGACGAGGAAGAACAGGATGATCACGACCAGCACACCCTGGCCGCCACGGCCACTCCTGCGCCGCTCGGACCGCTGCCGCTGCCGCTGCTGCTGCGGCGGCGGCGGCGGCTGGAACGCCGACGCTGCGGACGCGGCCGCCGGCACCGACGACCGGCGACCGGCCTGCACGACGGACACGGGCTCGAACGAACGCCGACCGGCCTGCACGACCGACAGGGGCTCGAACGAACGCCGACCGGCCTGTGGGGACGACGGCATCGCCGCTTGCGAGCGCGTGTTGCCGGTGCCGAACTGACCCAGCTGAGCCTTGAACCGGTCCGCCGCGCTCATCGACGCAGTCGGCCGGGCGGGCAGTGCGGGGAAGCTCCGATGTGGGGAGGGCGCGGCTGGGGCGACCGCGTTCGGGACCGGCCCTTGGTAGTAGCCGGCCCGGGCCGCCTGCGCCCGGCTGGGTGGTGGAGCCGCGGGTGGGCGGGCCGCGCGTGGGGCGGCCGGCGCCCGGACGGCGCGGGCCATCGGCGGCGCGGCGCGGCGCGGGTCGACCGCAGCGAGCTCCGCAGCCAGTCGAGGGTCGATTTCCGGGACCCGGACCACCACCAACGGCACGGTCACCGGGCGGACGACGGCGACCGGCACCGTCGCGTCGGGGTAGATCGGCGGTACGTCGTAGCGCACCCGGAGAGCCTGGGTGCCGTCGGCACCGCTCAGCGCGTCGGTGAACCGTTGCGAGGTCATGCCCGAGCGTAGGCGCTGACCGCCCGGCCGCGCTCAGGAAGGGACGGCGGCGCGACGTCGTCGCCTACCGGGTCGCGGTCCTACTGGCAGTCTTCGCCGCGGCCGGCTTGCCGGCCGTCTTGGCTGCCGCCGAGGTACCGGCCTTCACCGTTTTCGCCGTGGTCGCCTTGGGGGCCTTGGGTGTCTTGGTCGCCGCCGGCTTACGGGTCGGAGCCTTCTTCGGCGCCGGACCGCGAGCCCGACGCTCGGCGAGCAGTTCACCGGCCCGATCGACGGTCAGCGTCTCGACCTCGTCGCCCTTGCGCAGCGACGCGTTGGTCTCGCCGTCGGTGACGTACGGGCCGAAGCGGCCCTCCTTGATCACCATCGGCTTCTTGGTCTCCGGGTCCTCACCGACCTCGCGCAGCGGCGGGGCGGCAGTGGCCGAGCGGCCGCGCTGCTTGGGCAACGCGTAGATCGCCTGCGCCTGGTCCAACGTCACCGTGAAGAGCTCCTCCTCGCCGGCCAACGACCGGGAGTCGGTGCCCTTCTTGAGGTACGGGCCGTAGCGGCCGTTCTGCGCGGTGATCTCGACGCCGGTCTCTGGATCCGCGCCGACGACGCGCGGCAGTGTCAACAACCGCAGCGCGTCCTCGTAGCTGACCGTTTCGACGGTCATCGTCTTGAACAGTGACGCGGTCCGCGCCTTGACCGCCGCCTTGCCCTTGGTGGGCGCGTCCTCCGGCAGCACCTCGGTGACGTAGGGGCCATAACGGCCGTCCTTGACCACCACCGGGTAGCCGGTGTCGGGGGCGTCGCCGAGCACCCGGTCACTGACTTCGGACTTGGCGAAGAGCTCCTCGACCGAGGCGGCGGTGACCTCGTCGGGGGCCAGCTCCTCGGGGAGGTTGGCCCGCTCGGTGCCCTCGCCGTCAGGCGAGACCCGCTCCAGGTAGGGCCCGTAGCGACCGACCCGGACGAAAATCTGCCGGCCGTCGGCGGACTTGGCGATCGGCAGCGAATTGACCTCGCGGGCGTCGATCTCCTCGAGGTTCGCGCCGACGAGCTTCTTCAGCCCACCGGCCCGGCCGACGGAGCCCTCGGCGGCATCGACGTCGCCGAAGTAGAACGCCTTCAGCCAGTCGGTGCGCTGGACGCGACCGTCGGCGATGCCGTCCAGCTCGTCCTCCATCGCGGCGGTGAAGTCGAAGTCGACCAGCCGGGCGAAGTGCTGCTCCAGCAGCCCGATCACCGCGAACGCCACCCACGACGGCACCAGGGCCTGACCCTTGCGCCAGACGTACCCACGCTCGGTGATGGTGCGGATGATCGAGGTGTAGGTGGACGGCCGGCCGATGCCGAGATCTTCCAGCGCCTTGATCAGCGACGGCTCGGTGTAGCGGGCGGGCGGACTGGTGACGTGACCGCCCGGGGTGAGGCTTCGGATGCCCAACTCTTCGCGTTCGCGCAGGTTCGGCAGCTTGCGCTCGGCGTCGTCGGCTTCGCCACCGGCCTCGGCGTCGACGGTCTCCACGTAGGCACGAAGGAAGCCGGGGAAGGTCAGGGTGCGACCGGACGAGCCGAAAAGGCATTCACGGCCCGCCGCCGAGTCGCCGGAGGCGGCCATCTTCACCGTCAGCGTCAGCCCCCGGGCGTCGACCATCTGGGAGGCGATGGTGCGCTGCCAGATCAGTTCGTACAGCCGGAACTCGTCGCTGCCCAGCGCATTGCCGACCTGGCCGGGAGTACGGAAGTTCTCCCCCGCCGGCCGGATGGCCTCGTGCGCCTCCTGGGCGTTCTTGACCTTGCGGGTGTACTGACGCGGCGCGTCCGGGACGTACTCCGGCCCGTAGAGCTCGCGGGCCTGGCTGCGGGCGGCGTTCAGCGCGGTCTGCGACAGCGTCGTCGAATCGGTCCGCATGTGGGTGATGTAGCCGGATTCGTACAGCCGCTGTGCGGTACGCATCGTGCGCTCCGACGACATGCCGAGCTTGCGGCCGGCCTCCTGCTGCAGCGTCGAGGTCATGAACGGCGCGTAGGGCTTGCGGGTGTAGGGCTTCTCCTCGACGGAGGTGACCACGGCCCCCTTGCCGTCCAGGGTGCGGGCCAGGTCGTTGGCGGTCTCCTCGTCCAACTGCAGCGCGGCCGAGCCGGCCTTGAGCTGTCCGGTGGACTCGTCGAAATCACGTCCGGTGGCCAACCTGCGGCCATCGATCTGCTGCAGCGTCGCGGTGAAGGTGGCGCCGTCGGCGTTGGCCATCACGGCGTCGATGCCCCAGTAGCTGCCGGAGACGAAGGCCATCCGGGCCCGTTCCCGTTGCACGACGATGCGGGTGGCGACCGACTGCACGCGACCGGCGGAAAGCTTCGGCATCACCTTCTTCCACAGCACCGGAGAGACCTCGTAGCCGTACAGCCGGTCGAGGATGCGGCGGGTCTCCTGGGCGTCGACGAGGTTGTCGTCGATCTGCCGAGGGTTGGCCGCCGCCTCCCGGATCGCGGCCGGGGTGATCTCGTGGAAGACCATCCGGGAGACCGGGACCTTGGGGTTCAGCGTTTGGAGCAGGTGCCAGGCGATGGCCTCGCCCTCGCGGTCCTCGTCGGTGGCCAGCAGCAGTTCGGAGGCGCCGGCCAGTGCGGCCTTGAGCTTGGCGACCTGCGCCCGCTTCTCCGGGCTGACGACGTAGAGCGGCTCGAAGTCGTGATCGACGTCGACGCCCAGTCGCGCCCACGGCTCGCCCTTGTACTTGGCCGGCACATCCGCGGCACCCCGCGGCAGGTCACGGATGTGACCGATCGAGGACTCCACGATGTAACCGTCGCCGAGGTAGCCGCCGATGGTCTGCGCCTTGGAGGGCGACTCGACGATCACCAGCCGGACGCCGTCGGTCCCGGCGCTCTTCGTGGATCTACGCACAGCCATGAGCGGTCAGGTTCTCCTTCTGTCGACGACTGCAGGGGTGTTCGCGGGCGGTCGTCCCCACCACTTCTCGGACCTACAGACCCGGTGGGAGCGGCGCGGATCCCGCTGTCGTTCCTGGCCGGCGGCCCACTGAGTGCAGGATGCCACGACTCGACGGCATTCGTCGCATCCGTTGACCTGGCCAGTCGTCGCGGCGCGGCCTCTCGCCACCCGACCGGGTGGCGTCGCGGTCAGCTCAACTCGGGCTGGGCGGGGTGCACCGACGGCCGCCGAGGCGCTCTCGGCGGACTGTCGTCGTGCACGGCCCGGTGTTCGTCCGGGGGTCGGCAGTCGGCCGGCAGGTCGATCGGCAGGGACCCCACCGTGTCGGCGAGCCGGGCCAGCCGGCGGTGTCCGACGATCCGGATGGCCGGCCCACCGGCCCGCATCCCGACGTAGGAACCGGCGACGCCCGCGCGGGAGCCGGCGGCGATCAGATCGTCGATGGAGTCGGGGGCGTGGGGGTCGAGCCCCAGCAGGTAGCCGGTGTCGTCGCGACGGCCGGCCCCGATCACCCAGAGCCGCGCGAAGCCGGCCGCGATCACGAGCCCGCGGGGCACGCTCTTCACCGCTCCCCGCGTCCAGGACGTCGCCAGCGGCAGCAGGGCGGCGCAACGACTCGTCCGCACCAGCAGCTGGGGACCGGGGCCCTCGACCGTCACGACCTCGGCGGCGACGTCTCGGCGGACGCATTCGGCAACGATGGCGGCGGCCCGGGCGGCGTCGTCGAGCAGGATCGACAACCGCGCACCCGCCGGCCCGGTGGTGATCTGGCCGTGGGCGGCGAGCAACCCGCCCAGGTCGGCGACCACGGGCGGTTGGTAGTCCGCGGAGAAGAAGGAGAGCTGAGCCACGACCGGTCACGCTATCCCGGCGGAACCGGACCGGCCCGCCACGCGCCCGGGGCGTCGGCCCGCAAACGGGAACGGCCGGGTCGGCCCTTCCGCTGGGGAAGAGCCGACCCGGCCGACACCGGTTCTCCGATGGTGCCGGCCGCTCAGCGGCCGGCCGCCGGGATCAGGGGCCGGCGACCTGCTCGCATCCCGGGATCTGCTTCACGGCCGCGCCCAGCTCCGGCGTGAGCACGGAGTCCAGCGCGCCCATGCTCTGCTGGATGCCGGTGACGGAGCCCTGGATCTCGGTGCCGAGGGTCGTGGCGGCCGCCTGCAGTGAGGGGAGATCGGTCACCGAGGTGGCGGCGAACTTGTCGGCGGCGGCGATCAGACTGTCCCCGACCGTGTTGTAGGCCGTGGTCGCGCCGGTCGCCAGCTGATCCCCACCGGGGATGGTCGCCGGCGTGGCGGCGGCGATGTCGCTGGCGGCGGTCTTGAACGTGTTCCCGAAGGCCTTGACCCCGGCAGCCAGCGAGGCCTGCGTCTCGGCGGGCGGCTTCGTCAGATCCGGCTGCAGCCCGCCCATGGCCGAGGACGCATCCTGGATGCTGGTCGTCGACTTGCAGAACGTGGTGAACCAGGCGACGGACTGATCGTCCAGCGTGACCGGCACGCCGGCGGAGCTGCCCGCGTCCGCCGAACTGACTGTGGTCTCCATCGCCGAGGTGTCCATGGCGGAGGTGTCCATAGCTGAGGTGTCCATCGCCGAGGTGTCCATAGCTGAGGTGTCCATGGCGGAGCTCTCAGTGGTCTCGGCGGTGGAGCTGGACGACGTGGTGGTGCTCGACGATGAGGCGATGCCGCCGGTGTCGCCGCTACAGGCGGTCAGCCCGAGGGAGGCGGCGAGCACGCCGCCGAGCAGGAGATGCTTCTTCATCATGGGGCTTCCTTTTCTTCGGTGTCGTCAGGGGTGACGTGGACCGGGTTGGCAAGTGCGACTGCGGTGAGGGGGCGGGGGTCAGGGGCCGGTGAGGCCCTTGCAGCCGGGGATCTCGGTGACCGCCGCCTGGATCTCGGGTGTGAGGACCGTCTGAAGCGGTTTCAGAGCCTCCTGGATGCTCACCAAGCCGGCCTGCACGTCGGTCTGCAGGGCGGCCGCGGCTGCGGTGAACGACGCCGCGTCGGTGACCGGGGTGGCCTTGAACGTGTCGGCGGCGGCGGTCATGGTGTCGCCGACCCCGCTGAAGGCGCTGATCGTGCCGTTGGCCAGATCGGCACCACCATCGATGGTCGGCGCGGGGGCGGCACCGATCATTCCCGCCGCGGCTCTGAAGCGGGTACCGAAGTCGGAGACCGCGCCACCGAACGCCGCCTGCAGCTCCGCCGGGGTCTTGGTCGAGTCGGCGGACTGCACACCGGCGGTGACCGCCGTCGCCGACGCACCGATGTCGGTGATGCTGCCGCAGAACGTGCGGAACCAGCTGGCGGTCTGCTCATCCAGGACGGCCGGCTCGACCCTCGGGCCGGTGTCACTGGAGGAGCTGTTCGCCGTGTGCACGCCCGAGCTGTCGGTCCTCCCGCTGGTCTCGGCCGGCGAGGTGGTGCCAGTGCCGCTGGCGGCGCCGCCACAGGCGGTGAGCACCAGCGAAGCAGCCACCGCGGCGCCGATCAGCAGGCGGTTCTGCATCCCATGTTCCCCCTTTCGTGGCGCCGATCCGAGGCCGCCGCTGAATTCGAGGGCTCTGTGAGCTCGGGTCGAATCATCGAATCACACGGAGGGGCGGCACAGAAACCGGTTCCCGCAAACCTTTACCCGTCCGAGACCCGTCGAATGGCTGTGTCCGACGGACTGTTTCGGCCGATCTCCGGACCCGATCAGGCGTCCAGGACCGAGGCCCGACGCTTGGAGATCACGACCGCGCCGACGACGATCGCGGTCACCAGGACGGCGATCAGGATCCGCAGGAACGTGTTGGCAGTGTCGCCCACCGACAGCGCCACCACGGCCGGCGCGATGAGGACCGAGACCAGGTTCATCACCTTGATCAGCGGGTTCATCGCCGGTCCGGCGGTGTCCTTGAACGGGTCCCCGACGGTGTCGCCGATGATGGTCGCCTCGTGGGCGGGTGAGCCCTTGCCGCCGTGGTTGCCGTCCTCGACGAGCTTCTTGGCGTTGTCCCACGCTCCGCCGGAGTTCGAGAGGAAAACCGCCATCAGGGTGCCGGTGACGATCGCACCACCGAGGAAGCCGGCCAGCGGACCGACGCCGAGGCCGAAACCGACGGCGATCGGGGCGAGCACGGCCAGCAGACCCGGTGTGGTCAGCTCGCGCAGCGAGTCGCGGGTGACGATGTCGACGACCTTGCCGTACTCCGGACGGGTGGTCCCCTCCATGATCCCGGGGATGTCGCGGAACTGACGACGGACCTCCATGACGACCGCGCCGGCGGCCCGGGACACCGCGTTGATCGCCAGGCCCGAGAACATGAAGACCACCGCCGCACCGATCAGGGCACCGACCAGCACGGTCGGCGAGACGATCGCGGTGGCGAACGAGCTCAGCCCACCGGCCGCCGCCGTCGCGGCGCCACCGGCTTCGATCAGAGCGTTGCCGATCGCGTCCGAGTAGGACCCGAAGAGCGCGGTGGCGGCGAGCACCGCGGTGGCGATGGCGATGCCCTTGGTGATCGCCTTGGTGGTGTTGCCCACGGCGTCGAGCTCGGTGAGGATCTTGGCGCCCTCTTCACTGACCTCACCGCTCATCTCGGCGACGCCCTGGGCGTTGTCCGAGACCGGGCCGAAGGTGTCCATCGCGACGATGACCCCGACGGTGGTGAGCAACCCGCACCCGGCCAGCGCGATCGCGAACAGCCCGACCAGCGGGGTGGCCGCGGCGAGGGAGAACGCGCCGAACACGGCCGCGCCGATCACCAGCGCGGTGTACACGGCGGACTCGAACCCGACCGAGATGCCGGCCAGGATGACGGTCGCCGCACCGGTGATCGAGCTCTTGCCGACGCCCTTGGTCGGCTTGAAGTTGGTGTCGGTGAAGTAGCCGGTCAGCCAGAGGATGACCGCAGCCAGCACGATGCCGATGAGCACCGCGATCAGCGCGATGACCGCGGGGCTGCCGGTGGCCCCGGCGACGGCGGCGATGCCGAGCTCGCCGAATGTTCCCGGCAGGTAGACGAAAGCCGCGATCGCGCACAGCACCGCGGAGATACCGGCGGAGATGTAGAAGGAGCGGTTGATCGTCGTCAGGCCGGCCTCGCCGGTCTTGGCCTTGGTGATGTACACGCCAATGATCGCGGTCAGCACTCCGATGGCCGGCACGATGAGCGGAAAGATCAGGCCCTTGGTGCCGAAGGCGGCCGAACCCAGGATGAGCGACGCGACCAGGGTGACGGCGTAGGACTCGAACAGGTCGGCGGCCATGCCGGCGCAGTCGCCGACGTTGTCACCCACGTTGTCGGCGATGGTGGCGGCGTTGCGCGGGTCGTCCTCGGGGATACCCTGCTCGACCTTGCCGACCAGGTCGGCGCCGACGTCGGCTGCCTTGGTGAAGATGCCGCCGCCGACACGCATGAACATGGCGAGCATGGCGGCGCCGAAACCGAAGCCCTCAAGGATCTTGGGGGCGTCGCCCAGGTAGATCAGCACGACGACGGACGCACCGAGCAGGCCGAGACCGGTGGTGGCCAGGCCGACGGTGCCGCCGGTGCGGAACGCGATCCGCATGGCTTCGTTGCGGCCGGTGGTGTTGGCAGCGTGGGCGACGCGGGCGTTGGCCCGGGTCGACAGCCACATGCCGACGTAGCCGATCGTGCCCGAGAACAAGGCGCCGACCAGGAAGAACAGCGACCGGCCGATCCGCTCGGAAGCGTCGCCGGGAAGGACGAAGAGCAGGCCGAACACCAGGACGACGAAGACGGCCAGGGTACGGAACTGGCGACCCAGATAGGCGGCCGCACCTTCCTGCACCGCTTCGGAGATCTCCTGCATACGTGGGCTGCCTTTGTCCGCGGCGAGCACGCCGGCCCGTAGGACGAAGGCGATCACCAGCGCGACCAGGGCGATGACGGCGACCGCGACGACGATGGCCTTGTCACCGCCGTCCACGGTCACGACGTCGGCGGCGAGAAGGTGTGTCAATTCGGCTCCGGTTCCCTGCATACTGCGCCGGTTCAGGGCCCGACCGGCGTTGGTCGACACGATCGCGTGCGCCCCACAAGGGAGCGCACGTAGGGACACTGTAAAGCAGCTCACGGTGACACACGAACACCCCCGCAACCCGGCCCCTGTCCCGACTCGGCCGCTCGGGGACTGTCGGTGCCGATCGGCATGATGAACGCGTGAGCCATTCCCCGCACGGATCGACCCGGGAGCCGCCCCGGTCCCGGCTCCTCGAGCTGGTGCTGCCGGTGACGGCCGGGGCGCCGGCCGCCGGGTCGGTAGCCGTGGAGCCGGGGATGTCGCCGAATGTTCGCGGCGCGTCTGCGCGACCGTCATCCCAGGGTGTCGTGGCCGTCGCCGACCGGAGCCGGTCGGCCGTTCCTGGAGACGACAACGCGGTCCCCGTCACCCACCTGGAAGTCCTGCCCGCTCGGGCGGCGTCGTACAGTCCGTGGCCCGCGTGGGCCGACCCGACCGTCGTCGAGGCGTTCCGGGGGCGGGGGGTGCGGGAGCCGTACGCACACCAGGTCGAGGCGGCCGAGCTGGCCTTCGCCGGTCAGCACGTGGTGCTCGCGACCGGGACCGCTTCCGGCAAGTCGATGGCCTACCAGCTGCCCGCGCTGACCGATCTGGTCACCGATCCGCGGGCCACCGTCCTCTACATCGCCCCCACGAAGGCGCTGGCCGCCGACCAGCTGAGCTCACTGCACGGCCTCGGGATCGCCGGCGTCCATCCATCGCTGTTCGACGGCGACACACCGGTCGACGTGCGCGACTGGGTCCGGGCACACAGCCGCTGGGTGCTCACCAACCCGGACATGATCCACCGCGGGATACTCCCCCAGCACGCTCGCTGGATCCGCTTCCTGCGGCGACTGAAGTACGTCGTCATCGACGAGTGCCACGCCTACCGTGGGGTGTTCGGATCGCACATCGCCCTGGTGTTGCGGCGGTTGCTGCGGATCGCCGAGCGGTACGGAGCGCACCCGACGGTGGTGCTGGCATCGGCGACGGTCAGCGACCCGGCGATCTCGGCGGGACGGTTGATCGGGCGCCAGGTGGTGGCGGTGTCGGCGGACGGGGCGCCGCGGCCGGGTGCGGAGTTCCTGCTGTGGGAACCGGGCGTGGTCCCCGACGTCACCGGCCAGCAGGGGGCGCCGGTCCGACGGTCCGCGCCCGCCGAGGCCGCGCGGCTGCTCGCCGACCTGGTCGCCGGTGGGGCGCGGGTGCTGGCGTTCGTCCGGTCCCGGCACGGCGCCGAGCAGACAGCGTTGTCCGCGCAGCGTCGGCTGTCCGAGATAGCGCCGGAGCTGGTCAACCGGGTGGCGGCGTACCGGGGCGGCTACCTGCCCGAGGAACGCCGCGAGCTGGAGGCGGCGCTCAACACGGGCCGACTGCTCGGGGTCGCGACGACGAACGCGCTGGAACTCGGGGTGGACATCTCCGGGCTGGACGCGGCGATCCTGGCCGGCTACCCGGGCACGCTGGCGTCGATGTGGCAGCAGGCCGGCCGGGCCGGGCGGGGCGACGTTCCGGCGCTGGTCGTGTTCGTGGCCCGGGAAGACCCGCTGGACACCTATCTGGTGCACCATCCGGAGGCGGTGTTCGGCCGGGCCGTGGAGGCCGCGATCACCAACCCGACCAACCCGTATTTGCTGCGGCCGCACCTGGCCTGCGCGGCGGCCGAACACCACCTCACCGAGGCCGACCTGGAGGTTTTCGGCGGGGCCCCGGCGCTGGCGTGCGTGGCGGACCTGATCGCCGACGGGGTGCTGCGGGAACGACCGACCGGCTGGTACTTCGCGGGACTGCTGCACCCGTCCGACGAAGTGGATCTGCGTGGCGGGGGCGGTGGACAGATCGTCATCGTCGAGGACGATACCGCCCGCATGCTGGGCACCGTCGACCTCGGGCGGGCGCCGGGCTCGGTGTACCCCGGAGCGGTGTACCTGCACCGCGGGGTGTCCTACGTGGTGGACGCGTTGGACTTCGAGGACCAGTTGGCCCTGGTGCACCAGGAGCGGCCGGAGTGGACGACGACCGCTCGGTCGGTGTCGTCGGTGGACCTGGTCGAGGTCGAAGCCGAGCGGACCCTGGGGCTGGGGATCCGCTGCGGCTTCTCCCGGGTGCGGGTCACCGAGCAGGTCGTGGGCTACATCCGGCGGCGACTCAACGGCCAGCTCATCGACCAGCGGCCCCTGGACATGCCCGAACACACGCTCGACACCCGCGCGGTCTGGTACACCATCCCGTTCGAGGTGCTGGCGTCCGTGGGGATCACGGAGGGGCAGATCCCGGGGGCGCTACACGCAGCCGAGCATGCCGCCATCGGGCTGCTGCCACTGTTCGCCGGCTGCGACCGCTGGGACATTGGCGGGTTGTCGACGAATCTGCACCCCGACACCGGGGAGCCGACGGTCATCGTCTACGACGGCTATCCGGGCGGGGCGGGTTTCGCCGAGCGCGGGTACGGCGTGCTGGCGGACTGGCTCACCGCCGTCGGGGACGCCGTCGCGTCCTGCGCCTGCCAGGCCGGCTGCCCGTCCTGCGTGCAGTCGCCCAAATGCGGGAACGGGAACGAGCCGTTGAACAAGGCCGCTGCGATCGTCGTGCTCCGGTTGATGAGCGGGCAGTTGCGGGGCGTTCTGGGGGTGGACTGAAGTCAGGGTCGCCGGACTGTCACCCGCAGCCCGGTCGCGGGATGTTTTCTGACACGCCGCGGGTGTGGGGCGGGTGGGCTAGGCCGGGCTGGCCTGGGATCCGTGGCGGCAGCTGCTGGTGGCCGTGATCCCACGTGGCTCGCTGCGGGTTCGTTGTGCCCGGTGTCCCCGAATGCTTCCGCGGAAGCGCGACGGGCGCGGACGAATCGTCGGTGTTCCGACACGGAAATGCCACCGGCCGCAGGTTCGGCCGGTGGCCAACCCGCCGTCTGTCGTCGCCCCGAGGCGACCCGGCCATAGCGTCGCGGCCACTGAGGGCGCTTCCGCGGAAGCACGTGCTCGATGTCAGGTGCATTTTCGGCAGGTGCCCGAAGGTACTGACGGGCCTTGTCGGGTGGGCATCGCCGGACGCTTCCGCGGAAGCACGATGGGCCCGGGGGATCGGCGGGCATCTGACATGGAAATGCCCACCAGCCGGAGGTCCGGCGGCCGTCAACCGCGGCATCATGTCGCTCCCCGTCGGCGGCGCCCTCTCGGCGCCGCAGCCACCGCGTCGCGGTGCCCGACGGTTCCGCGGACGGATGTGCTTTTCCGGGAGCACCCGGTGCCGGATCCTGGGTCGGGACAGTTCGTATGCTGTTGCGGTGAATCCTGTGGTGGTCGGCGTCGATATCGGTGGCTCGAAGACCCATGGGGTCCGGGTGGGGTCGGACGGCGAGGTGCTGGCTGAGAAGGTCGTGGGTAGCGCCAACGTCGAGTCGGTGACGCACGCGCAGGCGGATGCCGCCTTGGATGCGCTGTTCGAGGCACTCGGGCACGACGGTATCGACGTGGTCTGTGCCGGTTCGGCGGGCATCAACACACCCGCCCAGGAGGACTGGCTGGCCGGCATGATCAGCCGCCGAGCCCCCGGGGCCAAGGTCGTCATCGCACACGACACCCGGCTGATCCTGGCGACCCCGGAGTTCGACACCGGCATCGCGGTCATCTGCGGGACCGGCTCGGTGGCCTGGGGTCGCAACGGGGCCGGCCAGACTGCCCGGGCCGGCGGGTGGGGTCACCTCCTCGGTGACGAGGGCAGCGGTTACTGGGTCACCCGCGAGGCTGTCCGGCATGCGCTGGGTCGGGCGGACCGAGGCCTGCCCGCCGATGCGCTGTCCGACGCCATCGCCGGGGCCAGCGGGGTGAACACCGCCTACGAGGTGCTCGCCGCGTTCTACGCCGACCCCGATCGACGCGAGTGGGCCGGGCGGTCCACGGTCGTCTTCGACCTGGCCCGCCACGGAGACCAAGCCGCCACGAGAATCGTCGCTGACACCGCCGAGGCGATCATCGTGCAGATCGCCGCCGTCGCCGCCCAGCTCGGCCTGACCGGCCCCGTCGCGCTGGGTGGCGGACTGATCGTCCACCAGCCGGCCCTTCAGGACGCCGTCCGCTCGGGGCTGGCCGACCGCGGGATCACCGGCGTCGAGCCGCTCACCCGCGAGCCGGTCTTCGGCGCGGTCTACCTGGCCCAGCAGACTCTCGGCTGACAGTCTGCCCGTCTCCAACGGCGCGCCGGGCGCGCTACGCGTCGCCGATCGCATGTGTCAGCCGATCGCATGAGTCAGCCGACCGCGGCGAGGTCGGGCCCGGCCCGGGCCCGGGCGGCGGCCCGCTGCCCCAAAATCCCAGCGGAGGTAGAGACCTCCACCCGGATTTCCCAGCCGCGGACTTCGCAGCGGTCCAGACGGGCAGCCCCGGCTTCGGCGATCTCGGCCGCATCCCGGCACGGTGCGGCCACACCGTTCACGGCGGCGCGCGCACCGGCCAGGGCCGCCAGATCAGCCGCGGCCGCCGCCCGGTGCCGGGCGACGACGGCGGCACCGAGGTGTATGACCAGCGTCGTCATCACCAGCAGCACCATGATCATCACCGCGCCGATCACCGTTGCACTCCCCCGGTCGTCGGACGTCGAGACACCCGGCGGCGGGTCGGTCATCCTGCGCCCCCCTCGACCGCCGCGACCGAACGGGCACTGATCCTCACGCCCGGCAGCAGCCCACCCCACGGTTGCGCCGACACCATGACCCGAACCTGACTGGCACCGACCGAGATGTCCACCTCAGCGTCCCCCGCGAGCTGCGCGGCCACCGCCCGGGCCCCCCCGAGATCGCCACGGCCGGCCAACCGGGCCGCTTCCCGGGCGGCGTCGATACAGCGCACCTGCAGCGCCACGCAGGCGATCCCGGCCAGGCACGCGCCGAGTACCAACACGAGCACCGGGATCATCATCGCGGTCTCGACGGTCACCGAACCCCGGTCGTCGCCGCGGAACACCCGAGCCCGGCGTGACCGCAGCGCTGGTGAACGCGACATCAGAATCGTGTGTTCAACGCGGACTGCACCAGGTTGGTCAGACCGGCCACGATCGAGTCGCCTGTCACGATCCGGTAGAGCACCGCCGCAAAGGCCGCCGCCACCACCGTCCCGACGGCGTACTCGACGGTCGACATCCCCGCATCGGCGTCCGGGCGGGCCCGAGCCGCCTCGAGCGCCGAGCTCGCCGGAGCCGCCGGCGCGGACAGCGCGGTATCGAGCGAGCATGCCCCCACCAGGGTCTCGGGACCGGCGGGTGCCGTCTCCACCGGCTCGTTACGGGT
>JBDSLP010000247.1:0-7827 GCA_039916325.1 Nakamurella sp. | reverse complement strand
AACGCGGATCCGTCGTGGTGAGCGCCGAGGACGCTGCGGGGCACCCCCGCGGCATCGGCGACGGGGACGGGGACGGCGGGCACCATGCGGCCTTCCTTTCACCAGTTCTCCCGGCGTCGACACCGCGCAGCCCGCTGCTAGGTGTTGATCGCCAGACTGGTGGTGGCGTCGAAGAAGTGCAGACGCTCGGTGTCGACCACGACCTTGACGTCGTCCCGGCGGCGGACCCTGGACCGCGGGGTGAAGGACGCCACCCAACTGGTCCGGTCGTCGGGCGTGACATCGGCGACGTCGGCCGCGCCGGACTCCTCCTTCAGCAGCTTGGTGTCCTCGGTGACGACCCTGGTGATGTCGGTCTCGAAGTGCACCACGATCTCGGAGCCCAGCGCTTCGGTGAGAGTCACGTGGGCGGAGAGGGTCTCGGTCGCATCGGGACGCATGGAGGCGTCCTCCATGTCCTCGCTGCGCAACCCGACGATGACCTCGTCACCGACCCGGTTCTTGAGTGCGGGTTTTGCTGCGAGCAACGCCGGCGCCAGGGTGAGCGTGGACGCACCCAGCTGCACGGTGTAGTCGTCACCGTTGCGGCCCAACCGTCCCATGCCCATGTTCATCGGCGGCGAGCCGATGAAGCCGGCGACGAACACATTGGCCGGATTGTCGTACAAGAACTGAGGCACCCCGATCTGCATGAGCAGGCCGGCCTTGAGCACCACCACCCGGTCGCCCATCGTCATCGCCTCGACCTGGTCGTGCGTGACGTACAGCGTGGTGACGTTGAGATTCTGCTGCACCTCACCGATCTCGGCGCGCATCTGGACGCGAAGCTTGGCGTCCAGGTTGGACAGCGGCTCGTCCATCAGGAACACCTGGGGTTCCCGCACGATGGCCCGGCCCATCGCGACCCGCTGGCGCTGACCGCCGGAGAGCTGCTTGGGCTTGCGGTCGAGCAGCGGGGTCAGTTCCAGCATGTCGGCGGCCTTCGCAACGCGGCGCTGGATCTCGGACTTTTCCATCTTGCGGATGCGTAGACCGTAGGAGATGTTGTCGCCCACCGTCATGTGCGGGTAGAGCGCATACGACTGGAAGACCATCGCGATGTCACGGTCCTTGGGCGACAACGTGTTCACCACGCGGTCGCCGATCTTGAGCGTGCCGCTGCTGATGTCCTCGAGGCCGGCCACCATGCGCAGCGCCGTGGACTTGCCACAGCCGGACGGGCCGACCAACACGATGAACTCGCCGTCGGCGATGTCGATGCTGAGGTCTTGGACCGCGTGGAAACCGTTCTCGTAGGTCTTGTTGATTCGGTCCAGGGTGACGGAGGCCATCTAGAGTTCCTTCCCGACGATGATGGTGGTGGGTACCGCGGAGCGTGACGAGCGGCCCGTCATCCCTTCACCGCACCGGCGGTCAGGCCGCCGACGATGTACTTCTGCAGGTACTGGAACAGCAGCACGATGGGGATGGCGGTGATGATCGCGCCGGCGGCGAACATACCGAAGTTGGCGTTGCGCTCGTTGGAGACCATCCCGTAGAGGCCGACGGCGACCGTCTTCTTGGACGGCTCGGTGAGAAAGATGCTGGCGATGAGGAACTCGCTGATCGAACCGATGAAGGCGAGCAGTCCGGTGATCGCGATGATCGGAGTGATCAGCGGGAAGATGATCCCGAAGAAGATCTGCGCGTGGGTGGCACCGTCGACCGTCGCGGACTCGTCCAGATCCTTGGGAATCGTGTCGAGGAAGCCCTTGATCAGCCAGGTGGTGCCGCCGAGTGCGCCACCGAGCCCCAGGATGATCAGCGACCAGGGGGTGTTGAACCCGATAGCCGGCCACAGGTCGGTGATCGTGGCGAAGATCAGGTACAGCGACACCAGCGCCAGGAATACCGGGAACATCTGGATCAACAGGACGGCGAGCAGGCCGGCCCGGCGACCCTTGAAACGGAACCGCGAGAAGGCGTACGCGGCGCACGCGGAGACGAAGATCGACGCCACCGTCGACACCACGCCGATGATCAGCGAGTTGAGCAGCCAGCGCCAGTAGTCGGTCTCGTTGAACAGCCGGTTGAAGTTGTTGAAGCTGGCGCCGGTCGGGATCAGCGTCGACGCGGCCAAGGTGCCCAACGGGTTGAGTGCCGCGGACACCAGGAAGAGGATCGGGAACACCGCGAAGAAGACGGCGACGACCGCGACCAGGTGACGCCAACCGGAACGTTTGAACCAGCTCCCCTGTGCGCTACCCAGGAAGGCAGGTCCATCGTCACCGGTGGCGGCAGAGGTGGCCGTGACCGGGGTGCTGCCTGTTGTCCGGGACATCAGTTGATCTCCTCCAGAGCCTTGGTCCGCTTGAACCCGATGAACGACACGGCGGCCACGATGATGAAGATCAGGATCGAGATCGCCGCGGCCAGGCCGTATTGCGCACCCTGCCCGCCGAAGGCCAGTCGGTAGGTGTAGCTGATGAGCAGATCGGTGGCGCCGACAGTGGGATTGTCTGCCGGGAAGGGCCCGCCGCCGCTCACCAGGTAGATGGCGCCGAAGTTGTTGAAGTTGAAGGCGAAGGTGGCGATCAACAGCGGCGCCACCGCCACCAGCAACAGCGGGAACGTGATGGTGCGGAACGCATAGAACGGCTTCGCGCCGTCGACCCCCGCCGCCTCCGTCAGGTCTGACGGAATGGCCTGCAGCGCGCCGGTGCACACCAGGAACATGTAGGGATAGCCCATCCAGAGTTGCACGATGAGCACGGCCGCCCGGGCCGCCCACGGATTGCCGAACCAGTCGACGTGGAGCCCGAAGAGCGAGTTGATGAGTCCGTAGTCGGTGTTGAACATGTCCCGCCAGAGCAGCAGCATCGCAAACCCCGGCATCGCGTACGGCAGGATCAGGATCGACCGGTAGATCTTGCGGCCCCTGAGCTTGTCGCTGTTCAACACCATCGCGACGGCCAGGCCGAGCGCGAACGTCGTGGACATCACCAGGATCGCGAATACGAAGTTCCAGATCACCACCTGGATGAAGTACTTGGCGATCGAGGGGTTGGTGAACACGTTGACGAAGTTCTTGAACCCGACGTTGACCTGCCAGCCCTGCGCGAGGAACGCGCCGTCGGCGTCGACGAACAGCCCCTCGTCGGCCTTCGCAGTCCAGACCTGGCCGGTGGTGGAATCGGTGATGCAGTCACAGCCCGCGTCGTACCGGCGGGTGGCGCCACCCTCGAAGGCACTGCTCACGCCCTTGGCGATGATCGCGCCATTGTCGGTCGGGACCACGAGAGCGGAGATGTCGGCCTGCCGGTTGGCCGCCTGCCCCAGGTTGAGGACCGTGTAGCCCTCAGCGGCAGTGATCTTGCCGGAGGACGCCTGGGTCACGGTCGTCGGGTCCAGCGGCGCCACCCCGTCCGCGGTCCCCAGGAACGGGTTGCCGTCCGGCCCGGCCAGCAGGAAGACGATGGATCCGGTCGTCGAGTTCCCCTCGACGGCGATCGAGAGCGCGTACGTCGCACCACCTTCGACCTCCTTGACGGAATTCGACCGGATGGAGGCGATCGCGCCTTCCTTGTCGCCGCGGTGGCCGTCACCGAAGTTCGTGAAGGCCGTGGTGATCGTGTAGACGATCGGCAGCACCTGGAACAACGCCAGGAACAACGTCCCGACGACGAGGTACTTGGCCGGGATCAACTTCGGCGACAGGTAGATGTAGAACAGCGCCACGGTCGTCAGGACGACGATGGCCACACCGAGCCAGTTCTTACGCTCGATCAGCGGGAGCATCGAGAACACTGCAACCGCGGCGACCACACCGAGCAACAGGATCTTGACGATCGTCCCCAAGGTCGAGCCCCGCTTCGAGGCGACGCTGAGGCCTTGCTTCTTGGGCGGCGGGGGGCTCCCGCCGGGAGGTACCACCGTTGCCGGTGCGGACTGTTGAGCCACGTCGCTCTCCTGTGACCGATGATCGGGAAGAATGGGGCGCCACACGTTCAGCGAGCCGGCCGGACAGATCGTCCGGCCGGCTCGACGACTTCACTAGCCGATGGCGGCCTGGATGGCGGAGGCCGCGGCGGCGGTGGTCGACGCGGGGTCGGCACCTCCGATGACGGCAGCCTGCGCCTTGCCGAACGGATCCCACACCGACGCCATCTCGGGGATGGCCGGCAGGATGTCACCGTTCTTGCCGGCTTCGGCCACATCGGCGAGCACCGGATCGGCGGCGACCAACTTGTCGTACACCGAGGTCAACGCGGGCTGCCGCGGGTTCAGCTTGTACAGCGACTCGGAGACCGTGTCGGAGGCGAAGTAGTTCAGGGCGAACTCCTCGGCGACGGTCTTGTGCTTGCCCTTGCTCGCGATGTACATCGCGTCGACGGTGACGAAGGGCTTGGCCTCGGCGCCACCCTCGAAGCCCGGGACCGGGGTGATCTTGAAGGGCACACCGGACTTGACGATATCGGGCAGGTTCCACGGGCCGGTGACCATGAACGCGGTCTTCTTGTCGGTGAAGAACGGCACCAGGTTGCCGCCCTCGATGGAGGTCTTGAGGGCGCCCTCGGCGCCGAGCGCGCCGATCTTGGCCATCGCGTCGGTCGCCCCGGGCTTGGTCAGGCCGAGATCCTTGGGGTCGTAGTTGCCGTTCGCCGTCTTGCCGAACAGGTAGCCACCGCCCGACGTGAAGAACGGGTACATGTGGTACGGATCGCCGTTCGGGCCGACCGGCAGAGCCATGATCTCGGTGGCCTTGCCGTCGGCGACCAGCTGCTTACCCGTGGCCACCATGTTCTCGACGGACGTGGGTGCCTCCGGCGCGAGGTCGGTGTTGCGGATCAGGAAAATGTTGCCCAGGTCGTAGGGGACACCGTAGATCTGGCCGTTGAACGTCACTCCCTCGATGGCGAGCGGGTTGAACTTGGCCTGGGTGGCGGCATCGAGCTGGACGGGGTCGATCGCACCGTTCTGGACCAGCTGGCCGATCCAGTCGTGGGCGCCGTTGATCAGATCGGGGGCCTGGCCCGCCTGGGAAGCGTTCAGGAATGCGGTCCGACCTTCGGAGACAACCTGGACGCTGACCTTGATGCCGTTGTCGGCGCCGAACTTGTCGGCTGCGGCCTGGATCGCCGACGACTCGAGCTGACCGGTCCAGATGACGAGGTCCGCGCTGCCGTCGATGGCGGGCGGGGCCGACGGGTCGGTGGCCGCCGGGGCTTCGGACGTCGCCGCGTCGGACGTCGCGGCGTTCGAGCCGGCGGACGACGCGGAGGTCGACGCGGTGGAGGTCGTCGAACTCGAAGCGGTGCTGCTGCCGCCACAGGCGGCCAGGACCAGCGCCAGGACGGACGCTCCCGCCACTGCCTTGATCGTGCGCATTCTCATGCTGAATCTCCTCGACGCTGCGGTAGGGGATGGAGGCCTGCTGCCGCGCGGATGGCGCCACGACGGCGGCCACGCGGATGACACCGTTATTGACTTTGCCGGGAATTCGGACACACAGGCAGGAAGTCGTCAACAGGCAACCCATGTGAGATGGCACATAGTATTGCCCGGCTGACGCGGGTTAGCTGAGGGTGCCTGTCGCTGATGGGTGCTGTCAACGGGAAGTTACTTCTTTGTGACCGTGAGCCGGGAGTGACAGTATCTGCACCCGCACCTGGGGTCGGAACCCGCGATCGTCGTGCCCCACCACGAGAGGGAGGCGATAGTGGCCCGCCCGCGCGCCAGGTTGATGGATGTCGCCGCCCTCGCGGGTGTCTCCAGGACGACCGCGTCGTTCGTGCTGACCGGTCGCCGGGACATGCGGATCTCCAGCGACGCAGAGCAACGGGTGATGCAGGCGGCTCGCGAACTGGACTACCGGCCGAACCTGCTGGCGCGCAGTCTCCGCACCAACCTTTCCCAGACGATCGGGCTCATCTCCGACGTGGTGGCTACTGAGCCGTTCGCGGGCCACCTGATCCGGAGCAGCATGACCACCGCCCTGTTGCACGAGCATCTGCTGTTCGTCGGTGAGAGCGGAGGCGACCAGGAGGTCGAGCAGCAGTTGGTGCGCAGCATGCTGGACCGTGGGGTCGGCGGTTTCCTGTATGCGTCGTCGTTCACCCGGGTGGCGCAGTTGTCGCCGTTGCTGATGGCGCAGCGGGTGGTGATGCTCAACTGCCTACCGTCGATCGGCGAGGCCGTCGCGGTCGTACCTGACGAAGAGGCCGGTGGGCGTCTCGCCGCCGCCACGCTGCTCGAGGCGGGGCACCGGGACGGGATCGTTCTCGTCGGCGAGACGCCGGACCATGTGGTCGCCGGTGTCGAGCGGCGTCGGGGCATCGAGAAGGTGTTGTCGGCGGCCGGCACGGCGCTCGCCGGTGACCTGCCGACGAGGTGGTGGCCGGGGGCCGCCTACGCGGCGACCGCCCGACTACTGGCCGACGGCACCCGGCCGACCGCGTTCATCTGTATCAACGACCGGGTGGCGTTCGGGGTCCACCAGGCGCTCACCGAGGTGGGGGTGGCAGTGCCGGAACAGGTCTCACTCATCTCCTTCGACGACTCGGACCTCGCGGCGTGGATGCGGCCCGGGCTGACCAGCGTGGCGATCCCGCATCGGGAGATGGGTCGGCGGGCAACGGAGCTATTGCTGGCGCCCGCCGGGACGCCGACGGTGCACCGGATCGAGATGCCCCTGGTGCGCCGGGATTCGGTGGGTCCGGCGCGCTGAGGCTGTGGTGGGGACGAGGCCCCGAGAGACCAAACAACCCTCCGCGGGCCTGGCGGCTGCGAAGGGCTGATGGTGGCCAGGCGCGGGGTCGAACCGCGGACCTTCCACTTTTCAGGCGGACGCTCGTACCAACTGAGCTACCTGGCCTCAAACGTCGGGCCGAGCTCATGTGACTGAACCCGGCCCACGTTCGGCGACCCCGACGGGACTTGAACCCGCGACCTCCGCCGTGACAGGGCGGCGCGCTAACCAACTGCGCTACGGGGCCTCACTCGGTGCTGAGACCTTGACGCTGAGACCTTGAAGCTGTGGTCTTCACACTGTGCTCTGCTGTCGTGCTGAAATGCGATGACGCCGGTCCCACTTTACTGCCTCCAGGCCATGCTCATGACCGTCGCGATGCGTACCCCCAACGGGATTCGAACCCGTGTTACCGCCGTGAAAGGGCGACGTCCTAGGCCACTAGACGATGGGGGCTGGAGTGAATCCGCCTCCAACGGCCATCCGTTGGGAGCGATTCAACTATAGGGGACGAGGCACAGTGCCCCCAAATCCGTTGTCGCGGCCTCCGCCGGGAGGGCGACGCCAGAAGTCTCGACGTGTCCACAACGACCAGATTGTGACTGTCCGGCAGTCGTGATCCCCGGTACGCTACGCCGATCGTGTGGTCCGACCGCGCTGGGGTCGGCGAACGAGGAGCGGAGGTACTGATGGGACAGCGACGGTGGGCGCGACATCAGGTCGCTGCGGTCGTGCTGACCATGGCCCTTGTCGTCGGCGGCTGCACCTCGCAGGCCGACATCAGCGGGACCACGCTGGATCCGATCACAGGTGGGGGCGGCAGTGTCACCTCGAGCAGCGTCACCCAGAGCGGTGGTACGGACGGTGATGCCACCTCGAGCAGCCAGCCGGTGTCCTCCGCCGAGACGACGACATCAGAGGGTTCCACCGAGGCGTCTGTCTCCACAACGACCGCGGCCACCTCCGAGCCGTCGGTCACGTCGTCCGCCGACGTCCCGTGGGCCGGTCTGGATCTGACCGAAGCACAGATCGCGGATGCCGAAGCCGCGGTGGCTGCGTACCGGGGGTACAGCGCCGCTGTTGATCAAAGTTTGACCGAT
>JBDSLP010000246.1:0-17245 GCA_039916325.1 Nakamurella sp. | reverse complement strand
CGGCGACAACCGACGGCAGCAACACCAGCGTGGCCGGGATGTTGTTGACCAGGTTGGACAACACCGCGGCAATCGCGGCGATGGCCAGCAGGACCAGGAAGGACTCCCCGCCGGGGACGATGGCGGCGATGCCGTCCCGGAGTCCGTTGACCTGCAGTGCGGTGACGACGATGCCCAGCCCGAGGACGAACGCGACGAACGGCAGGTTGAGCGCACCCACGATCTGACCCGGGGTCACGGTGCGGCGCAGCAACGCCCGGACGCCGAGGACCAGCGCGCCGGCGGCCGCCGCCCAGACGGGCTCCACGACCAGGAACCCGACCAGGGTCAGCGCCAGGACCGCCAGCGCTACGGTCGGGGTGGGCACCTTCTCGTCCTCAACCGGCTGCGTGTGCCCGGCCAGGTCGGCCCGGAAGAACCGCCGGAACACCACGTACTCCACGGCGATCGCGATCACCCACGGCAACGCCATCGCCGCGGCAAAAGTGGCGAACGACAGGCCGGACGCACGCAGGGCCAGCAGGTTCGTCAGGTTCGAGACCGGCAACAACAGTGACGCCGAGTTGGCCAGGTGGGTGCATGCGCACACGTGCGGCCGAGCGGGCAGCTGCTGGCGGGCCGCGGTGGTGAAGACGACCGGAGTCAACAGCACCACCGTGGCGTCCAGCGACAGCACCGCAGTGGTCACCGAGGCGAGCCCGAACACCAGCACCAGTAGGCGTTGTGGATCGCCGCGGCCGGCTGTGGCACAGCGCGCGCCGGCCCAGGCGAAGACGCCCGCCGACTCGCACAGATGGCCCAGCAGCAGGACCGCGGCCAGGAATCCCACCGTCGGACCGAGGGACCGGACCTCCTCGCCCGCCTCAGACCAGCTCAGTGCCCCGATCCCGATGACCAGCAACGCGGCCGGTACCGCCGCCGTCGCCTCCGGTAGGTCCTTGGGCCGCAGCACCGCGAATCCGAGCACGGCGAGCAGCACGATGGCGAGAACGGCGAGCAGCACAGGATCAGGGTGCCACCCCGGTCGGTGGCGGCGGGGCAGTGGCTGCTGAGCCACCGGGCCGCCCCCCCAGGGTGACTTGCCGGTGGATGGGGGGAGCATCATCGGAACTCCCACCCCACGCTGCAGGAGAACCCATGTTCCGTGATGCACCCGCCTTCAGTGGCTTCTCCGTCGACGACATCGAGGCGGCCAGGACGTTCTACGGCGAGGTCCTCGGGCTGGAGGTGAGCGAGACGAACGGGATGCTGTCGCTGCACCTCGCCGGCGGCGGGACCGTACTCGCCTACCCCAAGGGCACGCACCATGTCCCGGCGACGTTCACCGTGCTGAACTTCCCCGTCGACGACGTCGGGGCCGCCGCCGACGCGCTGACCGGCCGGGGCGTACAGATGCTCCGCTACCCGGGCATGGGCCAGGACGAGAAGGGCGTCATGCGCGCCGGTGGGCCGCCGATCGCCTGGTTCAACGACCCGGCCGGCAACATTCTCGCCGTGCTCGAGAGCTGAGTCCGAGACGACAGCATCACCAGCCCGACCGCGCGCGGGTCGTCGCCGGCGAGGTGCGAACCGGCCTGCGGACCCATCTGGCGCATGAGGGCGTCGACGCCCGGGCGGCTCCGGCGACGACCTGGCCGGCCCTCAGCCGAGCAGCAGCGCCCACGTCGACACGTTGAACGTCCGCAGCGAGCGCATTTCAGGCCCGCCAAGGCCGAGCACCGACCAGCGGGTACCCGACACCGACGATCGTGATCTGCGTCGCAGGACGGGGTCGGGCCGTGCGTGTGGATCCCCGCCCGGCCACATCCGGGTGGGCGTTCTTTGCAAGCACCGAAGTTCAGAGGTTAGCCTTACCTGACTAGTTGCCCGCGATCCCGGCATCGGTCGGTGTCCCGGCCGACCCGGCCTCCCGACACTGATCTGAACGGAATTGACATGCGTAGAAGTTCCGGCCGGTTCCTCACGGCCATCGGCATCACCGCCGCCGTGGCCCTGCTGACGGCGTGCGGTGGATCGGCGACCGGCGCGTCAGCGGGCTCGTCGTCGTCGGGCGCGGACGGCAGCGCCGCCGAGGACAGCACGACCACCGAAGCACCGCTGGATCCGAGCGCGCTAGTCGTCTACAACGCCCAGCACGAGAACCTCACCCAGGCCTGGGCGGACGCGTTCAGCGCGGCGAATGGCGGCGTGAAGATCCAGCTCCGCAACGGTAGCGACCTCGAGATGGCCAACCAGCTCGTCGCCGAGGGTTCCGACTCACCAGCCGACGTGTTCATCACCGAGAATTCCCCGGGGATGAACGTCGTCGAGGCCGCCGGCCTGTTCGACGACATCGAGCCGGCGACGCTGTCGCAGATCCCGACGCAGTACTCGCCGAGCACCGGCAAGTGGGTCGGGGTTGCCGCCCGGTCGACCGTCTTCGTCTACAACACCGCCAAGCTCAGCGAGGATCAGCTGCCGTCCTCCCTGCTGGACCTGGCGAAGCCGGAGTGGAAGGGCCGGTGGGCCGCCGCCCCGAGTGGCGCCGACTTCCAGGCGATCGTCAGTGCGCTCTACGCGATCGAGGGTGCCGACGCGACCGAGGCGTGGCTCAAAGGCATGCAGAACAACGTCACCGCCTACAAAGGCAACTCGACCGTCATGAAGGCGGTCAACGCCGGTGAGATCGACGGTGGTGTCATCTACCACTACTACTGGTACGGCGACCAGGCCAAAACCAAGGAGAACAGTGCCAACACGGCGCTGCACTACTTCGGCAATCAAGACCCCGGCGCCTTCGTCAGTGTCTCCGGCGCCGGCGTGCTCGCATCCAGCACCAAGAAGGAACTGGCGCAGAAATTCGTCGCCTTCATCGCCGGCCAGACCGGTCAGGACATCGTCGGGAACACCGTGCTGGAGTACCCGCTGCTGGATTCGGCACGGAACCCGGCGCTGAAGCCGCTGTCCTCCCTGGGCGCACCGATAGTGGATCCCGCGACCCTGAACAGCGTCGCGGTCAGTGACCTGATGACCCAGGTCGGCGTGCTCTGATTCGGCTCCGAGACCCCTCTCGACGGTAGGTCCGTCATCAGCGAAACCCTCGCCCGACGACCGGTGGGGCGCTCCCGGATGGGGGGCGCACCACCGGTTCTCGTCGTTCTCGCCGTGGCCGTGGCCCTGGTGTCGTTGGTGCCGCTGGGCTTCGTGCTGTTCTCGGTTGTGGACGCCGGCCCGCAGCGGGCCTGGGCGCTGATCGTCCGACCACGGGTGGGTGCGCTGCTGCTCAACACCGGCTTGCTGACGGCGCTGACGATGCTGTGCTCCGCGGCGCTCGGGACGGTGTGCGCCTTCCTGGTCGAGCGCACCACGCTCCCCGGCGCGCGGCTGTGGGCGCCCCTGCTGGTGGCGCCGCTGGCGGTGCCGGCCTTCGTCACCAGCTACGGCTGGGTGTCGGTGCTGCCCGGGATCGACGGCCTCGGCGGCGCCACGTTGATCATGACCCTGGCCTATTTCCCGCTGGTCTACCTGCCGGTCGGCACCGCGTTGCGACAGCTCGATCCCGCCTGGGAGGAGCAGGCCCGCTCACTGGGCCAGAGTGCCACCCGCGCCTTCGTCACCGTCACGCTGCCTCAGCTCCGGCCGGCGCTGCTGGGCGGCACTCTGCTCGTCGGGCTGCACACGCTGTCGGAGTTCGGCGCTTTCCAGGCCCTGAAGTTCTCCACCTTCACCACCGCGATCTACGAGCAGTTCCAGTCCACCTTCGCCAGCGCGGCGGGGAACATGCTGGCCGTGGTCCTGGTGCTGTGTTGCCTGGTGCTGGTGTCGGCGGAGTACGGGTTCGGCCGTCGGCACATCGCCCGCACCGGCTCCGGCAGTCCCCGCACCCAGACGCCGGTCCGGCTGGGCCGTTGGTCAGTCCCAGCCGTCACCGGACTGGTCACGGTGGTCGGTGCCGCGCTCGGCGTGCCGCTGTCCAGCGTCGTCTACTGGCTGGGTGTCGGCGGCAGCACCGTCTGGACGTCCGGCGTCGTGTCCGCGACGGTGTCGACCGTCCAGCTGGGCCTGGCGGCCGCCCTGGTCACCACCGTCCTGGCCTTTCCGGTGTCCTATCTCGTCGTCCGGCACCGCCGGCTCTTCACCGTGGTCGCCGAGCGGGTCAGCTACGTCGCGGCGGCGGTCCCCTCGCTGGTGGTCGGACTGGCCCTGGTCACCGTGACCGTGCACTACGTCAAGCCGATCTACCAGACGTACGCCACCTTGCTCATCGGCTACCTGTTGCTGTTCCTGCCGCGGGCGATGGTCCCCATCCGCACCGGTCTGGCGCAGTCCCGGCGTGAGCTGGAGGAGGCGTCCCGGGCGCTCGGGCAGTCCCGGACAGCCACCCTGCGGAGGGTCACGCTGCCGCTGGCCGCACCGGGCATCGCCAGCGCGGCGGCCCTGGTGTTCCTGGCCGCCACCACCGAACTGACCAGCACCCTGATGCTGGGTCCGACCGGGCTGCGAACCCTGGCCACCCGCTTCTGGTCGTTGACCGGCAGTATCGACTACGTGGCCGCCGCTCCCTACGCCGCGCTGATGATCGCGGTCTCGGCGCCGGTGACGTACCTGCTGCTCCAGCAGTCCCGCCGGGTGGCGGGCCGATGACGGCGCTCTCGGTGCGCGGCGTCGACAAGTCGTTCGGTAGCGTGCGCGCCCTGGACGACGTGTCGTTCGACGTCGAGCGCGGCTCGACCGCGGCCCTCCTCGGGCCCTCGGGATGCGGCAAGACCACTCTGCTCCGGATCATCGCCGGGTTCGAGCGGCCGGACCACGGATCGGTGTCCGTCGACGACGAGCTCGTGACGGCCAGCGGCATCTGGAAGCGGCCGGAGCGACGCTCGATCGGGTACGTCTCCCAGGAGGGCGCCCTGTTCCCGCACCTCACCGTGGCCGGGAACATCGAATTCGCGCTGACCCGGCCGGAGCGCCGCGACGGTACCCGCGTGGCGGAGCTGCTGGCGTTGGTCAGCCTGGACCCCAGTCAGCTCACGCGGTTCCCGCACCAGCTGTCTGGCGGTCAGCAGCAGCGGGTGGCGCTGGCCCGGGCGATGGCCCGACGGCCGGGTCTGATGCTGCTCGACGAGCCGTTCGCGGCGCTGGACGCGAGCCTGCGGGCGGACACCCGCGACCTGATGGCCGCCGCACTCGCCGCCGAGAAGGTCACCACCGTGCTGGTCACCCACGACCAGGAGGAGGCGCTGTCGTTCGCCGACCACGTGGTGGTGCTCCGGGACGGACGGGTCCGGCAGTCCGGTGGGCCCCGCGAGGTCTACGAGCGTCCGGTCGACGCGTGGACGGCCGCGTTCGTCGGTGATGCGGTCCTGGTGCCGGCCCGGCTGCAGCAGGGGCGGGCCTACACCGCGCTCGGCGTCGTCCCGTTCACCGGCGGCGAGCCGGACGGGGAAGGGACCGTGCTGCTGCGCCCCGAGCAACTGGACCTGACGCAGTTCACCGGCGCCGTGGGCAGCGAGGACGCGATCATCGGCGACGTCGTCGCGTTCTCCTATCGCGGTCACGACACGCTGGCCAGCGTGACGCTGCACGATCAGCCCGAGGTCACCGTCGCCTGTCGGATACCGGGGAACGCCGGCTGGCTGAGCACCGGCACCCGGGTCGCCATCCGCGTCCTCGGCGGCGCGGTCGTGGTGCCTGACGGAGACGGCTGACCGATCCGTCGATCAGCCGCCGATGGCGTCCAGCTCGGCCACCGCGTCGGACGGTAGTTCCAGGCCGGCGCCGGCGACGTTCTGCCGCAGGTGAGCCACCGAGGATGTGCCCGGGATGAGCAGGATGTTCGGCGACCGCCGCAGCAGCCAGGCCAGTGCCACCGCCATCGCGGTCGCGCCCAGCCGTCGGGCGACCGCGTCCAGCGTCGCGGACTGCAGCGGCGAGAACCCGCCGAGCGGGAAGTACGGCACGTAGGCGATGTCCTGCGCGGCGAGCGAGTCGATCAGGGCGTCGTCCTGCCGGGCGGCGATGTTGTAGAAATTCTGCACGCACGCCACCGGGGCGATGGTCTGGGCCTCGGCGACCTGCTCGGCGGAGACGGTACTCACGCCCAGGTGCCGGATCACCCCCTCCTGCCGGAGCGCCGCCAACGCCTCGAATTGCGGCGCCAGCGACCCCGGCTCGGGTTCGTTCAGTCCGCCGACCCGCAGGTTCACCACGTCCATCGCGTCCAATCCGAGCCGCTCGAGGTTCTCGTACACCTGGGTCCTCAGTTCGGTGGGAGTCCGCGCGTGCGGCCAACCGCCCGCCGCATCCCGACGGGCTCCCACCTTGGTGACCAGGTGCAGCTCAGCCGGGTACGGGGCGAGCGCCTCCCGGATGATCTCGTTGGTGACGTAGGGGCCGTAGTAGTCCGAGGTGTCGATGTGATTGATGCCGAGCTCGACCGCCGTCCGCAACACGGCGACCGCCGCCTCCCGGTCCTTCGGCGGCCCCATGACGCCGGGCCCGGCCAACTGCATCGCGCCGTAGCCGACCCGGGTCAGCTCGAGATCGCCGACGGTGTAGGTCCCGCCGGGGAGATTCTGGGAAACCATGGGTCCCTTCCTGCCCGCATCCACGCGACGCGAGCGTCGTCCATCATGCGTCCGCGGACCGACCGGCTGTCGACTCGCCGGTCCGGCACGTGCGTACTTACCCGCTGTCCGCCCACCGGTCCGGCGCGCCCGGACGAACCCGCTTACGCTCCCACTGTTCGGTGTCACCCCACGCGAGAGGACCACCACCATGGCCACACCTGTGGGCCGGCTGGCCATGATCAGCCTCGACTCGGCTGACGCGCAGACCGACGCCCGATTCTGGTCCGGCGTACTGGGCTGGGAGGTCACCTACGACGACCCGGCCGCGGCGATGCTGGCCGGGCCGACCAGCGCGCTCGGGTTCGGCACCACGCCGGACTACCGGCCGCCGGCCTGGCCGAACGAGCACGGCAGCAAACAGTTCCACTTCGACCTCGCGGTGGACGACCTCGCCGCCGCCGAACAGCGATGCGTCGAGCTCGGTGCCACCGTCCCCGACGATCAGCCCGGCGGCGACCGGTGGCGCGTGCTGCTCGACCCGTCCGGACATCCGTTCTGTCTGACCCTGGCGGCGAACTGGGGCTGATCTGGCCGCTCAGCGCGCCGGTGCCGGCATCCCCAGGTAGTACCCCTGTGCCCAGCGGATCCCCATGTCGCGGAGTACCTCCAGCTCGGCGGCCTCCTCGACCCCTTCTGCTATGACCTCGGCGTCGATGTCGCGGGCGAAGGCCACCAGCGCACTGGCCAGCGCTCGTTGCGGGCGGCTGCGGTGGATGCCACGGATCAACGAGATGTCCAGCTTGACGACGTCGGGTTGCAGCGCGACCAGGTGACGAAAGCCGGCGTACCCGGAGCCCAGGTCGTCGGCGGCGAGCCGGGCGCCGTGGCCGCGCAGCGCGGCCAACGCGCGGTGGATGGCCGAGTAGTCCTCGATCGGCACGTGCTCGGTGAGTTCGATGACGATCCGCGGACAGATCGCGGCGTCGAAGATGGCCCGCTCCGGGATCAGCTCGATCGTCGCGGGAGACATGTTCAGCGCGAGAAAGGTGTCGTCGTCGACGGTCTCGAGGATGGGTAGCGCGTTGGTGACCGCCAGCCACTCCAGCTCGGAACCCATCCCGCTGGCGAAGGCATCGCTGAACCAGCCCGCCGGGCCCTGCGGATGCGGGGTCGGGAACCGGGCCAACGCCTCCTGGCCGACCATGGCCATCGAGCTCAGGTCGATGACCGGCTGGAAGAACGGCACGATGCTGCGGTCCCGCAACACCGCCCGGATCCGCTGGCCGGCCGCCGCCTCCCGGTCGTGCTCGCCCGACGCCGGACTCGGGATCACCGGCGCCGGCGGCGCTTGGTTGTCGCGCAGCATCTGGTACAGCTGACGGGTCTCCAGCAGGTTCGCCGTCCGCAGGATCACCTCGACGATGTCCAGCGGCTTGGTCAGGAAGTCCCGGGCCCCGCGCTCGAACGCCTGGTTCCGGGTGTCCGAGGACGTGTCGGCGGTCAGCACCATCACCGGCAGGTAACTACCCGCCGCGTAGCGGGTGATCGCGTCGAGCAGGTCCAGGCCGTGCAGGTGCGGCATCTGCAGGTCCAGCAGCACCACATCGGGATTCACCACCGGCAGCAGCCCGAAGACCCGCCGCGGGTCTGTCTCGGTGATGACCTGGCTGAGCCCGGCATCCAGCAGCACGGACTTGAGCAGGGCGACGTTGGCTTCGTTGTCATCGACGATCAGCACGCACATCGTCGAGAACCGGTCGAGGGACTTAGGCATCGACCATCCGCGTCTGTGGGTCCGCGGTGATGCCGTCGAGCAACATCAACACCTCCTGGGTGTCCAGCGGTTTGGTCAGGTGCTGAGCGGCGCCGGCCTGTAGAAGCCGGTCCACCTGGGGGAGGCCGGCGTCCGTGCTGAGCACCACGACGGGGATGTCGGACGTCGCCGGGTCGGCCTTGAGGGTCTCCAGGACCGACAGACCGAAGCGGTCCGGCAGGTGCATGTCCAGCAGCACCAGGTCAGGCCGGCGAGACCGGGCGAGTTCGACCCCGTCCGCGCCGAGACCCGTATGCAGGAGATGCCAGCCGGGCCGCAGCCGCAGCATGGCGGACACCGTCCGGACGTGAGGTGGGTTGTCCCCGATGTACAGCAGCGTCGAGGCCTCGCTGCCCTGCTCCGTCGGGACGAACCCCGTCTCGGCCGATCCGACAGTGGCCCGACGGTCCGGTGCGCACGGCAACGCCAACGAGAACGACGATCCGGCACCCGGCGCCGACTCGAAGGACAGGGTCCCACCCATCAGCTCGATCAGGGCGCGGGTCACCGCCAACCCGACGCCGGCAACCGGTGCGGGGACGGGCCCCACACCCACCCGGTCAGCCGGAGTGAGCAGACGCTCGTGCTGCTCGCGGGAGATGCCCGGGCCGTCGTCGCGGACCGTCACCGACGCACCGCCGAGGGCCGACCAGGAGATCCAGAGGTGCCCGCCCGGACGGTTGTCGGCGATGGCGGTCGTCAGCAGGTTCTGCAGCACCTGCACGAGCCGCGGCCGGTCGCCGAGGAACCGGAGGCCGGCCGGCCCGCCTTCGACCGCGATCCGAACTCGGGACCGGTCCGCCCGCGGCTGCACGAGGTCCACCACCTCGTCGACCAGCGCCGGCGCCTCGACCGGATCCGCCGTCAGCGAGAGGGTGTCCGCGTCGATCCGGGTGATGTCCAGGACCTCGTCGATCATCTCCAGCAGGTGGCGACCCGACGACAGGATGTACTGCACCGACGACAGGTCGTCGAGGTCGGTGAGCCGCCGCTCCAGCAGTTGCGCGAAGCCGATGACCGCGTTGAGGGGGTTGCGGAGTTCGTGGCCGAGCCGGGAGACCAACGCGCTCTTGGCCCGGTGCGCCGCCCGGGCGGCTGTCTCCGCCGCCTCGTCTGCCGTCACCCGCGCGGTGATGTCCTCCCACGAGGTGACCGTCCGGGGCGCGCCATCGTCGGCGGGCAGCGGGGTGGACGCGAGACGGATCCACCGGCTCTCGCCGTCCGCCCGGATGATCCGCGCTCGGAGCTGCGCGGGCCGACCGGCTCGGAACGCGACCGTGTATGCGGACAGGCACTGCAGGTCGTCGGGATGCACCAGTCCGGACAGCGGGGAGGCCACCCCCACGACGGTACTGACCGGGTATCCGGTGATCGTCTCGAAGGCCGCACTGGCGAAGACCGTCTCACCGGTGTCCGATCGGCTGATCAGGAACGCCGTCCCGACCTCGGACGTATCCGGCTCGGACGCGTCCGACGAACAGCCCACAGGCGTGGCGTGTGCTGGCATCGACACCGCAGGCCCCCCAAGACGTCGCCGTACTCCGACTATGCCACCCAGCATGACAGAAAGCGCACACTATTTCACTGCGCGTAGTTCTTTCGTGGTCTTGCTCACGTGATGACCCAGGGGCGGCCCGGCGTGTCGCCCCCCGCTCCACCACGTGGCGGCTTTACGGGCTGAGATCCATCCCGCGCCGACCCCCGTCCGTGTGCCAGGGTCCAGCCCGGCCGGCGCTGCAGGATGCGCTGAAGACGCTGCCGCTGCCGTGTACCGAATGGGCGTCGAAGTGCCCACCCATGAAGGCCACCAGCCGCTCCGACAAAGCCAGGCTGATCCCCGCGGAACCACCCCTTCGAGGATGCGTCACCGCACCTGGGTCCGGCGGGGACGGTGGGACTGCACCGCGCCGCCTCCGCGGAGACACGGGTCCTGCACCGACCGGATGTAGAAACCCACGGAGGTGGTGGAGGCGAATTCGCGCACCTGTCCATGCGGGATTTGTTCCTGATGAAGCGGTTCGGCCTCCCGCTCATTCGAGGGAGTTGGACACCCGACCGGGTACTCCGAGGCGTGACCTCGGACCGTGGCGTGAAGCGAGCGGAGGCCGACCACCGCTTCAGGTGGCGGTATGCGTCCTGTCGGCGCGGTGAACAGTGTCCCCGACCACGATCCGACCCGACTGCGTCGCCACCGCCCGGAAGCCGCGCTGCCCGCCGCCCAGATCGACCAGCGCCTGTCGAACCGAAGGGGATGCCACCGCCGACACCGACTCGCCCAGGCAGAACCGGCTGAACTCCACACACGGGTCGGCCACGACCACGCCGGTGAGGGCAATCACGCCGGTGGCCGTGTGGACCTCGAGCCCACCCCTCAGGTCGAGGCCGGCCAGCCCGCCGAAGGTGTCCAGCAACAACGTGCAGCCGGCCGACCCGTCGACCAGGTGGTCGCCGTACCGCGCCCGCAGGACGACGTGGTCAGCGACGGCCATCAGTGAGACACCCGCCCGGCCGCGACGGTCCCGACTCTGCGGATGGCGGCGGTGGTGCACGTCCAGGATCGGCTCACCGACCCCGGGGTGACCGGTGACCCCGTCGGCGTCGACGGTGATCGCCGGGACACCGACGATGTCGTCGGTGAGGTACTCCCGCAGCGGAGCGCTGCCCTGCTTGAGCGGATGGCGTTGGACGAAGAGACCGACCACCGTGCCGAGGACCTCGGTCATGCAGGCCGCTCGCCGATCACGAACCGGCGGTGCGACAGGCTCGGAAGGACAGCTCGGACCTCGTCCAACCGGGCCGGCTCGACATCGACGAGACCGACGGCGTCCTTCGCGGTCCCCAGGTCCAACAGCGGCAGGCCCATCGGGTCGAATGCGGCGGACCGGCCGATGAGGCGTCGGCCGACCTGGTCGGCACCCACGACGTAACAGGTGTTCTCGATCGCCCGGGCGCGGAGCAGGGTGAGCCAGTGCTCTTCCTTGAGCGGTCCACTCACCCAGGCCGCCGGCAGGGCCAGTACCTGCGCACCGCGGGACACCAACGTACGGAACAACTCCGGGAAGCGAAGGTCGTAACAGGTGGCGAAACCGACGAGGACACCGTTGACCTCGACAACCGGCGGGGCGTCGCGACCCGGCGCGACCGTGTCCGACTCCAGGAACGAGAAGGCGTCGTACAGATGGACCTTGCGGTAGGTCGCGACGATCTCGCCGCCCGCGGCGATGACCAGCGTGTTGGCGACCCGGTCACCGGCGGGAGTGAAGGAGCCGGCCGCGATGGTCAGGCCCTGCGCGCGCGACAACGCCGCGAGACCTGTCGCGAACGGGCCGTCGAGCGGCTCCGCGCACCGGACCGAACCGGTCCGGTCGTCGACGAACTCGACCAGACTGCCCTCCGGCAGCACCAGCAGCCCGGCTCCGCTCGCCCCCGCACGCGACGCGAGACCGCCGATCCGAGCGAGGTTCTCGACCGGATCGGAGCTGGGGGCGAACTGGCCCACCGCGATGCGGAGCATGCTGGCCCTGCCTTCCTGGGTCGGGTCAGACGACGATCGAGACCATTCGGCCGGGCACCACGACGATCTTCTTCGGGGCCACCCCGGCCAACGCCTCGACGATCTTCGGCTCGGCCAGCGCCGCGGCCCGGATGTCGGCGTCGGCCAGATCGGCGGCCACCGTGATCCGGCCGCGGACCTTGCCCTTGATCTGGATCGGGTACTCGACGGTGTCATCCACCAGGTAGGCGGGATCCGCCTCCGGGAACGGCCCGTGGGCAAGCGACCCGCTGTGCCCCAATCGTTCCCACAGCTCCTCGGCGATGTGCGGAGCCAGCGGAGCCGTCATCAGCACGCTCGCCTCGGCCACCGCGCGCGACGCCGGAGCGCCGGACCTGGTGACGTGGTTGTTCAGCACGATCAGCTTGGCGATGGCGGTGTTGTACTGCATGGCCCCGAAGTCGGACCGCACGCCGTCGATGGTGCGGTGCAGCAGGGTCAGCGTCTCGGTGTCGGGGGCGTCCTCGGTGACGACCAGCGCACCCGTCTCCTCGTCCACCACCGTGCGCCACAGACGCTGAAGGTAGCGCTGCGAGCCGACGGCGTCAGCCGTCTGCCACGGCCGCGAGATGTCCAGCGGGCCCATCCCCATCTCGTACATCCGGAAGGTGTCGGCGCCGTAGCGATCGCACATCTCGTCCGGGGTGACGACGTTGAGCAGCCGCTTGCCCATCTTCCCGTACTCCTGGCTGACGGAGCGGCCCTGGAAGCTGAACGACTTCCCGTCGGCGGAGGTGACGACATCCTCGGCAGGGACGTAGTTCCCGCGCTCGTCGAGGTAGGCGTAGGCCTGGATGTAGCCCTGGTTGAACAGCCGCCGGAACGGCTCCTCACTGGACACGTGGCCCAGGTCGAACAACACCTTGTGCCAGAAGCGGGAGTACAGCAGGTGCAGGACGGCGTGCTCGACGCCGCCGACGTACAGGTCGACACCGCCGGGGTCCTTGACGCCGGGTCGGGAACTGTCCTCACGGGGACCCATCCAGTACTTCTCGACCGCCGGATCGACGAATCGTTCGGAGTTGGTCGGGTCCAGATAGCGCAGCTCGTACCAGCAGGAGCCGGCCCACTGCGGCATCACGTTCAGCTCGCGGCGGTACTGCTTGGCGCCGTCGCCCAGATCGAGCGTGACCGTGGCCCACTCGGTCGCACGGCCCAGCGGCGGCTCGGGCGAGGAGTCGGCGTCCATCGGGTCGAAGGACTTCGGGGCGTAGTCGATGACCTCGGGCAGCTCGACCGGCAGCATCGAGTCGGGCAGGGCGATGGCCACGTCCTCCTGGCCGGGTTCGGTCGAGTAGACGATCGGGAACGGCTCACCCCAGTAACGCTGCCGGGAGAACAACCAGTCGCGCAGCTTGTACTGCACCTGGGCGCGCCCGGTACCGGACGCGGTCAGGTACTCGATCATCGCGGCCTTGGCCGCGGCGACATCCATCCCGTTCAGGTCGATGGCGTCGTTGGCACTGTTGATCGCCGGGCCGTTGCCGGTGAAGGCCTCGTCGTCGGGATGGCCGTCGGTGGGCTGCACGGTACGCACGATCGGCAACCCGAAGGCGGTGGCGAACTCCCAGTCACGGCTGTCCTGGCCGGGAACGGCCATGATCGCGCCGGTGCCGTACCCCATCAACACGTAATCGGCGATGAAGACCGGCAGGGCGGCTCCGTTGGCCGGGTTGCGGGCGTATGCACCGGTGAAGACGCCGGTCTTCTCCTTGCTCTCCTGACGGTCCAGGTCGGACCGGCGGGCGACCGCGCTGCGGTACGCCTGGACCGCCTCGGCCGGGGTGTCCGCGCCGCTGGTCCAGCGAGGGTCGGTGCCGGCCGGCCACTCCATCGCAGTGATGCCGGGGACCAGTGGGTGCTCCGGGGCCAACACCATGTACGTCGCGCCGAACAGGGTGTCGGGGCGGGTCGTGTAGACCTCGATACTCTGCTCACTGCTGGACTTCTCGGAACTCCTTCCCTCACTCGCCGGGGCTCGCTGGGGTCCTCGTTCGGTCGGCGTCGTCGCGCCTTCACTCAGCGTGCCCGGGACGGGGAACCCCACCTGGGCACCGACACTGCGGCCGATCCAGTTGCGCTGCATGGCCTTGACCGACTCCGGCCAGTCCAGCCGGTCCAGGTCGGCGATCAGCCGGTCGCCGTAGGCGGTGATCCGCATCTTCCACTGGCGCAGGTTGCGGCGGAACACCGGGAAGTTGCCGATCTCGGAGCGACCGTCGGCGCTGACCTCCTCGTTGCTCAGCACGGTGCCCAGACCGGGGCACCAGTTGACCGGGGCCTGCGAGATGTAGGCCAGCCGACTCTCGGCCAGCACCCGCTGCTGCTCGACGGTGCTGAGCCCATCCCAGGCCGTACCGCCCGGGACGGGACGCTCGCCGGCGGCGTAGGCGGCGATCAGCTCGTCGATCGGACGGGCCCGTCGGCTGTCCGCGTCGTACCAGGCGTTGAACAGCTGGGTGAAGATCCACTGCGTCCAACGGTAGAAGTCGACGTCGGTGGTGGCCACCGAGCGGCGCTGGTCGTGGGCGAACCCCAACTTGCGCAGCTGCTCGCGATAGCGCCGCACGTTCTGCTCGGTGGTGGTGCGCGGGTGCGTCCCGGTCCGGACGGCGTACTGCTCGGCCGGTAGCCCGAAGGCGTCGTAACCGATGGTGTGCAGGACGTTACGGCCGTTCATCCGGGAGAAGCGGCCCAGCACGTCGGTGCCGATGTAGCCCAGCGGGTGTCCGACGTGCAGGCCCGCGCCGGAGGGGTACGGGAACATGTCGAGGATGTACATCTTGTCCTTCGGAACCACCCCGTCCGGTGCAGCCAGCGGACCGGACGGATTCGGGGTTTCGAAGGTGCGCTCGGCGTCCCAGCGGTCCTGCCATCGCGCTTCGATGGTGTTCGCCAGGGCGGCGGTGTACCGGAACGGCGGCGTCCCGGCGGTGGGGGTCGCGTTGGTTCCGTGGTCGCTCATCAGCTTCAGTTCTCCCGTGTCGAGATCCTGGCTGACTCTACCGGCGCGCCCCGTACGATTCTTGACATGTCCCTGTCGCACTGGCTGGTCGCGAGTCCCCTCGCTGTGATCCTGATCGTCCTCGCCGTCGCGTCCGCGGTGACCGCATTCCGGGGCCGCAGCGGGACACTCGCCCGCGACGGTCGACTCGGCGTGCGGAGTGCGGCCGCGCTCGTCAGTCCCGCCGCCTTCAGTCTGGCGAACCGGGTGGCCTGGCCGGTCGTGGCCGGCGCCGCGGTCGTCGCCGGTGCCTGCGGGATCGTGCTCCTGGTCGCGCCGTTGGGCGTGCTGACCGCGGTGATCGTCTTCGTGGTCGCGCTGGCCGGGACCGTGCTGCTGTTGGTCAAGGCCGCCCAGCTCGGCGATCGGGCCGCAATGACCGTGCCGCGCCCGGCCCGCAAACCCGGTGGTGGCGGGGCCGGCTGCGGTGGCTGTGCCTGTGGTGGTGGCGGCTGCGCCGGACTGACCCGCAGCACCCCGGCGGAGTCCGCCTCGAGCTGACCTGGCCCTCCCGGCGAGACTCAACCGCCGGGTACCCGACCCACCACGATCACCTCGGTGTCTTCCGGGCCCGCAGGGCTGCCCCAGATACTGTCGATATGGATGTCGTGGAAGCCCGCCTGCTGCAGCATCAACACGACCTCCTGGGCGAATTAGACGTTGTCGGTGAGGCGGTACTCCTCCTCTACGACCACCCGCCCGCGGTGCCACAGCCGCGCCCGCATCTGCAGGGCGCGTTGTTGTCGGATCGGGTCGAAGGATTCCAGGCGTGAGAGCAGCTCGATCTCGTCGCCGTCCTGTGTGCGCCGGCGCATGCCTTCACGCGGCCACTCGCGTGGGAAGGAACCTCTGTGCTCGGGCAGCCAGTCGGCCCAGCTCTCGCTGTCCTGACCGTTGTACGGAAGGGTGTGGTGGACCAGCAGGGCGCCGCCGGGTTCCAGATGCGCTGCGACCCGGGCCAGCACCTCCTTGTCCTGCGACCTGCTCACCCCGACGCCGAGCACGCCGACCATGATCGCGGTGCGGTACCGCTGCGGTAGGTCCAGGGCGTGGCCGGTCTGCACGCGCAGGCCGGGGGACAACCCGAGCCCGTCGGCAAGCGCCCTCGCGCGCGCGATCATGTCTGCGGACGCGTCGATACCGTCGATGGCGATCCCGGCCCCGGCCAGTGGCAACAACACCCGTCCGGCGCCGCAGCCGACGTCGAGTACGGGCGATCCGTACCGCTGGACCGCGGCGAGGAAGTAGTCCAGCTCGGCGGGCTCGGCGATGTTGAACTCCGACCACCAGCGGGCCACCAACCCGTGGTGCCAACTGGACTCGTCCGGCATCAGACGCCCGCCTCGGGCACCGATAACTCCCGGACGGACCACGCGCTGCCGTCGGATCCCGACATTGTCAACAAGCCCTCCCGAACCAGGTCCGGCACGTGAAGCGCATCGAAAGACCGCTCCGGTGGTCCAGGACGATCATGGCCGTTGGTACCCCGGGTGGGAAGAGCGGACCCGTGACGCAACCCGTCCAGATCCCGATCGAGGCCGCCCGGCTACCGGCCCACCGACCAACTGCTTGCCCCGCCGTCTCGGCCGACGTGGTGCTGGGGCACGCCTTCAGTGGGCTGGCGGTGCCGTGGCACCCGACCACGGTCCAGTGAATGAGTGACTTCGCGGTGATGGCCCCCCGGACGACTCGGGGGCGAGTCCGGCGGCAACCTCGTGCTGCTCGGCAGCTGATCGACCCCTAGTTCCGGGTCAGGTCAACCGGTCGCCAGGCCTGCCAGGCCAGCGGGAACGGCTGGCGGCGCATCACCTGGAACCACAGATCGACCTTCGGCGGGACCAGGATGTCGTCGGGTAGTCCCGGGACGACGTACCAGGAACCGCGCGCCACCTCACCCTCCAGCTGCCCCGGCGCCCACCCCGCGTGGCCCCCGAACAACCGGACGCCGCGAAGGGCCGGCGCGAGCTCCGCCGGTTCGGCGTCGACGTCGACCAGACACACCGGACCCCGGATCGGCGCGATGCCCTCGAGCTCCTGCAGGCCACGACCGGTCAGTGCCACCCCGACGCACATCGCCGAGTCGGGCCGCATCGGACCGCCGACGAAGATCACCTGGGATCTCGCCGCCAGTGCGTTCCATTGCGGCAGCACGTTGTGCACCGGGATCTCGCTGGGGCGGTTCAACACCACGCCCAGGCTGCCGTCGCCGCTGTGCGAGACCAGGTAGATGACGGTGCGTTCGAACGTCGGACCGATCAGCTCGGGCGTGGCGACCAACAACGCGCCGGTGCGCAGCCGCGCCACGAATTGCTCGTCCGTACTCATCGACC
>JBDSLP010000245.1:0-18569 GCA_039916325.1 Nakamurella sp. | reverse complement strand
CCGCGCAGCACTGGGGTCGTGCTCGCGCTGCGGGACCGGGAGCTCGAACTCACCGATCACTACCACTTGACCAGTAAGGCCCGCGGCAGCTGGAGCGGGAGTCGGGCGACGGCGGGATACTCCGAGGCGTCCCGCCGGGCCGGTGACCGGGCCGGCCGGTCAGCCCGGCTCGGGGGCGCACAGGCCATCGGCGGGCCGCGTCGGTCCCTCGACAGCTGATCGGACACCCGGACCCGCCATGCCGGTACCGAGGGACACCCAACGGACCCTGGTCTACGACGCAGAGAATCTGGTGCACCGGCTCCTGGACCGGTCGGCCCAGTTCCCGGTGGTCGAAATCGCGGGTTCCCGGTTGACGTTGCCGGTCGAACGCCGGTTCGCGACGCTGGAATCGGTGCAGCACTACCTCCTGCAGGTGCTGGCCCTGCCCACCGTCCGGGCACGCTGGCCGCGGGCCGCCGTCGCGGTTGTCGTCCGGGAGCGGAACGGTCGCGGGGCGGCCCATTACGAACGGGCCGGCGCGATGATCGCGGTGCCCGGAGCCACCCGCGGGAGTCAGTGGGCGCTGCGCGAGTTCGTCCTGCTCCACGAGCTGGCCCACCATCTGGCCGACGGAGCGGAGCCGTCCCACGGGTCTGCGTTCACGGCCCGACTGATCGAGTTGGTAGAGGCCGTGATCGGGCCGGAAGCGGGGTTCCTGCTCCGGGTGTCGTTCGGCGAGAACGGCGTCCGTGTCGGTTGACGCCAGCCGTCTGGCCGCCGGCCGCCGGACAGCACGCGACAGGGCACCCGCGACCCGGCAATCTCAGCTCGTGCGGGTGGCGCTGAACTTCGGAGCGCCGAGATCCTTGGCCGAGATCTGGGACGGGTCGCTCTCGTCGATGGGCAGCGGCCACACGATGCCGAGATCGGCGTCGATCGGGCAATAGGCGATGCCCGCCATGCCCGGCTTCCACTCCGCCGTGAAGCAGTAGACGTACTGCGTTCCACCCTCGGAGACCGACTGGAACGCGTTGCAGACACCGGCCGGCACCAACACCTGGGTACCGGGCACCAGCGTCACGTTCACGACCGCGCCGTAGGTCGGCGAATCCTTTCGGGCGTCCAGGTAGACGCCGTGCGACTCACCCGACACGCAGCTGACGAGCTTGACCATCGCCTCACCGTGCAGGCCGCGGACCGCCCCGTGCTTCGTCTCGGTGACGTTGATCTGCTGCCAGGCGCCGAGACCGGCGAACGGCCCCTCGGAGTAGCTTGTCGCCCGAAAGAACTCACGGACGGTGCCGCGATCATCGGTCACCTGCTTGAGCGTCACCACCACCAGGTCCTGGATAGCGGTGTGCTGCACGTCCATGTCGATGATCGAGAAGGCCACGGTCGGAGAGTCTGGCACACGTTGCTGTTTACAGCTCACGGCCCTCACCCGCGCCGAGCTGCGTCAGGCGTCGGGCAGCGCCAACTCGCGGCGGGTTTCGAACCGACGTTCGCGACGGGTCAACGGGTCCACGAAGCTGATCGACCGGGCCAGTAACTGCAGCGGTGCGGAGTAATCGTCGTGCGCGGTGTCCAGCAGGTCCGGATAGAAGTTGTCGTGTCGGATCGGTAGCCCCAGCGAGTTCATGTGCAGCCGCAGCTGATGGGTCTTCCCGGTGGCCGGCCGCAGTCGGTATCGACCCCACGGCCCGCGGTGATCCATCAGCTGTATCTCGCTCACCGCATTGGGCTCGCCCTGGACCTCCTCGGCGCGCGGCACCCCGCGGTTCTTGACGATGCGGCTGCGCACCGTGACCGGCCAGTCCTGGGACGGCTCGACGGGCGCGATCGCCTGGTACTCCTTCGTCACCGTGCCCGCAGCGAACATCGTCTGGTACGCGCCGCGCACCGCCGGATCGACGGTGAACATCAACACGCCCGCCGTCACCCGGTCCAGCCGGTGGGCGGGACTCAGCGTCGGCAGGTCCAGCTCCCGCCGCAACCGGACCAGCGCGGACTCGACGATGTAGCGGCCGCGCGGCATGGTGGCCAGGAAGTGCGGCTTGTCCACCACCAGCAGGGTGTCGTCACGGTGCAGGATGTCGATCTCGAACGGGACGCGCTGCTCGATCTGCGGATCTCGGTAGAGATAGACGAAAGTCCGCTCCCGATACGCCGTGTCGATGGTGATCGCCCCTCCGGCGCCGTCGAGGACCTCGGCTGCGGCGATCTTCTCGCGCAGTCGCCGCTCGTCTTCGGGGAAACGATGCAGCAGGTATGACAGCACCGTCGGCCACGAACCGCCGGGCGGCAGATGCAGCCGGGTCGGGTTCAGGCCGTCACGGATCGGCAGCGGCGGGACCGGCATCTACGTCCAGGACCCTGCGATGTGGCCGCTCGCGTCGCGGAACCGGATCGCTGTGTCAGCCAGGAACACCTGGATCTCCTCCACGTCGTTGTCGGGGCAGGCCCGCCGGGTCCACCGTAGCGATCCCGGCGCGCCGAACCTTGCCGAGGCCACGTCCTGGCGGCTCTCCGACTGTGCTGGAATGGCCGAGCCCGGACACGTCCCGCCCCGGCCGGACCCGACGACAAGGACGCCCCATGTCCCACCTGGATCCTCCTCTGCAGGAGCTGGCCGATGCGCTCGGCATCGCCACCGAGTTCTGGGACTGGCAGGGGCGCCACCAGCCGGTGCCGGCGGAGACGGTGATCGCAGTGCTGGCGGCCCTGGACCTCGACGCCGCCAGCTCCGACCTCGCCCGGCGCGCGCTGGACGAACACCACCGCGGGGCCTGGCGTCGGATGCTGCCACCCTGCCTCGTCGCCCGGCAGGGCCACGGCACGGCATTCCCGGTGCACGTCCCGGCCGGCCAGTCGGTCCACCTGTGGATCGACCTCGAGACCGGCGGCGTGCGTGAGGGTCTCCTACAGCTGACGGACGACAGCCCCGATCGCGACGTCGACGGACGGTGGACGGGGCGGGCCGGCTTCGAGCTGCCGGCCGACCTGCCGCTGGGATACCACACGTTGCGGGCCCGCACCGGCGACGAGGAATCCGCGACCACGGTCATCATCACGCCGCCCTGGCTGGGTTTCCCGCAGCGGATGGGCGACCGCCGCGCCTGGGGCCTGGCCACCCAGCTCTATAGCGTCCGGTCGGCGCAATCGTGGGGCATCGGGGACCTGACCGACCTGACCGACCTGGCGGTCTGGGCCGCCGCCGAGCAGGGCGCGGGCTACGTCCTGGTGAATCCGCTGCACGCGGGCGAACCGCAGCCTCCGATGGAGCCGTCGCCGTACCTGCCGACCAGCCGCCGTTTCGCCAACCCGATCTACCTCCGCGTCGAGCGGATCCCGGAATACACGGACCTCGATGTGGCCGGCCGGGCGGGGGTACAGGCGCTGCGTGCCCAGCTGCTGACCGACCTCGACGGTGTCGACAGGATCGACCGGGACGCTTCGTGGACGGCGAAACGCGCTGCGCTGCAGTATGTGCACGCTGTTCCCCGGAGCGCCGGACGTGAGATCGCCTACCGCGCCTACCGCGGCCGCGAGGGTGTCGGTCTCACCGATTACGCCACCTGGGCGGCCATCGCCGAGCAACACGGCCTGGACTGGCACGACTGGCCGGCGGAACTGCGGCACCCGTCCTCCCCCGCGGTCGCCGCATTCCGGGCCGAGCATCCCGAGGCAATTGACTTCCACTGCTGGCTGCAGTGGGTCCTGGACGACCAGCTGGGAGCGGCGCAACAGGCTGCGACCGAAGCGGGCGCCGTCCTCGGGGTCGTTCACGACCTCGCGGTCGGCGTGCATTCCGGCGGTGCGGATGCCTGGAGCCTGCAGGACGTCTTCGCCCAGGGGGTGTCGGTCGGGGCACCACCGGACGCCTTCAACCAGAACGGCCAGGATTGGACGCAGCCGCCGTGGCGGCCGGACCGGTTGGCCGACGTCGCCTACGCCCCGTTCCGCGAGCTGGTGTCGACCGTTCTGCGCCACTCGGGTGGGGTCCGGGTAGACCACATCATCGGGCTGTTCCGGCTGTGGTGGGTGCCGGCCGGTCGGCTGCCGACCGCCGGTACCTACGTGCGCTATGACCACGAGGCGCTGATCGGCATCCTCGCGCTGGAGGCGTCCCGGTCGGGGGCGTTGGTCGTCGGTGAAGACCTCGGGGTCGTGGAGCCGTCGGCCCGGTCGTACCTGCGTGAGCGCGGAATCCTGGGCACCTCCATCCTGTGGTTCGAGTTCGAGCACGAAGCCGGCGGTGCGCCGCTGCGGCCCGAGTGGTGGCGGGAGTACTGCCTGGCCTCGGTCACCACCCACGATCTACCGCCCAGTGCCGGCTATCTCGCGGGCGAACACGTCAGGCTGCGGCACGAGCTGGGCCTGCTGACCCGTCCGCTGGACGACGAGCTCGCCGCCGACGCCGCCGAACGGGAGGCCTGGCTGTCGAACCTGCGCTCACGCGGCGCCCTGCCCGAGCATGCTGACGTCGAGACGACGGTGGCGGCCCTGCACCGCTACCTGACCTGGACACCCTCCCGGCTGCTGTGTGTCTCGCTGACCGACGCGGTCGGCGACCGGCGGACCCAGAATCAGCCGGGAACCATCGACGAGTACCCGAACTGGCGGGTGCCGCTCGCCGGTCCCGACGGGACGCCGATGTCGCTGGAGGACGTCTTCACCAGCGAGCGGGCGGCGGCGTTGGCGGCCATCGTTCGGGGATGAGCCGGAACCATCCTCATGCCGCCCGGGGTGCGGAATGCGGGGCGGGTGGTGCGGTCGGCGCGGCGGGTCAGGGTCGGGCCAGTGGTGCCTGGGTCGGGCCCTCACCGGTGCGCAGGGCCGGTTCCGTGTCTCCATCGAGCAGGGCCCGATCGGTCATGAAAAATGGACGGTCGCTCGATTGTGCGGTGGTGCCAGGTCACCTGCGAGCCCATTGCGGGTGCGAAGTCCTCGATATCGGCGAGATCAACGTGTCCGACAGTGCCGGCCAGGGTCTGACCAGCCTGTGACGTGGCGAGCGCATCTGCGCGGGCGTGGCGCCGCGCGGACAGACGATCGGCCTGCGCCAGCACAGACCCTTGATAGACGGCGGCTCAGCCGGTCGGCCCGAACCGCTCCACCCTGACGTCCCCGACCGGCATTCCGCTCTTGACCAACGCCGAGCTCAGCGCTTCGGCGAACCGCGCCGAGCCGCAGACGAAGCCGATCTGGGCACCGTCGACGAGTGGGCGCAGGTCGTCGGCGTCCAGGCGGTGACCGGCCCCGGTCAGCGCGACCGTCGCGCCGGCGGCCCGGAACTCGTCCAGAAACGGAATGTCGCCCCCGGTGCGCCCGGAGACAGCAAGCCGGAGCCGATCGGTGACCCCCAGGTGGCTGGCGTGGCGCAGCATCGCCGCGAGCGGCACCACGCCGGTGCCACCGCCGACGGCCACCGCCGGAACGCTGCCGTCCCAGACGAACCACCCGCCGATCGGACCCCGGACCTCGAGGCTGTCTCCGGGCTCGACGACGTCGTAGAGATAGCCCGACACCTCGCCACCGCTCAGCCGCTCCACGCACAGTTCCAGCAGATCGTCCTCCGGTGCGGACGACACCGAGTAGGACCGGCTCGCTGCGTAGCCGTCGTCTGCGGTCAGCCGGACGACGAAGTGTTGGCCGGCGTACTGCTGCTGCCGCTGGGTCAGTTCCAGCCGCAGGATCACCAATCGGGCCGTCGGACGCAGCACCTCGCGCACGGTCGCGGTCTGCCACTGTGTCGGTGCCGACACCGGGTCGGCCGGGAAACCGCCGATGGCGACAGGGATCTCAGTCACCCTGGTACCGCTGCTCCAGCCACGGGTCGCCGTGGTCGTGGTAGCCGTTGCGCTCCCAGAAGCCCGGCTCGTCGGCGTGCATCAGGGTGATCCGGTTCACCCACTTCGCGCTCTTCCAGAAGTACAGGTGGGGAACGAGCAGCCGGATCGGCCCGCCGTGCTCGCGGTGCAGTGGCTTGCCGTCGAACTCCCAGGTCAGCCAGGCCTTGCCGCCCCGGATGTCGTCCAGCCCCATGTTCGTGGTGTAGCCGCTGGTCGAGGTGGCCATGATGAACTTCGCCTCCGGACCGATGGTGACCTGGTCCAGCAGGACGTCGAGACTGATGCCGTGGAAATGGGTGTCGAACTTCGACCAGGTCGTCACACAATGGATGGGTCCGAGATAGTCCGAGGCGGGCAGCGCCTGGATCTCGGCCCAGCTCCACGTCTTCGCCTGATCGACCAGGCCGTCGAGGGTGAAGTTCCACTGCTCCAGGGTGAAGTGCGGGGTGACTTCGGCGGTCAGCACCGGCCAGTCGTCGCCGGTGTCGTACTGGCCCGGCGGGAGTCTGGGGTCTCGTTCGCGGCGTGCGCGACCGCCGAATCCTCGGGTGAATGACGTCATGACGGGATCCTCTCGACCGAAGGTTGTTGAAGTTTGCCACCCATCCCCGGCCGGTCAATCGGTGGGTGCGGGGCGGAGCCGACGGATCGGCGCGGGGGGCACCGGCTTCGCCGCGATGATCGAGGCGACGGGTATGACGACATCGCCGCGGCGGGTGGTCACCGTGCATCGGTCGGCGTCCAGGGCGGTCAGTTCACCCAGGGCGTCGGTGGCTCCGCTCTCGATCAGATACCGCACCACGACCCGGGTCCCCAGCGGCAGGGAGGTGAGGCGGTCGGCCCAGGTCATCGGAGCACTGCGTCGGCGACGAGATAGCCGACGGTGGCCGCGCCGAGGCCCATCGCGACGTTGGCGATGGCGTTGACCGCGGCGAGCACCCCGGCCCGCTGCTCGGTCAGTCGCACCGTCTCCCAGGCGAACGTCGAGTAAGTGGTCAGTGCGCCGCAGAACCCGGTACCGATCACCCACTGCCACGGCGCGTCCCCAGCCAGGCTCACACCGGTCAGCAGGCCCAGGATCAACGACCCCACGCCGTTGACGGTGAAGGTGCCCCATGGGAACAGCGAGCCGTGCCGGGACTGGACCAGCCGGTCGATCAGGTAGCGCAGCGGTGCGCCGACGGCCGCGCCCAGCGCGACCCAGAGGTAGGTCATGACGCTCGGACCCGTCGGGCGAGCTGCACCCCGACGGCCGTCGCGGCGAGAGCTCCGAACAGGGTGGCAGCCAGGTAGCCGACCGCGATTCCGGGATGTCCGGTGCGCAACAGCCGGTGCAGGTCCACCGCGTACGTCGAGAAGGTGGTGTAGCCGCCCAGCACGCCGGTCACGAGGAACGGGCGGACCAGTGGCGGCGTGCGCATCCGCTCGACGATGACGATCAACGCGATGCCGATGAGAAGGCACCCCGACACGTTGACGACCACCGTCGACCACGGGAACCCGGCCGGCGGCACCGGCCAGGAGAGGTCGAGTCGGTACCGGGCGAGTGCCCCCACCACACCGCCCACCGCGACCACGGCCAGCACCGACGGGAGGGGCGGACGGGACGCGTCCACCCCGGGATCGGTCGGCGGACCCTCGTCGTCGGGGGCCGGGGTCGGCGGCGAGGTCACAGGGATGAACCTACGCTGAGAACCGGCGGGCACCGCCGCTGCCGGTCCGGATGGTTACCGACCGAGGAGACGGAGCACGATGAGCACCTGGACGTATCCCCCACCGAGACCGACATCCATTGTGCTGCTGATGATCTCCCGACGACCCGGCTCCTCGAGGCCCGCGAGGTACCACTCGGTGGGGTCCGTGCGATGACCTTCCGGCGGACCCGGGTCTCGGTCCACTGGTGGGCGCCGAGGTGGTCCTGGACGCCGGCGTGTCGACCCTCCCCGCTGAGCCCGAATTCGAACACGGTGTCCTCGTGGTCGATGGCTCGGTGACGGTGGCCGGCCAGGAGCTCGACGCCGGTCCGCTGCTGTATCTCGCGACCGGGCGTGAGCCGCTTGAACTGTCCGCCGGCGCTCGACTGGTGCTGATCGGTGGCCCGCCGTTCCCCGATGAGCTGGTGATGTGGTGGAACTTCGGCGGCCGTAGCCACCAGAAGATCGTCGAAGCCCGGGATGCCTGGGAGAATCGCGATCGCCGGTTCGGGCCGGTGGACGGGCACGGGGATCAGCGCATCCCGGCGCCGCCGCTGCCGCCGTTGCGGCTGACCCCACGGCGACGGGTGAACTGCGGCGATGACGCCGGGGTCAGGCCCACGGCAGGAGCGACTTCGCCACCTTCCGCGGTTCCGGTTCCACCATCAGACCGTCGCACCGGCCGGGTCGGAGACGGCGGCCAGCGCGGCCCGGAGTCGGGTCGCGGCCTCGTCGGCGACGACCTGCATCGCCGGATTGTCGGTCAGGGACACCATCATCTGCGGATCGACCGCCTCGACCACCGTCGTGTCGGGGTCGGAGGATCGAACGACGACGTTGCACGGGAGCAGCAGCCCGATCGATGGTTCGGCACGCAAGGCAGCCAGCGCGAGGGGCGGGCGACAGGCACCGAGGATGATCTGCGGTTCGATGTCCACGTCGAGCTTGGCCTTCAGGGTGGCGCGCAGGTCGATCTCGGTCAGGATGCCGAAACCCTGCTCGGCCAGCGCCGCCCGGACCTCGGTGAGCACCGTCTCGTACGGGCGAGTCACGGTGGCGGTCAAGGCGTAGTCGGTCATGGTGAACTCCATCTTTACCGGGTGATGTACCACGATCGTATACCCCACCGGGTATACAGGCAGGGCCGGGACCACCCCGGGGATCACAGCACGACGACAGTCATCCCGTCCGCCTGTGGCGCGTTCATCGCCGCGAGCGCCAGACCGGCGTCGGGGAGGCCGATCTCACGCCCGACCAGGCGCCGGGGATCCAGGGTGCCGTCGACGATGAGCTGCAGCATGACCGGATACTCGTGCGCGGCCATGCCGTGTGAGCCGTGCAGTGACAGCTCCCAGGCGATGACCCGATCCATCGGCAGGGCCGGCCTCGACCGCTCCCCCAGCAACAGCCCGATCTGGACGTGGCGGCCGCGGCGACGCAACCCCAGCACCGAGGCCACCGCGGTCGCCTCCGAGCCGAGCGCATCGATCGACACGTCCACCCCACCGGTCAGCACCTGGATCTGGTCACCCACCGCGTCCGGGCCGCCGAGCCCGGTGCTGTCCAGGGTGATCTCGGCGCCGAGGTCGCGGGCCCGATCGAGAGCGACCGCGGAGATGTCGACGGCCAGCACCCGACAACCCAGGGCCACTGCGATCATCACCGCGGACAGCCCGACGCCGCCGCACCCGTGGACGGCGACCCAACCGCCGGGTGACGGACGTCCGTGGACGGTCAGCCCCCGGAACGCGGTGGCGAACCGGCAGCCGAGTGCCGCCGCCGCCACGAAGCCGACCTCATCGGGTAGCCGGACGAGGTTGTGATCCGCGGCGTGCAGTGCCACCAGATCGGCGAACGAGCCGGGGTCGGTGAAGCCCGGCTGCCGCTGATCAGGGCACACCTGCGGATCACCGGCTCGGCACACCCTGCAGCTCCCGCAGCCGATGACGAACGGCACCGTCACCCGGTCGCCGACGGCAAAATTCCCTACCAGCGAGCCGATCTCGGAGATGACACCGGCCAGTTCGTGTCCGGGCACGTGCGGCAGCCGCACGGGATCGTCTCCCCGCCACGCGTGCCAATCCGAGCGGCACACCCCGGTGGCTCTGACCGCGACCAGCACACCGTCGTCGGGGCACGCCGGCGCCGGCCGGTCGGTGAGTACCGGGGTCTCGCCGTAACCGCCGTAGACGACTGCCCGCATCAGAGGTCGCGCCAGGCCGCGCGCACCGAGTCGTCGGCGAATGCGACCTCGATGGACATGGCCTCGATCGCGGCCGGGTCCGCCGCATCGAGACCGAGAGTGAAATGCAGCAAAGCGTTCTCGACCGACAGCGGGGATCGCATTTGCCGCGGGTTGTCGTCCCCCAGTACGACGTCGACTCGATGGTCCAGGAACGTGCGGGCCGAGTGGTCGGTGACCCGGTCGATGCCACCGGTGCACCAGTTCGACGTCGGACACACCTCGATGACGACTCCGTGGTCGGCGATCCAGTCCAGGGTGCCCGGATCGCCGGGAACGTGGGTGCCGGGGCCGATCCGGCGGACTCCGAACCGTTCCACCGCGTCCCGGGCGGCTGGTCCCGGTGCGGCCTCAGCGGCGTGGCAGGTCAGCCCCAGATCAGCGGCCGCGGCGATGGCGAACGCCTCCTCGTAGGGCGCGAGATCGCGGAAGAGCTCCTCATCGCCGGCGAGGTCGAACCCGACCACTCCGTCGCCGGCCGCCCGGGCCGCGGCGGCGGCGGCGTCCTGGACGGCCTCGGACGCGATGCGCGCCAACAATTCCGGATCGCCGAAGAACGGATAGGTGCCGGCCACCTTGGCCAGATAGACGGTCAGATCGGCCGGCCCGTCGAGCTCCAGCGCGTCCGCCCATCCGGCGGGCGGATCCGGCAGCCCGATGCGCGCTCCCAGCTCCGCAGCCGTCACCCGTCGCACCCGGCCATCGAGGTGGCTGTGCAGGTTGAACAGTATCGGCATCTACAGCTCCAGCTCCACGGCGGTGTTCAGCGCGGCCTGGATGCTCGCCCTCCACCCACGCTGAAGAGCCGGTTTGACACCGGAGTACAGACTCGCCCCGGAGATCAGGTTGGAGGACGCCGCGCAGATCATCCCGGCCCGCAGCCCCCGCAGTCGGGCCACGACAAACATCGCCGCGCTCTCCATCTCCACGTTCAGCACGCCGATCCGGTTGAGCTGTGCGATCCACTCGGGGGTCTCGGCGTAGAAAGCATCGTCACTGGCGTTGATGCCGGAGTGCACGGTCATCCCTTGGTCCGCGTAGTCAGCGGCGATGAGATCGGCCTGTCGGCGTAGCGACATCGTGATGGCCAGGTCCGGCACAGCCGGATAGCCGGCGTGTACGTAGGCCGCAGTGGTGCCGTCGTTGCGCAGGCTGCCTTCGCTGACCAACAGATCACCGGGAGCGACCTGGTCCTGCAGACCGGCCGAGCTCCCGACCCGGATGACGGAGGTGACACCGACCCGGGCCAGCTCCTCCACCGCGATTGCCGTGGACGGGCAGCCCATCCCGGTGGACGTGGCGGTGATGTGCCGACCCCGGTACCAGCCGGTCATCGTCCAATGTTCACGCTGATGGGCGACCTCGGTGACGTCGGTGAGGAACTCGGCGATCATCGGCACCCGGAACGGATCGCCGGGCAGCAATGCCACCGTGGACACCTCACCCGGGGCGATCCCGATGTGGTACTGCCGCTCCCCCCGCCCGACGGCGTCCTTGTCGACAGCGGTGGTGGGGGGCTCGGTCACGGGACTCCTCGGGGATGGCAGGGCGACCGGACCAGTATCGGTCGCGCCGCACACCGCTCCGTCACCGACCGGGCTCAGTCAAAGACCGGTACCTCCGTCACCGGAGCGACTCAGCCGCCGTCCGATCCAGCCCGAGGCGACGTGCCGACCGTTCAGCACGTACTGCACCAGGGAGTCGTCGAACATCAGCGCCTCCAACGCACGTCGACCGGCGGGTCGGCCGGCCATCAGGAGCTGGTCCCCGAGGGCGAGCCGGAAATCCGGGCCGGGGGTGAAGGTGACGGTCCCGTCCCTGAGCACCATCAGGGCCACCACCCGCAGCGGTCGTTCCCGGTCCTCCGGGCTCCGCAGCAGATCACCCAGACGCGCGTCGCCGCCGGCCAGCCAGGGGTCCAGGGCCGGTGCGTTCGCGGCACTCAGGTCGGTGCGCCACAGGGGCGGGAGAGCAGTACCGCAGTGCTCGCGCAACCGCTGGATCAAGACTGCCGCCCAGGCATCGCCCTGCGCCGGCATCTCCTGCAGGAACCGCCACAGCAACGGCGTGGACAGCTGCACGTACACCTCGTGGGCGATCACCTCGGTCGGGATCAGCAACGAGTCCACCCCGAGAGCGGCATAGAGCGGCGCGTTCTCGGGCTGGTTCTGCCGAGCGGCCAGGAACAGCCGGGGGTTACGCCGCCGGGCCAGCGACAACAGGGCCAGGTTGGCAGTGTCGCTGCTGGTGCCGGCGACCAGGCCCACGGCGGTGTCCAGGTCCACGCCTTCGAGCGAATCCTCATTCGGCGCCTCGGTCGGGCTCTTCCCGTCGGTGTCCTCGACGATCGTCACGGCCAGGCCCTCGGCCTGCAGGTCGGCGGTCATCTCACGTCCGAACCGGCCATACCCGCACATCACCCAGCGCCCGTGCTGGGGCGGATCGGCCGGCGGCGGCAGTTCTGCACCCGGTCCGGCCTCCAACCAGGAGAGCAACCGGTAGGTCGCCGGCGACCGGAGCGCGACCCTCAAATGGTCACCGAAGCGGTCGAAGGCGTTGACCACGGTGGGGTCGCCGAATTCGTGCATCCGGTCGGCGGTGTGCCGCGACAGGGTGCGGGTGATGACGGTGAGCTGTGGACGCAGGAGGGACGCCGTCATGGCGATGGCGAGGTTGGCGTCGTCGTCGTCGGTCAGCGCGAGAACACCGGTGCAGTAGGGATGGTCGAGTCCGGCCAGCCCGAGGTGGTGGGGGTTGCGGGCGTCCGCCGACAGACCGGGCACCGTCGCCCGGTAGGGGGCGAGGTTCAACGCGTCGATCCGGTCCGGATTGATGTCGACCACCACCAGTTGCTGGCCCAGAGCGTCGAACGACCGGCCCAGCAGCTCCCCGGTGCGGCCGAACCCGGCCAGCAGGAGGAACGGTTCCCGCAACCGGGCCACCTGGCGGCTGAACCGCCGCAGCGCCAACGCCTGCCGGAAGGCGCGGTCCTGCAACAGGGTCAGCAGCGAGCCGATCGCGTAGGCCCAGCCGATCACCGTGAGGTAGATGGTGACCATCGCCCACATCCGTTGCGCGTTGGTGAACGCGTACGGGAGCTCGCCGAAGCCGATCGTGGTGGCGGTGTAGCTCATGAAGTAGAAGGCGTCGAAGAGGCTCATCGGGACGGCGCGGCCCCCGGGGTCACGGCCGGGGATGAAGGAGAACACCACGACGCTGATGGTGAAGATGACGATCAGCGTGACCAGCGGGACCCGCATCCGCCGCATGATCAGGAAGAAGCTGGTGGACGTGGCCGACCCCGGTGCGATGGATGTCTGCCAGCGCCGGGTCTTACGGGCCCGCTCGTCGCGGCCGAACAGCTGATGCCAGAAGACCCTCAGCAGCTCCGTCACGCCGGGACGCTCAGCTCCGCCGGAACGAGGCGGTCTCGACGACCAGCAGGACGACCGAGACCGTGTTCGCGATGAGGGCACCACCGGACAGCGAGACCATCGCCGCGGTCGACCCGGGGGTGAGGCCCGTCTCGGAGATGTTGACCGCGAACGCCCAGACCACGCCGGCCGCGACGAGCTGCAGATCGGCGACCAGGCTGGTGGCCAGGTGCACCGCACCGAGCTGGGTACGGTCGCCGAACTTGAGCACCGTGGTGATCAGGCTGACCACGATCGCGGCGAGCAACTCGTAGATGTTGTGCAGCTCCGGGTTGGAGATGTCACCGATGAAGAACCCGAAGTTCAGCGTGGCCGCGAGCACCACGAAGAAGCCGAAGATGACCTTCTCGAGGTTCACTGCTGGCGACCCTCCCGGCCCGCGCGTCGCGGGCCTGTGCGAGCGACCTTATGCCCGAGGCGGTGCCCCGGTACGCAGTGGCGGCCCGTGGCGTCAGATCAGGGTCGGTCGGCCGAACTGGGTCGCCACACCCGGCGTCCACAGCGGGCGCAGCGTCGGCCTGCCTCTCAGCGGGAACCCGGCGGCGTCACCGAGCCCGTCGTCCAGGTGTCGCAGGGACGCCTCGTGGACGACCCACGGCTCGTGCCGGTTGGGGGTCCACATCGTGCGACGGCCGAGCCGGCTGTGCATCCCCCACCGCCGGGTCAGGAACTCCTCGACCGGGGTCACGGTGGTGAGATCACCGATCTCCACCGCGATATCGCTGGTGGCGCGGGGCCGCGGCCATCGTCGGGCCGTGCGGTACACCCGCACCGGACCGGCGGCGGACAGCGAGATCTTCGACCACTGGTACGGGATGTGAATGCCCCAGCGGGCCAGCAGCACCACGGCCAGCCGGTCGGCGTCCAATGACCGGAACACCACCCCGTGCCGGCCGGCGTCGTCCACCGAGTAGAGCCGGATGTTGGTCTCGAGGAACGAGCCCAAGAACGGCACTGGAAGACCGGTCCCCGGTCCGGCCGAGGCCATCCGGAACGGCACGAGGCCGACGTAGGTGGCACCGTCGGACCAGACGTCGGGGCGGGTGCCCGGCGGCAGGTACGGAGCGACGTCGGCCGGGTCGACCGCCCAGTGCAGGAACGTCAGGTCGGCCCAGACCTGATCGAAGATCACCGGCCGCGGCAGCCGGGGTGGGACATGCGGGAACGTCATACCGGTGACGTGCCCGAAAGGTGCCGACGGGTCACCCCGCCGGCACCGTGGGAGGCATGCGTTACTTCACACCCAGCAGGTCGATGACGAAGATCAGGGTCTGGCCGGACAGCGCGTGACCGCCGCCCTTCGGCCCGTAGGCGAGTGCCGGCGGGCAGACCAGCTTGCGACGGCCGCCGACCTTCATCCCGGGGATGCCCTGCTGCCAGCCCGAGATCAGGCTGCGCAGCGGGAAGTTGATGGACTCGTTGCGGCTCCAGGACGAGTCGAACTCCTCGCCGGTGTCGAACGAGACACCGAGGTAGTGCACGTCGACGGTCGAGCCGGGCTGCGCCTCGGCGCCGTCGCCGACGGTGATGTCGGTGATCTCGAGGTCGGAGGGGGCCGCGCCCGTGGGGGCGTCGACTTCGGGCTTCTGCAGTGAGGTCATTACCCCATTCAACCCCATCGGGGTAGATGACTCATGGTGCCGGGGCTCGAGCGAAATCAACCTCCCGGGCGTCCGTGGTCACTTCTGCCAGGTGCTCGAGCGCCGGGCGGCCTCATAGACATGCTGGACTACCTCGGCGGGCAGCACATCGCCATGCTGCAGGAACCACCGGGTGACCTGGCTGCGGGCGATGACGTGCAGCCCTTCGGGGGTGCTCTTCACGAGCAGATCATCCGCATTGACGGGGACGATGAGCGATTCGACGTGGACACCGAACCCGGTAGCCGCGCCGAGGAGGCGGGCGGCGCGGGTGGCTTCGTGGCGGCCGTTGCGAAGGTAGGGCTGCGGTGTTCCGTTGACCAGGAACGTGTGCCCGGCCACCCAGATCTTCGCCCGTGGATGATGTTTCGCGTTGACGGTGAACACGCCGCCCGGTCCGATGACGAGGTGATCCATGTCGGCGCCGCGGCTCCCGACCGGTATCGCATGAATGAACCGCCAGCGGGGGTCCAGCGCCGCGAGACGGGCCAGCTGAGCGGCGACCTTCTGCTCCCCCACGGCACCAATGCGCCAGGCGCGCTCGTCGGTGTGGATGCCCAGGACGCGGGCGATGAACGTACGGACCGGGGCGGCGTCCCGGGCCGCACGGGCCTGCACGCGCGCGGCGGCTCCGGCCTCGGTGGTGGCGAGGTCCCGCCACGGTCGGGCCAGGGGCTCGACGCTGACCGGTCCCCCTGCCGTTTCGGTCCGAACTGTCTCGGGCATGCCGGGCGCCTCGGGTAGCTGGTCGGACTTCCAGTCCACGGCCGCGTCGATGACTCCGCGGAGGTGCTCCGGTGACGTCGGATGGGGCCGATCGGTCGTCAGGTCCCAGAACCCGATCTGGGTGCCGTCCGCCACCTTGATGTAGAGGCGGTCCTTGCCGTACCGCGTCCACCGTGTGATCTGCACCGTGTCGCCGTCCATGACGTTCATCATCGGTAGCGCACCCGAACGCCGCAGCCGTTCGAGCGAAATTCACCGCAGCGACGACAAGAGGCAGTCGAGACTGCCACTCACGGTCTCGCCGGCTACTTCAGCAGCCGGGACATCCCCCGGTCGGCCAGCGTCCGGCCCCCGGTCTGGCAGGTCGGGCAGTACTGGAAGGTGCGGTCGGCGAACTCGACCTGGGCGATGGTGTCCCCGCACACCGGGCACTTCTGGCCGAAGCGGGCGTGAACCCGCAGGCCGGTGCGCTTCTCTCCCTTGAGCCGGGCCGCCTCCTGCCCCACGGAGCGCTCGATCGCTTCGGTCAGCACGCTCCGCAGCGCGTCGTAGAGCCGCCGCGTCTCGTCCTCCGACAGTCGCTTACCGGCCTGGTACGGAGACAGTTTCGCGGCGTGCAGGATCTCGTCCGAGTACGCGTTGCCCACCCCGGCCACCAGATTCTGGTCCCGCAGGAACGACTTCAACTGCGCCCCGGACACGCCGGCCAGCGCCGCGAACTCGTCGTAGGAGATCGCCATCGCGTCCGGACCGAGTCGCGCCACCCCCGGCACCGTTGACGGATCCGTCACCACCCAGGCGGTCACCGACTTCTTGGTGCCGGCCTCGGTGACGTCGAATCCCGACCCGGACGTCAGTCGCACCCGCAGCGCGATCGGCCCCCCGAGCTTGATCATCGTGGTCGACATGTGGTCGGACCAGCGAAGCCAACCGGCTCGTGCCAGGTGCAGGACCAGGTGCAGCGGCTGTGGCGATCCGCCGGTGATCGTGAGGTCGAGGAACTTCCCGTGCCGGCCCACGGCGGTGATCGTCCCGCCGACGAGAGCGCTGATCGGCGGCGCTACGGTCGCCAACAGCCCCATCGCGGCGACCTGCACGAAGGCGATCGGGTCGTCGGCGGCGTGTTCGATCAGGAAAGCACCCAGCGCGGTGATCTCGGGAAGCTCCGGCACCTGGCCAGTATGACGCTGCATGGCCGGGCCCGGCCCGGTGAGGGTGCGATCGGGTCTGGTCCTGGGACCTCTGCCGGAGATGCCTACGCGACGTCGCGCGACGACGACGGGACTATCCCATTCGGCGCCATGCTATTGCACCAACGGGTGCACGACGCAGCCTCGTCACCGAACGTGACGACACTTGCCTCGAACGGGGGATTCCGGACGGCGGTTGGATACACTCCCGAGATGCGGATGGCAGCATTGAGCAGGGCCTCCGGCGTGCCGGTGCCCACCATCAAGTTCTACCTGCGCGAGGGATTGCTGCCGCCCGGCCTTCGGACCAGCCCGAACCAGTCGCAGTACGACGACGAGCACGTGCGTCGGCTGGGCCTGATCCGGAGCCTGACCGAACTGGGCGGCTGCTCACTGGCCGACGTGGCCGAGATCGTCCGGGCCGCCATTGACCCGGCCGTCCCCCCCGCCGGGGTGTCCGCCATCCTGTCCCGCACGGTCACCCACAAGCTCACCGACCACCCGGTGCAGCCCCGCTTCCAGCTGGTGGACGCGGTGATGCGGGAACACGGTTGGCGCCTGACCGACAACGACGAGCACCGACTCACGGCCGCCACCCTCCTCGGCCTCATGCAGAGCCTGGATCTGCACCACACCGCGACCTCGATGCGTGCCTATGCCGCCGCGGCCACACTCACCGCCGACGCCAAGCCCGGGCGCGAGGGCGACCGAGACGCCGAGCGGGCGGTGTTGGCCACCGTGCTCGACGACGCCCTGATCGCCTCGCTGCGGCGGATGGCCGAGGTGTCGGTACGGGAGGCCGCGCTCGCTCCCGCCGCCCCGATGCCCTCGGACGCACGGTGAACGGCGCTCCGCCGCACGCCGGCCGGGTTCAGCCCGCAGTGATCCAGCGGAATCCGTAGGGCGGCAACCAGAGATTGCCGTCGTCGCCGTAGGTCGACGGCTCCCCGCTGACCCGGTCCACCCCGCTGTCCAGACCCAGGGCCGCCAGCGCGTCGCGCGGGTACGCCCGCCAGGAATTGCTCACGTTGTAGAGGCCGAGCAGCGGTCCGAGCGGGTGCTCGCGCAGTACCGGTAGCACGGCGGTGTCGTACACCTCGGTGATCCGGGCCGGCACCGAGGCGTGGAACTGGGGTTGCCGTGATCGCACCTGCTGCAGGTGGGCCAGGGCGTCGAACACCCGCTGCTGGATGCTGTACGGCTCGTGCCGCCGGGTCGCCAGCTCCCAGTCCAACCGGGGCCGGTGGGCCCAGCGGTTGTCGGCCTCGTGACCGGGCTCGGTGGCCCATGAGGGGTCGTTGAGCTGGGCGAGTTCGTCACCGGACCAGATGACCGGGATGCCGCCCCACCCCATGACGAGCGCGTAGGCCATCGAGATCCGGGCGATCGCGATGTCGACCCCGGCGCCGTCGCCGACGGCCAACGCGGCCTCCAGGCCGGCCAGGCTCGCGGTGGTCCCGCTGATCCGCCGGTCGCCGGTGGCCGGATTGAGCTGAAAGACCAGGCCGCGTGCCGGCGTCCCGGGGTACTCGCCGCTGAAGAAATCGGACAGGAACTTCCGGTGGTCCCAGCCGTTGAGGCCCGATCGCCAGGCGTCGGTGTCGTCGATGGCCCACCCGATGTCGTCGTGGCACCGGACGTAGGTGACCCAGGACGTCGTCGGCGGGACGGGCGGCAGTCCGCGCAGCGCCTCGACGGCCAGCCGCGCGTCGCCGACCGCCAGCATGGACCAGATCTGCACCATCAGCGAGTTGTGGTACGCGATGTCGCTGACCTTGCCGTAGTGCCGACCCTGGCCCAGGTACTGTA
>JBDSLP010000244.1:0-15824 GCA_039916325.1 Nakamurella sp. | reverse complement strand
AATCGCGGAAGGCATCCGAACGAGGGTCGAGGTCCACCGACAGCCGGCGGATCCCGGTGGCCGGTCGGCCCGGTACCCGTCCGACCGGATTCGACGGACCCAACCACCAGGACAGGTATCGCGGGGCCCCCCGCACCCAGTCCGGGCGGGCGATGAACCCGGCCCCGACAACCGTCGGGTCCGGACGCGAGAGCTTCTCCGACACCAGCGATCTCGTCATGAGGTCGAGCTGAGCAGCCGACGGGCCGGCGACCGGCCAGTCCCGTCCGGCAAGCGCGGCACCCCAGCCGTCCATCGTCGTGAACATCCCCCGGAAGGTGGCGGTGACGGCGGCGAGCGCCTGGTCCGCGGTGTCCGGTCCGGCCCCAGGGGCCGGGGTGGACGGTACCGCTCCAGGCGTCACGGTGTCCGGTCCGGTCGCGGGGGCCACAGTGGACGGTCCGGTCATGACGGCGGCTCCTCACGGTCGGGCGCCGCGCGGGTCTCGAGCGCGGTCTTGTGGTCGACGAGCCAATCCAGGTTCGCGTCGACGTGGGCGGCGGTCAACGCACGGGCGCGGTCGGTGTCGACGTCGTCCAGTGCCTTGATGATCCCATCGTGCGCCGTGCGGCCCGCGCGGCGAGCGGCCGGATCGTCCTGGCAGCGCCAGAGCAGGGGCCCGCACTCGGCCTGCAGGCGCACCTCCTCCCGGACCAGCCGGGGCGACTGACTCAAGGCGGCGAGTTGGAGGTGGAACGCGCCCTCACCCCGCCGGCCGGCCACCGGATCGTCGGTGCCGGTGCGCTCGACCAGGAGTTGCAGCTCGGCGACGTCGTCGGGTGCGGCCCGATCGGCCGCGAGCTCCGCGGCCCCGGCGTTGATCGTCCGGTAGTAGGTGGCCATGTCGCGCAGGTCGACGCGGGACAGCTGCCGCAGCCGCTCGTCCAGGGCGGCGCGGTCCGGGTTGCCGCCCGCGGTGACGAAACTGCCGCCGTCCCGGCCCCGGGTGGTGCGCACCAGGCCGCGGTCCCGCAGCGCCTCCAGCGCCTCCCGCGCGGTGACGGTGGCGACCCCGAACCGCCGGGCCAGCTCCGCCTCTCGCGGGAGCCGCTCACCGTGCTGCAGCAGGCCGGCCATGATGGCGTCCGCCAGTCGGCGCTCGACCAGTTCGGCGCGGCCGCTCCCGTCCAGCGGGGCGAACACCGCGGCCCGCGACAGGTCGTGATCGTCCTGGGCGGAACGCACTGAGCTGGGCATCGAGAAGCTCCGGGGCTGGCCACGATCTCGTTACCGAATCGTGACCCGAGAGGGTGGCGTAAGACATCTGGTTCCATATGATTCTGGCACAGGAGCGGCCAGAACGGAGTAGACGGTGGGAGCGACCGAAGTGGACATCCCGGCGATCCGGTTGACCGGCCTCACCCGGACCTTCGGCGAGGTCCGGGCCGTGGACGGGATCGACCTGGACATCGCCGCCGGCGAGTTCTTCTCGATGCTCGGCCCGTCCGGCTCCGGTAAGACCACTGTGCTGCGGATGATCGCCGGTTTCGAACAGCCCACCGCCGGCACCGTGATGCTGCACGGCCGCGACGTCACCGCGCAGGCGCCGTTCGAACGCGACGTCAACACGGTGTTCCAGGACTACGCGTTGTTCCCGCACATGAACGTCCTCGACAACGTCGCCTACGGGTTGCGGGTACGCGGAGTAGCGCGCCGCGAACGGCTCGGACGGGCCCGCGAGGCGCTCGCCCGGGTACGCCTGGAGGGCTACGACGACCGTCGTCCGTCGCAGCTGTCAGGTGGGCAGCGGCAGCGGGTCGCGCTGGCCCGGGCGACCGTCGTCCAACCCAAGGTGCTGCTGCTCGACGAGCCGCTGGGTGCGCTGGACCTCAAGCTGCGGGAGGAACTGCAGGTCGAGTTGAAGGCGCTGCAGCGCGACCTCGGCATCACCTTCATCTTCGTCACCCACGACCAGGAGGAGGCGTTGACGCTGTCCGACCGGATCGCGGTGTTCAACCACGGCCGGATCGAGCAGCTCGGCACCCCGACGGAGATCTACGAGCAGCCGCGCTCGCCGTTCGTGGCCACCTTCGTCGGGACCTCCAACGTCTTCGACGTGGCACTGTCGCGGGCGGTTCTCGGCCGGAACGGCGTCAATGCGCTGCGGCCGGAGAAGATCGCGCTGGCCGGAGCGGAGTCCCGGGTCGGCGGCACGGTCGCCGAGGTCATCTACCTGGGTGCGGGCAGCCGCGTTCTGATCGACCTCGACGCCGGGACCCGGATCACCGTGGTGGAGCAGAACTCGGCCGGCCGCACCGCGGTCGTCCGGCGTGGCGAGCGGGTCGGGATCGACTGGTCCGACGCCGATGTCGTCGATCTCAGCTCCACAGCCCCCGTTTCCTGACCCCCATCTTCCTGAGCGTTCCACCCCGTTCTCCAGTCCCGTCCGCCCCGCACGAAAGGCACCGTCATGCCCAGTTCCATCCGCCGCCGCGTCACGCTGGGGGTGACGGCCGCATCGATGCTGCTGCTCGCCGCCTGCGGCACCACCTCGGGCGGCTCCGCGTCCAGCAGCCCTGGCAGCGCAGCACCGGCCGCATCCGCCACCGCCACCGCCACCGAGATCGGCGCCGGAGAGGGCACCGTCTCGATCCTGGCGTGGCCGGGCTACGTCGAGGACGGCAGCAACGATCCGGCCGTGGACTGGGTGACACCGTTCGAAACCTCCACCGGATGCAAGGTCACGTCCAAGACCTACGGCACTTCCGACGAGGCGTTCACCCTGATGAAGACCGGTGACTACGACGTGGTGGCGGCCTCCGGGGATGCCTCACTGCGGCTGGTCGCGGCCGGCGACGTGGCTCCGGTGAACACCGGGCTGCTGAGCAACTACGCCGGCATCTACGACTTCCTGAAGATGAAGTCGTGGAACAGCGTGGACGGCAAGTCCTACGGCATCCCGCACGGGTACGGCGCCAACCTGCTGATGTACAACACCGATTCCGTCAAGCCGGCGCCGACGTCGTGGGACGTCGTCTTCGACAAGTCGTCGGCCTACGCCGGCAAGGTCACCGCCTACGACTCCCCCATCTACATCGCCGATGCGGCTGTCTACCTGATGACCCACCAGCCCGACCTGGGGATCAAGAACCCGTACGCGCTGGACGAGAAGCAGCTAGCCGCCGCCGTCGACCTGCTCAAGGCACAGCGATCCAACGTCGGTGAGTACTGGTCGGACTACCTCAAGTCCATCCAGTCTTTCGAGACCGGCGACACCGTGGTCGGGACCACCTGGCAGGTCATCAAGAACTCCGTGCCCGAAGGCACCCCGGTCGACGTGGTGCTGCCCAGCGAGGGGGTGACCGGCTGGTCGGACACGTGGATGATCGCAGCGAAGGCGAAGAGCCCGAACTGCGCGTATCAGTGGCTGAACTACATCGCCAGCCCCGAGGCGAACGCGGCCGCGACGGCCTACTTCGGCGAGGCGCCGTCCAACCAGGCGGCGTGCGCGTTCCGCACGGACTGCGAAGCCTTCCACGCCGGTGACGCCGACTACGCGTCCAAGATCTGGTACTGGTCGACCCCGATCGCCGAATGCATCGACGGGCGTACCGACACCACCTGCACCGACTACTCGGCGTGGACCAAAGCCTGGTCCGAGATCAAGGGCTGAGCGGACGTCGTCGTGGCCCGCCCGGACGTCGGGCGGGCCACCGACCTGGAGGGAACCACGCGTGAGTACCGAACTGCAGGATCGGGTGCCCCGGATCCGGGACTCCCCGGCGCGGCGCGCCTCGGTGTATCTGTCCCGGCACGCCCGGGTGCGGTTGGGGTTGCTGCTGACCGCCCCACTGTTCTGGCTGGGACTGGTCTACGTTGCCGCCCTCGCTGCACTGTTGATCACCGCGCTCTGGACGGTGGACAGCTTCACCGGCCAGATCAGCACCACCTGGACGCTGGACAACATCATCGAGGTCGTCACCGGCTCGCTGTACCAGACCGTCACCCTGCGGACCCTCGCGGTGGCGGTGCTGGTCACCGTGGTGGACATCGTCATCGCCCTGCCTATCGCGTTCTTCATGGCAAAGGTAGCGTCGCCGCGGCTGCAGCGGGTGCTGGTCATCGCGGTGCTGATGCCGCTGTGGGCCAGCTACCTGGTCAAGGCTTACGCCTGGCGCTCGGTGCTGTCCAACGGCGGCCTCTGGGACTGGGTGGGAGCGCCGTTCGGGGTCAACAGCCCCGGGTACGGACTCACCGCGACAGTCATCACGCTGGCCTACCTGTGGCTGCCGTACGTGATCCTGCCGATCTACGCCGGGCTCGAGCGGGTGCCGGACAGCCTCCTCGAGGCGTCCGCCGACCTCGGGGCCACGACCTCGCGCACACTGCGGGCGGTGGTGCTGCCGCTGCTGTGGCCGGCCATCATTGCCGGCTCGATCTTCAGTTTCTCGCTGTCCATGGGCGACTACATCACTGTGAACATCGTCGGCGGCACCAACCAGCTGCTGGGCAACCTCGTCTACACCAACGTCGGCGCGGCCAACAACCTGCCACTGGCCGCGTCGATCGCGCTGATCCCGATCGTCATCATGTTCATCTACCTGACCGCGGTCCGCCGCTCCGGCGCCCTGGACAGCCTGTGAGACTCGGTCGATCGTCCCGCCTGATTCTCGGCGCCTTCACCCTGGCGATCCTCGGCGTCATCTACGTGCCGCTGCTCGTCGTGCTGGTCAACAGCTTCAGCACCTCCACCAGCCTGACGTGGCCGCCGCCGGGCTTCACCTTCGAGTGGTGGGGCCGTGCTTTCCGTAACGAGGGGGCGTTGGCGTCCCTGCTGACCAGCGTTCAGGTCGGGCTCGCGGCCACCGCCATCGCACTGGTGCTGGGGACACTGGTCGCGCTGGCGTTGCAGCGTTACCAGTTCTTCGGCCGCGACACCGTGAGCCTGCTGGTGATCCTGCCGATCGCACTGCCGGGCATCGTCACCGGCATCGCGCTGAACAACGCGTTCCGGACCATCATGGGCATCCCGCTCAGTCTGTTCACGGTGATCGTCTCGCACGCCACGTTCTGCATCGTGACGGTGTTCAACAATGTCATCGCCCGGCTGCGGCGGACCGGGACCAACCTCGAGGACGCGTCCGCGGACCTCGGCGCCGGTATCTGGACGACGTTCCGGCTGGTCACGTTCCCGCAGCTGCGCTCGGCGCTGCTGGCCGGTGGGCTGCTGGCGTTCGCGCTGAGTTTCGACGAGATCATCGTCACGACGTTCACCGCCGGGTCGGGGGTGTCGACGCTACCGATCTGGATCCTGAACAACCTGTTCCGGCCGAACCAGGCCCCGGTGGTCAACGTCATTGCCGTGGTGCTGGTGGTGGTGTCGATCGTCCCGATCTACGTCGCGCAACGAATCGCCGGGTCGGAGCAGACCCGGCGGTAGAAGCCGACGCGGGACCGGCCGTCACCCGTGGGTCAGGTCCGGTGCTTCCGGGTGGCGTCGCGGACCTCGCCGATGAGGGTCTCGATGGCGTCTTCCAGCATCACCACGCCGGTCCGCTCGGCCGACACCGGTGTGCCGGTTCCCGCGGTGGAGACCTGAGCGAGATGGGCGCCGACCCGGCGCATCTGGTCCAGCGCCGACCGCAGCGGAATATCGTGCGGCAGCACCGGCAGGTCGCGGATCCTGTCCGGCGGTACCGGTAGGTCCCGCTCGTGCTCGGCGACCCCGACGACGTCGCGGATGTGCAGGTAACCGAGGTAGCGCCCGTCCGGGGCCTGCACCGGGAAGCGGGAGAAGCCGGTGCGCGAGCAGGCCAGCTCCACCTCGGCCGGGGTGGCACCCTGCGGCACCGTCACGACCTGGCGGTCCGGCACGACGATCCCGGTCAAGCTGGCCGTCTCGAAGTCCAGCGCGCTGTTCAGCCGGCCGCTCTCGTCCGCGTCGAGCAGGCCCTCCTCGGAGGACTCCGAGATCAGGCTCGCGACCTCGTCACGGGTGAACGTCGAGCCGACCTCATCCTTGGGCTCGAAGCCGAGTCGCCGCACGATGGCGTTCGCCAGGTGGTTCAACCAGCGCAGCACCGGCCCGAGAATCTTGGCGACCATCCGCAACGCCGGCGCCAGGGTCATCGCGACCCGCTCGGGGCTGGCGATGGCGATGTTCTTCGGCACCATCTCACCCAGCGAGACGTGCAGCGAGACCACGATCAGCAACGCCAACGTCAGCGCCACCGGATGCAGCCACGACTCGGGCACCCCCAGGGAGTGGAAGAGCGGCTCCAGCAGACTCGCCACCGCCGGCTCGCCGAGGGCACCGAGCAGCACCGCGCAGACAGTGATGCCCAGCTGTGCGCAGGCCATCATCAGTGAGACGTCCTCCATCGCCTTCAGCGTGGAGCGGGCCCGCTTGCTGTTCACCGCCTGCGGCTCGATCACGCTGCGCCTGGACGAGACCAGCGAGAACTCGGCGGCGACGAAGAAGGCACTGGCGAACAGCAGCAACACCGAGAACAGCACCAGGATCCACGGACTCATTCGTCGTCACCATCCCAACCGTCGCGGAGCGCGATGGCCGACAGCTGCAGGGTGTCGATCCGGTGGCCGGCCCGGCTGACCACGTCCAGACGCACCCAGGCCGAACGGGGCAGGTCGTCGTCGCGGTCCGGTTCGATGTCCACGGCGATCTGCGCCGCCGGATGGGTCCGGCGGGACTCCGCGCGGCCCTGCGCACGTTCGGACGGACTGCGAAGGTCGAGTTCGTCCTCGTCGTCGAACTCGTCGTCGTGGTTGCCGTGGTCGTTGCCTCTGTCGATGCCGTCATGGTGCGGGTCGGCCGCGACGAACGTGCCCGACACCGCAGCGGCCGGTGCCATCCCCGCGGCCATCATGAGCTCGTCCGGCGCCAACGGCGCGGCCCGGCCGGAGTCCAGCGCCCCGAGGGCGGCGCTGTGCCGGACGGTGGCCTCGACCACGGTGAAGTCGCCGTCGTTGGCGAGCCGACCGAGCCGGGCCAGCACCAGGCCGGCGATCGTCTCGTACTCGCCGGCCTCGGGCAGCAACACCCCGGTGATCTCGGCGACCTCGTCGGGCCGCAGGTTGCCCGGCAGCAGCCAGGTGCGGTCGGGCAGGCGTTCGGCGCGCTTGGCCTTCGGATCGTGCTCGTCGGTGATGTCACCGACCAGTTCCTCGACGACGTCTTCCAGGGTCAGAACCCCGGCCGTGCCGCCGTACTCGTCGGCCACCACGGCCATCTGGAAGCCACGTTCGCGCAGCAGGTCCAACAAGCTGTCCAACGGCATCGTCTCCGGCACCACCGGAAGCTCGGAGACCAGCGCCGAAACCGGCACGTGGGCGCGTTGCCCGCGCGGGATGGACACCGCCCGCTTGAGGTGGACCAGGCCCAGCACGTCGTCGGAGTCCTCACCGATGACCGGGAACCGGGAGTGCCCGGTCTCCGCGGCGGCGGTGATGATCTCCGCCGCCGATTCGACGGACTTGATGAAGCGGACCCGGGGCCTCGGGGTGAGCACGTCCGCGGCGGTCTTGTCGGAGAAGGAGATGGAGCGGGCCAGCAGCCCGGCGGTGCGGTTCTCCAGGGTGCCCTGTTCGGCGGACCGGCGGAGCAGACTGGACAGTTCGTCGGGCGATCGCGCCGACCGCAGCTCCTCCTGGGGCTCGATACCGAAGACCCGCAGAACCCCGTTCGCGGCCCCGTTCAGCGACCAGATCAGCGGCTTGAAGACGACGGTCGAGATCCGGGAGGCCCCGACCACGGCCTTGGCGGTACCCAACGGCTCGGCGATGGCCAGGTTCTTCGGGACCAGCTCGCCGAAGACCATCGACAGGATGTTGGTGATCACCAGCGCGATGACGACCGCGGCAGCCAACGACGCCCGTTCCCCGAGGCCGATTGCGGACAGCGGGACGCCGATCAGATCGGCCAGTGCGGGCTGCATCACGAAGCCCAACGCGAGCGTGGTCAGGCTGATGCCGACCTGCGCCCCGGAGAGCTGGGTGGACAGTGAGCGCAGACCCAGGAGCAGGGACTTCGCGCCGGTGTCGCCCTCGGCGGCCTGCCGGGTGACGGTCGCCCGGTCCACGGTGATCAGGCTGAACTCCGCGGCGACGTACAGCGCGGTGAACGCGATGAGGACGAGGCCGACACCCAGCCCGATCCACGCGGTGATCATCTCGGCGCGATCATTCGAGCGTGATCATGCGCTGGAGAACTCCAAGGTCTGGACTGCACGGTGGGGCGGGAGGAAAGGCCAATCTACCAAAGACGGGACCGCACCCGGGGCCGCCCGGCGTCCGGCCGGCAGAGACGGGACCGCGAAAGCACCGATGACCAGGATCGTCTCGGATCCTCGTTCGGGTGTCGGCGTGCTCAGCGTCACGGGGTTGGTCACATCCAGGGGTCGAGTAAGGAGCGCCCGGTGGCCGAGGAGTAGAGAGAAGCGGTGAGTATTCACCCCACACCGGGACCCGACAGCAACGGCACCGTGGCGGCCAACCTGATCGCGTCGCATGGGTCGGTCTCCCGGAGGCCGGTCGGCGCGGCCGCACCATCGGACGCGGTCCCGAAGGACGGCTCCGGCGGCAGCCTGACCACCGTGATCGTCGCGTTCGTCGCCAACCTGGTCGTCGCCATCGCCAAGACGGTGGCCGCCATGCTCACCGGATCGTCGTCGATGCTGGCCGAGTCCGCCCACTCATGGGCCGACGCCGGCAACGAGATATTCCTACTGATCGCCGACCGCCGGTCCAAGAAGCCCGCCGACACCGACCATCCCCTGGGCTACGGGCGGGAGGCCTACGTCTGGTCGATGTTCGCCGCCCTGGGTCTCTTCGCCGCCGGGTCGGCGGTCTCGGTCACCCACGGCGTCACCGAACTGATGGACCCGTCACCGGCTGAGGACTTCGTGATCGGATACGTGGTGCTGGCGGTGGCCTTCGTCCTGGAAGGAGTGTCGTTCCTGCAATCCGCCCGGCAGGCGAGGCGGGAGGCGGCGATGCTGAACCGCGACCTCCTCGACCACGTGCTGGCCACCTCGGATCCGACCCTGCGGGCGGTGTTCGCCGAGGATGCCGCCGCGCTGATCGGCCTGCTCGTCGCCGCGGCCGGGCTGGGCGCCCACGAGATCACCGGCTCGGCGGTCCCCGACGCGATCGCCTCGATCGTCATCGGCGTCCTGCTGGGAGCGGTCGCGCTGGTGCTGATCAACCGGAACCGACGGTTCCTGGTCGGCGAAGTGGTCGATCCGGCGGTGCGCTCGGCGTCGATCGAACGGCTGCTGGCCATGCCCGAGATCGACCGGGTGACCTACCTACGGCTGGAGATCGTCGGCCCCCGGCAGGTCAACCTGATCGCCGACGTCGACCTGACCGGCGACGACCCGGAGCCCCGGCTCGCCGTCCGCCTACGCGACCTGGAGGCCCGGCTCGTGCAGACGCCCGCTCTGGTCGGGGCGGTGTTGAGCCTGTCGGCGCCGGACGAGCCGTCGTTGACCCGCTGAGCACCGGCGGCAGGGAACACCCGGGGCCGGGCAGGCGTTCGCTCGGAGGGCCTGCACATCGCGGGCCGCTGGGAGCCGCGTGATGTCAGCAGGACGCCGTCTGGTCTTCGGGACCGCACTGATCACCGTGCTGACCCTGTTGCACGGTGTGCCGTGGCTGGTGCTCGTCGCGCTGCCGGGATGGCCCACTCCGGTCTTCGCGCTCGCGACCGTGCTCACGGTCGTGCTGCTGCTGGGCTTTCCACCGGCGATGATGCGCGGCCACGGGCGTCGGCATTCCGATCCGCTGGCCGTCGCCGGCGACGTCTGGCTCGGGATCGTCTGGCAGTTGTTCACCTGGAGTGTCGTGGCCGGGGTCGTCGACCTCGTCCTGGCGGTGGCCGGCGCCGACCGGGACGCCCGCCGGTGGATCGTGGTGGTGACGCTGGGCTGGACCGCCGGGCTGCTGATCTGGGGCCACCGGCAGGCGATGCGGGTACCGCCGGTGAGGTCGGTCGAAGTGCGGCTGCCTCGGCTCGGCGCCGAACTGGACGGCCTGACCGTGGCAATGGTCGCCGACACCCACTTCGGTCCGATCGACCGGCGCCGTTGGTCGACGTCGGTGGCGGGCATACTCACCGACCTCGACGCCGACGTCGTGGTGCACGCCGGGGACATGGCCGACGGCAGTGTGGATCGACGCCGGGAGCAGGCCGCTCCGCTCGGGACCGTGACCGCGCGGGAGGGCCGGTTCTACATCACCGGCAACCACGAGTACATGAGTGGCGCCGCGGAGTGGACCGCGCACCTGACCGAATTGGGCTGGACGGTGTTGCGCAACGAGCACCGACTGATCCGGCGCGGCCGGGCAACGCTGGTGATCGCCGGGGTGGACGACCGCACCGCGGCCGGTTCCGGCGTCGAGGGGCACGGCACCGATCTCGCCCGGGCATTGACCGGGATCGACCCTGATCTTCCGGTGCTGTTGCTGTCCCACCAGCCGAAACAGGTCGCACTGGCCGTCGCCGCCGGGGTGGACCTGCAGCTGTCCGGACACACCCACGGCGGCCAGTTGTGGCCGTTCCACCTGCTGGTCCGCGCGGAACAGGGCGCGCTGCACGGTCTGACCCGGCACGGCGAACGCACCCAGCTCTACACCAGCCGCGGCTCCGGCTTCTGGGGACCGCCGTTCCGGATCTTCGCCCCCAACGAGATCACCCTGCTGACGCTGCGAGTCGGTTGAGGCGGACCCGGCGCGCTCAGCCCTCGAAGGGAGCGTCGTCCGGACCGCGTTCGCCCACCGGCTCGACCGGGACGGCGCTGATCTCCTCAACAGGTTCGGTGAGCAGGAGGTCGACCTCGGCCCCGGCGATCCGGCGGAACGTCCGTCCGGTCCGCCGCCGGTCCAGTACCGCGACCTCCAACTGAGCTGCGGTCAACACCCGCGGCGGGTTCTCCCCCGCTGCGCCCAACGCCGTCACCGCGGACCGCAGCGCGACCCCCAGCGACCAGCCGGGAATGAACGAGTTCTTCATCGACAGAGTCACCGGCTCGGTGGTCCCGCCCATCACCAAGAAAGTCGTCTCGTCGGCGATCGAGCCGTCGTAGGAGATCTGGTACAGCTGGTCGACGCCGCCGTTCTCGGCGACCTCGCCCACGCACAAGCCGACCTCGAACGGCTTCTGGTGCTCGGAGAAGATCGAGCCGAGGGTCTGCGCGTAGGCGTTGGCCAGCCAGCGGCCGGTGACGTCCCGTCGGTCGTAGGAGTAGCCGCGAACGTCGGCCAGCCGGATGCCGGCCGTGCGCAGGTTCTCGAACTCGTTGTAGCGACCGACCGCGGCGAAGCCGAGCCGGTCGTAGATCTCGCTGACCTTGTGCAGGCTCGGGGAGTGGTTCTCGGCAACGAACAGCACGCCGTCGGCGAAAGTAGTCGCCACGACACTTCTACCGCGGGCGATGCCCTTGCGGGCGTACTCGGAGCGGTCCCGCATGAACTGCTCGGGCGAGGCGTAGATCGGCATGGACATCAGCGGTCACTCCTCGTCATCAGCCGCGAACGGCAGGGCGTACTTGGGGCGGGCACCGGAACGGCGCGCGTCGGTCGGACCGGCGGCGGCACCGCTCAGCCACCCGGCCGCAGCATCCGACCGGCGACGACGGCCTCGGAGACCGCACCCACCTCGGCGCCGGTCAGCTTGGCCGCGCCGACCGCCGTCATCACCACCACGGTCGGGTAAATCCGGCGGGCCAGATCCGGTCCACCGGTGGCGGAGTCGTCGTCGGCCGCGTCGTAGAGGGCCTCGACCGCGGCCCGGACCGCGCCGGCCCCGTCCGCCTGCGGATCGTGCCGCTTCTTCAAGGCCGACCGGGCGAACACCGATCCGGACCCGACCGCGTGGTATTCCTGCTCCTCGTAGCGACCGCCGGCCACATCGTAGGAGTAGATCCGTCCCGCGCGCAGGGTGTCGTCGCCGTGCGCGATCCGGGCGGCGGCGCGGTCGGTGTCGTACCCGGCGAACAACGGCACCACGGCGAGCCCCTGCATCGCGGCTCCGAGGTTGCCGCGGATCATCGCCGCGAGCCGGTTGGACTTGCCGTCGAGTGAGAGCCGGACGCCCTCGATCTTCTCGTAGTGCTCGAGCTCCAGCTGGAAAAGGCGGACCATCTCCACGGCGATGCCCGCGGTACCGGCGATGCCGACGGCGGAGAAGGTGTCGGTGACGAAGACCTTCTCGATGTCTCGCTGCGCGATCATCGGACCCATGGTGGCCCGCCGGTCACCCGCCATCACCACACCGTCGGCGAAGGTCAGCGCGACGATCGTGGTGCCGTGCGGCAGCTCCGGCACCGGGCCGACGCCACGGCCGTGCCCGGGCAGCAACTGCGGCTCGGCCCCGGCGATGAAATCGGTGAACGAACCCGTCCCCGGCGTGAGGTACTTCGCCGGAACCGCCGAGGTCGGCCAGCCCGCGCTCACAGGGCACCGCCGGGAGTGGGGTTCGAACAGGCGGGACGGCAGGAGATCACTGGCCGCCCTTCTGCACGTAGGCGCGGACGAAGTCCTCGGCGTTGGTCTCCAGGACGTCGTCGATCTCGTCGAGGATGTCGGTGGTGTCGGCGGCGAGCTTCTCGCGACGCTCCTGACCCGCCGCGCCGGATGCGCCGTCGTCGGAGTCCTCAGGACCGCCGCCGCCCTGCTTGGTGGTCTGTTCCTGTGCCATGTCATGACCTTTCGCCGGGTTGAATGAAACAGTACCCAGCGGCACCGACGGCGACCGTGACCGCCGGGTACCGCAGAGTGGTGGGGCGTCAGCGCCGGGTCAGCGCCTCGACGAGCTGCACGGCGTCCTCGGCCTGGTCGAGCAGTGGGCCGACGTGCGCCTTCGTCCCACGCAGCGGCTCCAGGGTCGGGATCCGCACCAGCGACTCGCGACCGACGTCGAAGATCACCGAGTCCCAGGATGCCGCTGCCAGCCGGTCGGCGTACTGGGACACGCACCGGCCCCGGAAGTACGCACGGGTGTCCTCCGGCGGCTCGGTGACCGCGGCCAACACCTCGGACTCGGTGACCAGCCGCCGCATCGACCCGCGCGAGACCAGCCGGTTGTACAGGCCCTTGTCCAGCCGGACGTCGGAGTACTGGAGGTCGACCAACGCCAGCCGGGGTGCGGCCCAGCCGAGGCCGTCACGCTCCCGAAATCCCTCGAGCAGCCGGAGCTTGGCCGGCCAGTCGAGCTCACCGGCCAGGTCCATCGGGTCGATGGCGAGGCGGTCCAGGACGTCCAGCCAGCGACGCAACACGTCCGCGGTCTGCTCGTCGACGTCGTCGCCGTACGTCGCTTCGACGTAGGCGGCGGCGGTCTCGGCGTAGGCGCGTTGCACGTCCAGACCGGTGAACTGACGTCCGTCGGCCAGCGGGACCAGCGCCTTCAGTCCGGGATCGTGGGAAATCTGGTGCACCGCGCTGACCGGCCCGGCCAGCTCGACGTCCGGCATCGGCCAGCCCGACTCGATCATGCTCAGCACCAGCGCGGCCGTGCCGACCTTGAGGTACGTGGCGATCTCGGACAGGTTGGCGTCACCGATGATGACGTGCAGCCGTCGGTACTTCTCGGCGTCGGCGTGTGGCTCGTCACGGGTGTTGATGATGCCGCGTTTCAGGGTGGTTTCCAGACCCACCTCGACCTCGATGTAGTCGCTGCGCTGGGCCAGCTGGTAGCCGTCCTTCTCCCCCTGGGGCCCGATACCGACCCGGCCCGACCCGGCGAAGACCTGGCGCGACGCGAAGAACGGCAGCAGTCCGCTGACGATCGCCGGGAACGGGGTGTCGCGGGAGCAGAGGTAGTTCTCGTGGGTGCCGTAGGAGGCGCCCTTGCCGTCGACGTTGTTCTTGTACATGTGGATGGGCTTGGCGCCGGGGACCGAACCGGCCAGCCGGGCGGCGGTCTCCATCACCCGCTCGCCGGCCTTGTCGAAGATCACCGCATCCCGCGGATTGGTCACCTCCGGGGCCGAGAACTCCGGGTGGGCGTGATCGACGTAGAGCCGGGCGCCGTTGGACAGGATGACGTTCGCCGCACCGATGTCGTCCGGGTCCGGCAAGCCACCGAAGATGCCGGCCATGTCGTAGCCGCGGGCGTCGCGGGACGGCGACTCGACCTCGTAGTCCCAGCGGGGTCGACGGGCGCGGGGCGCCGCCACCGACGCGGCGTAGGCCAGGACGACGTGGGTGGAGGAGATCACCGGGTTCGCCGCGGGCTCGGTCGGGATGGAGATCCCGTACTCGACCTCGGTGCCCATGATGCGTTGCACGGTCATACCTCAAACCTATCGGGCGGCCGCGGCGGTTCCGGTCGGCGGCGACCTCGGCCAGTGGGATCATGGAGCTCAACCCGTCGGCGCACTTCCAGTGCGGCCGATGGCGCGAGGAGGACGCCCGGCGGCCGGGTGGCGAGCTCGACGGCGTGATCCCCGCACATTTTGCCGACGCCGGGCCTGACTGACCCTGACAGCCCGTCTGACCAACCCCCAAGAGGACATCCATGGAAACCGAAACAGTCCAGCACGCCGACGGGGTGAATGAGTCCAGCCTGTCCCGACTGCATCGCTGGAACCTCGGGCTCAGCCTCCTGCACGGGGTACAACTGGTCGCCGTCCTCGTTCTCGCCAACGGGTTCGCCATCACCGTCACGTCCCAGTTCCCGTCCGGTCCCCCGGGCTCCACGGCACCGGCCCCCGAGGCGCTGTTCGACGTCCCGATCGGGCCGGCGATCGCGGTGTTCCTGGCCCTGGCCGCACTCGACCACCTGCTGACCGCGACCGTTTTCCGGGCCCGCTACGAGGCCGACCTGCGCGTCGGCCTGAACCGATTCCGGTGGATCGAATACTCGTTCAGCGCCACGATCATGGTGCTCCTGATCGGCTTCTACAACGGGCTCACCGGCATCGCCGAAGTGGTGCTGGTCGTCGGGGCCAACGTCGCGATGATCCTTTTCGGCTGGCTGCAGGAGCTGATGAACCCGCCCGGCCGGACCCGCACCACCATGCTGCCGTTCTGGTTCGGTTGTGTGGCCGGCGCCGCGCCCTGGGTCGCCATCGTCATCAACCTGCTCGGTGCCGGCAACGGCGTGGACGCAGTGCCCGGGTTCGTCTACGGCATCGTCGTGTCGCTGTTCGTCTTCTTCATGAGCTTCGCGCTCAACCAGTGGTTGCAATACCGCCGCATCGGCAAGTGGGCCGATTATGCCTACGGCGAGAAGGCCTACCTGGTCCTGAGCCTGGTGGCGAAATCTCTCCTCGCCTGGCAGATCTTCGGGGGATCGCTCGCCGGCTGACCTGGCGTCCGTTGCCATCTTGGTTGCACGGACCGACGGGGCGGTGGTGGCTATCGGAAAACCCCGGCCGCAGAGGCGTTGTCGACGCAGAACCGTCGCCCTGGGTGAGGGTCGGCCTCACCCTGGCGGTCGGGGTCGAGGTCGAATCCCTGCCGGTCGGCGGCTCCGCTACCCGTGACGGCCCGATCCGAGGATCCGGATCGGGCCGCACCGTGGTGTCGGAAATTGTTACAGGTACTGCCCGGTGTTGGCCGCCGTGTCGATCGCCCGCGACCCCTCGGAGTTCTTTCCGGAGACAAGGGTGCGGATGTAGACGATCCGCTCCCCCTTCTTGCCCGAGATCCGAGCCCAGTCATCGGGATTCGTGGTGTTGGGCAGGTCCTCGTTCTCGGCGAACTCGTCGACGATCGCGTCCATCAGCTGCGACACCCGAAGACCGCTGGTGCCGTACTCGATCTTGGACTTGATCGCGTACTTCTTCGCACGGTCGACGATGTTCTGGATCATGGCACCGGAG
>JBDSLP010000243.1:0-22250 GCA_039916325.1 Nakamurella sp. | reverse complement strand
CGTGGGAGCCGACCGCCCGGAAACCCCGGGTGTCACGTCGACGCCCGTCGATGTGACATTACGTAACTTCATAACTACGTAGAGTACACGAGGCTCTTTGGCGCCGGTGGGGAACCGGTGAATTGATCGATGCCGTATACCGTGGGTCGCCACGCCGCCCCCGCAGTTCTGACGAGCTACAGCAACCCCGATGCGCGGTCACCCGGGGTGACTCGTCGCCCCCGGCTCCGATACATCGCGTCGTCGGCCCGGGCGACCAACAGTGTCGCAGAGTCGCCAGATCGCAACTCAGCCAGTCCGAGACTGATCGAGACTGCGGGTGAGGTTGCCGCGAGCTTCAGGGCAACCTGCTTGAACCGCTCGTTGGCTGTGGCGAGATCGAGGCCGGTCAGAACGGCGAAGAATTCGTCACCTCCGTACCGCACGACGAGATCGTAGGACCGCAGCGTCGCCCGCAACGCTTCCGCGACGCGGATCAAGGCGTGATCCCCGGCCCCATGACCGTCAGTGTCGTTGATGTGTTTGAGATGGTCGACGTCGACGAAGGCCACGACCAGCGACTCTGCGATCCGGCGTGACCTTGCGATCTCCCGGTTCAGCTCGACGAATCCGGCACCTCTCGTATACGCCCCGGTCAGTTCGTCCAAGGAAGCGTGGTGCCGGTCACGGGCGGCCGACCCACGATCGGCGAGGGCGTCGGCGCGGTCGTTGTCAGCGTGAGTCCGTCCGGACGCAGCCGAGTTCCGGTCATCCGAAGCACTTCTGCGGTCGTCGTGGGACAGGAACCGCTGCGCGGAACCGGATTCGCGATCCCGTCCCGCGGCCACCCGGTCGACCCGGGCGCATTCTCGTTCCCCGGCCGCCGCGGCACGGTCACCCGACGCGTGCTCGCGGTCGGACGCAGCGGCCCCCCGGGCGGCCGCCAGTTGACGCCGGTACTCCTCGAACCAGTCCGGGCTCGTCGGCCGGCCATCTTCCGGCAGAGTGTGGCCGAGCGCACCGGGCTCGGCCACCCATTCGTCGCGGCCGCCCGCCTCGAAATCGCGCAGCTCGGCAGATCGATCGCGCCGATCCGCAAGGTGGTCACGCCGCCCGGCGGTCTTGTCCCGCTCGGTGGCACTGGTGTCCCGATCGGTGCCATCGGCGTCGCGCAGATCGGCGGCTCGGTCCCGAGATTCGGCGGCGGTGTCGGCCTGCTCGCTGGTTCCGTTTCGACTCTGCGCCGCCAGGTCCCCCTCGGCGCCGGCCGCATCGCGAGCGGCGCCGCTGGAGCGGGTGGGCGTCACCGTCGTGCGTCCGAAATGGGAACTATCCCTGCTGCCGTCACGGAATCCTCACTTCTGGTTCGACACCTATCGACTCCCCGGAGGGCGCACCCTCGCAGGCACCTCACCCACATGGCACGCAGTACCGCGCGAGGCCGACCCGACTCCTCATCGACGGACCACGGCCCACTGGACACCCCTCCGATCCTACGCGGAGCAATGGCACCATCACGCAACGTCATCATCGCCGGGTCGCCAGTGATGCTCGGACCGGCAGAGTCAGGTGCGGAGCGACAGTCTCTGACGCGAGCGGCTTTCCGCCAACTCCACCAATTGAGCCACGTCGTGGCCGTCGGCCGGGAACGAGCTGATTCCGATGCTGACCGTGAGCGAACAGGTGCCGCCCTGGTCGGTCAGCGCGGCGAACTCAGCCTGGAGGAGACAGGCGACTCGTTCGGCTTCCTCGATGGCGTTGCCCTGTTCGAGACCTCTCAGCACGACAATGATGTCGTCCCGATGATGAGCGATCAGATCGCGGCGCCGGATCCGGCGCTGCAGTCCGTCGGCGGCGGTCCTGCAGGCCGCCTCGCCCCACCGGTCGTCGGCGACGCGCCGAGGGTCGCGATGCAGACAGACGATCGCCACCCCGGTGCTGTTCATCCTCGCCTCCAGCAGGGGGCCCTCCGTCAGATCCAGCAACCGCGGCCGATCGACGGCGCCGCCGCCCGCATCGGGTCCGGCAGCGTCGGTCCCGTTCGCCCGGCAGTCGGTCGGCGATGGCCCGTCGGCGGCTGATCGGCCGATAGACGTGCCGTTCACCGTCCCGGCCGCCGACTCCAGCCCGAGAACCGCATCCGGCAGCACACGGGACATCAGCGAACGGGCCGCGTCTTCCACGACGTCGCGATCGTAGGTCAGCGCGAACTCGAAGGATCTCTCTTCGTCGACCCTTGTGGTGGGCACCTCACGGGCGATCAGTGCAGCGGCGAAATGTGGTGCGAGGACAGCGATGTCCCATTCCTGCCGGATCGGGTCGTCGGGTTCGAGGTCGGCGCCACGAACACCGGGAACCGGCTCGAGACGCAACTCCGCCCCGATCGCGGCGACGAAACCGACCCCCGCGGCGAGACCCGCGTACCGGCGAGCGGTCAGGGGCGTGAAGTTCCTGGCGTGTTGGAACGTGGACACCACGACACAGGTCCCGCCCAGTCGCGCCGCCTCCCGTTCGAGGTGCTTGCTGACCTCGATCAGCAGCGGCTTCGTGGTCTGCCGCAGCGTCACCGACTCCGGCAGGCATTCGAACGGGGAGGTCTGGACCTGCGCCGACGGCAGGGCCGGCAGGCGCAGCGTACGGGTGGGTCGCCCCGACACCGGACCTTCGGCCGGACGGCCGAACCACCAGCCCTGACCCAGGGTGGCGCCCAGCGCGCGGGCCCTGGCGAGGTGGCGGGCGTCCTCGATACCTTCGGCCAGAATGACCGCTCCCGTCCGCTCGGCGTAGGAGTTGACCGCATTCATGATCTCGGCGACCTTGCGGCCCGGTCGGCGCTGCACCAGGGCCATGTCGAGCTTGACGACGTCGGGCCGTAGCAACGGCATGAACGCCAACGACAGGTCGTCCGCGCCCACGTCGTCCAGGGCGATCCGCCAACCCGCGGCCCGCAACCGCCGCACGGTGGCGAGCAGATCTGCGGGCCGGACCGCCAACGCCCGTTCGGTGATCTCCAGCATGAGCTGCAGTTCACCCGGGCAGTTCGCGGCGATGGACAACAGACCGTCCAGCCGGGCCGGATCGACGACCTCCGGTTCGACGTTGACGAACAGCGTCAGGGGGGCGAAGATGCCGGTGTTGATGGCGCCCCGCAGGGCCGCCCGCTGGCACAACTCGTCCAGGTCGGCAAGCCGACCCGCGGCGGCGGCGGCGGCGAACAGCTGGTCCGGGCCTTGCAGGTCGCCCACCGGCCCACGCGCCAGCGCCTCGTAGCCGACGGCGGCGTCGGTGTCGAGGTCGACGATCGGCTGGAAGACGCAGTAGACCTGTTCTCTCGCGAGAACCTCCGCGATACCGCTCACCCCGGACCGACAGATGCCGGGCTGACACCGTTCTGGGACGGCAGATCCGAATCCGAATCCGAATCCGAGGTGTTCAGGGGCGGGTGCGCCCGGTCCTTGCCGGCCGCCTTGGCCGCATACAACGCGGCATCAGCGCGCGAAATCAGTTCGCTGGACTTCGTGAGCTCCGAGCCCGGGAGCCAAGTGGCGGCGCCGATGGAGACACTGGCGTTCCAGCCGACTGCCTGACGGACGGTGACCGCCCGCACGGCCTGGACGAGCCGGTTCGCCACGGTGATCGCGCCCACGGCATCCACGCCGGGCATGACCACCGCGAATTCCTCTCCCCCGTAGCGAGCCAGGACATCACCGGCCCGGTGCAGGCTGCCCGACAGCGCCCGCCCGACCGCGATCAGTGCGGCATCACCGACGGGATGCCCGAAGGAGTCGTTGAACCGTTTGAAGTTGTCGATGTCGATCATGAGCACCGACAGCGGCTCGAGGGCACGCGTGCACCGGCGCCACTCGGTCCGCATGGCCTGATCGAACGCACGGCGATTCGGTACGCCGGTCAGTGCGTCGCTCATCACCATCCGGAGCATCTGCTCCTCCATCGCCTTCTCCGCAGTGATGTCCAGGACGAGCCCGACCGCGCGCAGCGGTCGGCCGCGACGGTCCCGGGTCAGGACCTTGCCGCGCAGCGAGAGGTAGCGCAGACCCGCGTCCTGGCCGACGCGCACGCCGACCTCCGCCGCCCCCGACCCGGTCAGCGTCTTTATGGCCGCCAAGAGTTCGGCGACGTCATCGGGGTTCACCATCGCCGCGAGATCCTGTGCGGTGACAGGCAACGCGTCCGTCGCGACGCCCAGCAGCTCCGCGGCCTGGGGCTCCCAGGTGAAGACGCCGGTCTTGGCGTCGAGGTCCCAGAGGGCCGCGATGGTCTGGCCCAGGGCGAGGTCCAGGGTGGCCCGCAGGTCCAGTCGCTGGGCCAGCAGAAGATGGAACTCGGTGGTGTTGCGGCCGGCGGCCCACCAGGTGTCGGTGCCCGGTACCGGTCGAGCCACCCACTGCAGGTGGACGGCTCGGCCGTCTGCCTGGAGGAAGCGGTTCTCCATCAGGACCTCGGCGTCGCCACGCTCGAGGGCCGCGATCCCGGCGACGATCTGGGCGAGGTCGTCGGGATGGACGAATTCGAGCAGCGAGTGACCGTTGACCTCGTCCGGGCGACGGCCGAGCAACGTGGCGAAGGCCTCGTTCACTTCCCTCAGGTATCCGTCGTTGCCGGCCAGTGAGAACAGCTCGACCTCGGTGTCCCGGGAAGCGGTCGGGCCCTTCACGGCCGGGCTGCTCTGCTCGGCACTCACCGGGTCCGATTTTTCGCGTAGAGCTTCAGCAGGGTCACCGCGACGCCGGCGTTGGTGATCAGGTCGGGATTCACCAACGGGTATTCGATCGCCGGCGTGAAGCCGTCGAGCTCTTCCGCGAGGTCCTCGTCATCGACGTGCTCGAAGCCCATCGTCCAGTCGGGGAACAGCGGCGCCGTGACCTCCGCATCCAGCAGGAGCCGGAGATGGCTGTGCCGCTCGTCGACCCCGATCCGGGCGTACGTGCTCGCCAGCGCCACCGGGTCGCCTTCGAGGACCTGGAGAAAACTCTGGCTGCTGTAGAGCAGCATCCCGCTCAACCCGGCCGCCTCATTGTTGCGGCGGGAGACTTCCAGCAGCGCGACGAGCTCGTCCGGAGCGATGTCGTAGGTGGCCTGGCTGCAGTAGATGATTCGCTTCATGTGCACCTGAGGGGGTGAGAGCCCAGCGGCGGGCGAGGGACCGGAACGCGAGAGACAGCCCCGACAATACACCGGCAGTAATCAGATGACTACGATCTGTTGATATCGAACCGGACTACTTGCATAGTTCCGCTCAACGCAACATGGCGTTTCCGGCGAGGGGCGGCTGTGCGTCGGATCGCCGGGGACCCGCCTCAGAACAGCGCAGGCTCGGGCGTCAACTCCGCGACCGACGGGCCACCGGGCATCCGCAGCTCGTGTACCCACTGCCCCGGATCACCACCGCTGTCCTCGACGTCGACGCCACGACCGAAGCGGTACCGGTCGAGCAGCGGCCGGACCCGGGCCTGCAACGTCTCGCGATAGTCCTTGGCTACATACGAACCCCGTCCGTAGAGCGCCCGATACCGGGGCACCAGATCGGGCCGGTCCCGGGCGAGGTTGCTCATGAACCACTCCCTCGTGCCCGGCCGCAGATGCAGCGCGAGCACGGTGACGTGAGTGGCCCCGACCGCGGCCAGTTCGGCGAAGATCGCGTCGAGCTGATCGGTGGTGTCGGTCAGGTAGGGCAGCACCGGTGCGACCATCACGGAGCAGCGCAGTCCGGCCTCCCGCACGGCGCGGACCAGCTCCAACCGGGCCCGCGGGGTCGGTGTCCCGGGTTCGAACCGGGCCTGCAGTACCGGGTCCAGGAGGGCCAGACTGACCCCGACCCCGACCGGCACCCGCTCGGCCGCCGCCGTCAGTTGCGGCAGATCGCGGCGCAGCAGGGTCCCCTTGGTCAGGATGGACAGCGGCGTCCCGGACCCGACCAGCGCGTCGATGATCCCGGGCATCAACCGGTACCGGCCCTCCGGCCGCTGGTACGGATCGGTGTTGGTCCCCAGAGCCACGTGGGCCCCGGCCCAGGAGGCCCGGGCGACCTCACGACGCACCACGTCCCCGACGTTGACCTTCACCACGATCCGGTTGTCGAAATCACGGCCGGTGTCCAGATCGAGATACTCGTGCGTCTTGCGGGCGAAGCAGTAGGTGCAGCTGTGTACACAGCCGCGCATCGGGTTGACGGTCCACTCGAACGGCATCGGCGAGCCGCCGGGGACCCGGTTCAACGCCGACTTCGCCTGCACCTCGTAGAACGTCACTCCAGCGAACTCCGGCGTCCGTACGGTCCGGACCAGGCCTGAGATCCGGCTCAGACCCGGCAGCGCACCATCGTCGACCGCGCTGAGTTGCTGCGCCTGCCAGCGCATCGGTCAGGCCACCATCGCCGAGTCGTGCCGACGGGCCATGCCGTCGAACCGCACGGGGATACCGGAATCGTCGACGACCAGCGGCACCGAGGGCCCGCCGGCGAAGGAATGCTCCAACGCCCGCTCCCGGCCGATCTCGGACACCCCGACGTAGCGCTGTCGGGTCACGACGACGGCGAGATCGGGCAGCCGCACCCGGAGCACCGGGTAGGCGCTGGCCAACGGTCGGCCCGGTCCACCCCGTCGCCCGGAGGGCCGAGGACCGGCCAGCCCGAGCCGGCGGACCGGAGCCCAGTGTGAGAGCGGGCAGCTGTCGATCACCACGTCGGCGATGGGCAGGCTGAGATCACCCCCGGGCAGGCCGGGGGCGTCGAACGCGACGTCAGGGGATGACCCGTCACCCCGGGACGCCCAGGCGCGGGACCGCCATCCCTGGCCGGAGCGCTCCAGCAGCAACGTGCGATTGACCGGGATACCCTTGCCGGCGGAACCTTCCCCGCCTGGGACACCCGACGCCGCGGTCAAGGCCCCGGCCGCGGTCAAGGCCCCGGCCGCGGTCCCGACCACCCGGACGTCCAACCGCTCGACCTGCCAGTCCGCCGAGGCGCACAGCTGCCACGTCACCTCGAAGCCGGCGCAGCGCTGGTCCCCGAAGGCGAGCAGACCGTCTGACCTCAGGGCCGGCTGCGACCGGGCCGAGCCGGCCGCGGCCCACAGCACCGGCTCGGGCGGCATCCCCGGGGCGGCCCGACCGACCCGATGCTGACCCGAGAAGCCGTGCCATTCCATTGATCTCACGTCATACCCCATGTCCGTCCAGCGTCCTGCGACAGAATCTGTCGCAGGACCTATCGAACAGGTGTTCGGTCAAGGTGTCAACCCCTACGCGCGCACCACCGGCGTGTCGAGGTCACCGACCGGCCCGCCCGAGGGGATGCGGCCAGCCGCGGTCAGTAGGCCCCGGACCGGGCGAGAACGACCTTGAACGTCTTCGCCATGATGACGAGATCACTGACCACGGACCAGTTCTCGATGTAGTAGAAGTCCAGTCGGATCCGCTCGTCCGCGCTGGCATCCGAGCGGCCGGACACCTGCCACAAGCCGGTCATACCTGGGCGTACCAGCATCCGACGCTCGGTGAAGCTGCCGACGGCAGCTCCTTCACCGGGCACCAGCGGCCGCGGGCCGACGATGCTCATCTGACCGGCCAGCACGTTGAACAGCTGGGGCAGCTCGTCGAGGCTGGTCTTGCGCAGGAAGGCGCCGATCCTACTGATCCGCGGATCGGCGGCGGACTTGTAGAAGGTCGCCTCCTCCTGCCCGGTCGCGGCCTTGACCGCGGCGATCTGTTGATCGGCGTTCACCCGCATCGAGCGGAATTTCCAGACCTTGAAGCGGCGGCCTCCCATGCCCACCCGGGTGTGCCGGAAGAAGACCGGGCCGGGGTCACCGACCTTGATCACGGCGGCCACGGCCAACAGCACCGGCGAGAGGACCACCAGCGCCACCAGACTGACGATCATGTCCAGCGCCGTCTTGGTGTACAACTTGGGCCCGCGGTAGCGGGGCTCCTGCACCATCATCAGCGGCAGACCGTCGACCGGTCGGATGTGGATCCGGGGGCCGGCCACGTCGGTGAGCGCCGGGGCCAGGGCCAGCTTGATGCCGGAACCCTCGAGGTTCCAGGCCAGCTCACGCACCTGGGCCGGGCCGAATTCCTCCGAACCGGCGACCGCGACGGTGTTGATCTTGCTGCGCTTGATGACGTGCATGACGTACTCGAGGTGACCGGACACCTTGAAGCCGTCCAGAGCGCTGGTCCCGGCCGGGATGCTCGCCTGCGGTACGCACAGACCCACCACCTGGAACCCGGCGTCGGGCGAGGCGTCGAGGCGGCCGGCCAGATCGACCGCACCCTTCGGGCTGCCGATGACCAGCACCGTGTTCAGGTGGGTACCGGCCCTGCGGTACCCGGCGAGTTTGAGCCGCCAGATCGCGCGGCCGACGAACAGGCCGAGGACGCCGAGCGGCAGCGTGGTGAGCAGGTAGCTGCGGGCGAGATCGAGATGGGTCAGGTAGCCCAGGGTGCCGACGGTGCCGAAGAGCAGGAAGGTGGCCTGGGCGACCCGGTGGTACTCCCCCGCGCCGTTGCCCAGGGTGTTCTTCTCGTACGCACCGCGGGCGCCGAGCGCCAGCGACCACAGGGCGACCAGCGCGAGGGACAGCGACCAGTCGCCGGCCTGCGAGGACTGCGTGCGAATCTGGCCGAGACGGGCGAGGTGCCCGATGACGGTCATCGACCACAGGACGACCAGATCGGTGATCACCAGATTGCGCTGGTAAGCGTTGATCCAGTCCTGCTGCCGACGCTGACCGAACGGGAGCCGCCGGATCACCGACCCGGTGTTGCCCGCGTAGTCGCGTTCCCCGCGGCGGCGCTGCAGGACCGGGGGCAGGTCCGCAGGGCCGTCAGAGATCTGGGCGGTGACACCGCCGGCGATGACCGCCGCGGTGGTCCCGACGGTCGTACCGGTGATCTCGGCGGTGGCCGTCGGGTCGACATCGGGGACCGGGGCAGGGGGCGTGGTGACCGGGGTCGTCATCGGGTCACTCCCGTCAGGGTGGTGGATGCCGTGCTGGCATCGGCCGCCGGGTGGTGGCGCATCTGAGCTCCCAGATCTGCTGTGGGCTTTGACGAGGTGACGCCGGTCGGGGCGTCGCGTCACACGGTTCGGACCAGTCATTCGTGGTTCATCTGATATATCGCCATCATAAACCGCGCGTTATACCCCGATGCCGACGTCGTTGCGTCACCTGATCGACACGATCGGGTGACGACGCGGCCACGCACCAGCCTGCGGTGTGGCCCGAGCATGGTTCGACCCGGAGTTGTCCTCACCGACCGCGACGGCCGTCCGGCACCGGTTCAACGAGTCCTCGCCCGACCGTGTCGGGCGGCCTTCCGGTGAGGTCCGTCACATCCTCACGGAGGATCAGGATCTGGCGAGACGCCCCGCGAGCAGTCCGGCCACCGCCGGCAACGGCACGGACTCCTGATCGCCGGACGTCATGTCGCGGACCGTGACCTCGCCCACGGCGAACTCCCGGTCGCCCAGCAACAGCACCCAGCGGGCCCCGGACGCGTCCGCTGCCTTCATCGCCGTCTTGAGCTTGCGTCCCCCGTAGGCCAGATCGACCCGGACACCGGCCCGCCGGAGCTCACCGGCCACCTTCACCAGGGCGCCCTGTTCGGGCGATCCCAGCGGGATTCCGTACACGTCGCAGCGCGCCGGCGAGGCCACCTGCACCCCCTCGGCGGCGGCGGCCAGCACCGTGCGGTCGACCCCGATCCCGAAACCGATCCCGGAGAGTGCCTGTCCACCGAGTTGGGCCATCAACCCGTCGTACCGACCGCCGCCACCGATGCCGGACTGCGCGCCCAGACCGGGGTGGACGAATTCGAACGTGGTGCGGGTGTAGTAGTCCAGCCCGCGGACCAGCCGCGGGGCCGGCTCGTAGGACACACCGAGAGCATCCAGGGCGGCCCGCACCCCGGCGAAGTGCGCGGTGCAGTCGTCGCAGAGGTGGTCCGTCATCAGCGGCGCGTCGGCGACCATGGCGCGCACGTGCGGGCGCTTGTCGTCCAGCACCCGCAGCGGGTTCAACCGGGCCCGGACGACGGTCTCCTCGTCCAGCGGCAGCGCGAACAGGAAGTCCTGCAACAGTTGTCGGTAGGCGGGCCGACAGTTCGCGTCCCCCAAGGTGGTCAGGTCCAGTCGGAACCCGGTCAGCCCGACGCTGCGGAAGCCCTCGTCGGCAACAGCGATGACCTCCGCGTCCAGGGCCGGATCGTCGACCCCGATGGCTTCGATGCCGACCTGCTGCAGCTGGCGGTAGCGCCCGGCCTGCGGCTGCTCGTAGCGGAAGAACGGTCCGGCGTAGTACAGCTTCACCGGCAGCTGGCCGCGGTCGAGACCGTGTTCGATGACGGCCCGCATCACCCCGGCGGTGCCCTCGGGGCGCAGGGTCACCGACCGGTCGCCCTTGTCGGCGAAGGTGTACATCTCCTTGCTGACCACGTCGGTGCTCTCGCCGACCCCGCGGGCGAACAACCGGGTGTCCTCGAAGACGGGCAGCTCGATGGGCTGGTAGCCGGCCCGCCGGGCGGCGTCCTGCAGCGCCTCGCGGACCGCCACGAACTGCGTCGAGGTCGGCGGGTAGTAGTCCGGGACACCCTTCGGGGCGTAGAAGTCAGGCATCGGTCGGTGGCACCCCTCCGGGGAGATCGGTCGGCTCTGGCCCGTCCAGGAGCGGAACGAGAAAGGGATTGGTGCGTTTCTCGGCCCCGATCGTGCCCCGGGGGCCGTGCCCGGGCAGGATCACGGCGGTGTCGGGACGACCCAGCACGCCGGACCGCAGCGACGCCGTCAGCGTCGCGGTGGATCCGCCGGGCAGGTCGGTACGACCGACGGATCCGGCGAACAGCGTGTCGCCGGTGAAGAGCACCTCGGGACGCTCGCCGTCGGCGGCCAGCACGAACAGCACCGAACCGCCGGTGTGGCCCGGAGTGTGGATCACCGTGAGCTCCAGCTCACCGAAGGTCAGCACGTCGGCGGCGGCGAGCCGTCGCAGCTCGTCCGGGCGCATGGCGGGCAGGTCGTAGCCGACCAGCATCTGCCGGAACTCCGGGGACAGCGCCGACAACGGATCGTCGAGCATGTACTCGTCGGCGGGGTGCAGGTAACCCGGGATGCCGTACGCCGAGGCGACGTCACGCAGCGCGGCGGCGTGGTCCAGATGGCCGTGGGTGAGCAGTGCCGCGACCGGTCGCAGACGATGCTCGGCGACGGTGGCCTGCACTGCCGCCAGCGCGTCCTCACCCGGATCGACGATGACGCAGTCGGCCCCGTCGGCCGGGGCGAGGACGTAGCAGTTCGCCGCGAGGGACCCAGTGGGAAATCCGGCGATGAGCACCCCGCCACCTTAATGGGCTTCCCAGACGTTTCCCCGGCTGCCTTGCGCCCGCACTCACCCACATCACACGGTCGCGTCACCTAGACTCCCCCGCGGGTCGATGCACTCCGCTTCGGTGTTGCGCGACCCTCCATGACCATTCCAGGAGGACCTGCCGTGTCGACCAACCAGCAGCGCCGGGATGCCGCCAAGCGGAAGCTCGAGCGTCAACTCGTTCGTCGGCAGGAGCTGCAGAAGAGCCGCCGGCAGCGCACGATCATCGCCGGCGTCATCGTCAGCGTGGTGGTCATCGCCGGGGTCATCTTCCTCGTCACCAAGAAGCCGGCCGCGCAGGACGCCGCCGCGAGTGCGACCGAACCGGCCGCCGCGTGCACCTACGCCGATGCCGAGACCGCGGTGAAAGCGGTCAGCAAGCCGGACAACACCAATCCGCTGACCACCGGCACGGTCGACGCCACCATCACGTTGAGCCAGGGCGCGCTGCCGGTCACGCTGGACCGCTCCCTCGCGCCGTGCGCGGTGAACGCGTTCGTCAGCCTGGCAGCGCAGAAGTTCTACGACGGCACCGCCTGCCATCGGTTGACCACCGCCGGCAACTTCAAGATCCTGCAGTGCGGTGACCCGTCCGGTACCGGCCGCGGCGGCCCCGGCTTCTCCTATGCGGGTGAGAGCAGCCCGCCGGTAGCCACCGGCGCGGCGGCGGCGAACGCATACCCGGTCGGCACCCTGGCAATGGCCAACAGCGCCGCGGGTGCCGAGAACGGCTCACAGTTCTTCATCGTCTACGGCGAGTCCGATCTCGGGAGCAGTGGATACACCAAGATCGGCACCGTCGGCACGGACGGTCTGGCGATCATCGATCAGATCGCCGCCGGGGGCACCAAGGCCGGTCCGAACGGCGCCCAGGACGCTCCGAACGCGACCGTCACGATCACCTCGGTCGCGGTCCCGGACGACGCCCTGACTCCGACCCAGGTGCCGACCACCACCGACGCCTTCCCCACCGACACCCTCCCGACCGACGCCCAGCCCACTGACACCCTGCCCACCGATTCCGGTACCACCGACTCGGGCGGCACCCAGCCTCCGGCCGACACCACCGCCGCGGACGTCACCACCGGGGCCGCTCCCACCACCTGATCCCGTGGGACGTCAGTGACTCCGGGCAGTGATTCCAAACGTCGAGATCCCGTGGGACCTCAGGCGTTGGTCACCCGGTAGACGTCATAGACACCCTCGACGCCGCGGACGGCGCGCAGCAGGTGGCCCAGATGCTTCGGGTCGGCCATCTCGAAGGAGAACTTGCTCACCGCCATCCGGTCCTTGGTCATCGCCAGATTCGCCGACAGGATGTTGACCTTCTCGTCGGCCAGCGTCTTGGTGATGTCGGACAACAGCCGATGCCGGTCCATCGCCTCGACCTGGATCGCGACCAGGAACACCGACGAGGCGTGCGGGTCCCACTCGACCGGGACCAGCCGCTCGGACTCGTTGGCCAGGAACTCGGCGTTGGTGCAGTCGGTCCGGTGCACCGACACCGCACCGCCCTTGGTGATGTACCCGATGATCGTGTCGCCGGGTACCGGGGTGCAGCAGCGGGCCAGCTTGACCTGCAGGTCGGCGACCCCGTGCACGAGGACGCCGGCGTCGGCGGTCGGCCGCTGCATCGGGCGCTGCCGGGCCGGCGCGCGTTCGGCGATGGCCTCGCCGGCCTCTTCGACTCCACCCTGGAGCGAGACGACCTTGGACACCACAGTGCTCGCGACGATGTGGTTCTCACCGACCGCCGCGTACAGCGCGGCGATGTCCTTGTACCCCAGCTCATGCGCGACGGCGGCCAGGCTGTCGTGCGAGATCATCCGCTGGACCGGTAGGCCGGCCCGCCGGATGGCCTTGGTGATGGCCTCCTTGCCGGCCTCGATCGCCTCGTCCCGGCGTTCCTTGGCGAAGTACTGCCGGATCTTGTTCTTGGCCCGGGAGCTGACGACGAACTTCAGCCAGTCCCGGCTCGGCCCGGCCCCGACCGCCTTCGAGGTGAAGATCTCGATGATCTGTCCGTTGTCCAGCGTCCGCTCCAGCGGAACCAGCCGGCCGTTGACCTTGGCCCCGATGCAACGGTTACCCACCTCCGTGTGCACCGCGTAGGCGAAGTCGACCGGGGTGGATCCGGTGGGCAGCGTCTGGATGTCGCCCTTGGGGGTGAAGACGAAGATCTCCTTGGACGCCATCTCGTAGCGCAGGCTGTCCAGGAACTCGCCCGGGTCGCCGGCCTCCCGCTGCCAGTCCAGCAGCTGGCGCATCCACGCCATCTCGTCGGTCGGCCCGCCACCCTGATGGGTGCCCTTGGTCTCCTTGTAGCGCCAGTGCGCCGCGATGCCGTATTCGGCGGTGTGGTGCATCTCGGTGGTCCGGATCTGCACCTCCAGCGGCTTCCCGCCGGGGCCGATCACCGTGGTGTGCAGCGACTGGTAGACCCCGTACCGGGGCTGGGCTATGTAGTCCTTGAACCGGCCCGGCATCGGCTGCCAGAGCGCGTGCACCACGCCCATCGCGGCATAGCACTCACGCAGCGAGTCGACCAGGATGCGCACCGCGACCAGGTCGTGGATCTCGTCGAAATCACGGCCCCTGACCTGCATCTTCTGGTAGATCGAGTAGTAATGCTTGCCGCGGCCGACGATCTGCGCGGTGATCCGCGCACCGGTCAGCTCGGCCGACAGCTGGTCGGCGACGGTGGCCAGGTAGGTCTCCCGGGACGGCGCCCGGTCGGCGACCAACCGGACGATCTCGTCGTAGCGCTTGGGATAGAGGATGGAGAAGGCCAGGTCCTCCAACTCCCACTTCACCGTGGCCATGCCGAGGCGGTGGGCCAGCGGGGCCAGCACCTCGAGCGTCTCGCGGGCCTTCTTGGCCTGCTTCTCCGGCGCCAGGAAACGCATGGTGCGCATGTTGTGCAGCCGGTCGGCGAGCTTGATGACCAGCACCCGCGGGTCACGGGCCATCGCGATGACCATCTTGCGGATGGTCTCGGCCTCGGCCGCGTCGCCGAAGTCGACCTTGTCCAGCTTGGTCACGCCGTCGACGAGGTGGCCGATCTCCGGCGAGAAGTCGACGGTGAGCTGCTCGAGGTCGTAGGGGGTGTCCTCGATGGTGTCGTGCAGCAGCGCGGCGACCAGCGTGGTGGTGTCCATACCGAGGTCGGCCAGGATGCTGGCCACGGCCAGCGGATGCGTGATGTACGCGTCGCCGGACTTGCGGAACTGGCCGCGGTGCGCCTCCTCGGCGACCTCGTAGGCCCGCTGCAGCAGCTTGAGGTCGGCCTTCGGGTGGTAGCCACGGTGGACCGCGAACAGCGGCTCCAGGACGGTGGTCGGGCCGGAGGCCTGGCGCTGCCCGCTCATCCGTCGGGTGAAGCGGGCCCGAACCCGGCGGGTGGCCGAGACCGGAGACGGCTCCGTGGCTGCGGCCGGCTCGGTGACCGGGACCGGCTCCGCCGCGAACGGCGGAGTCAGCGCCGGATCGGACTGTGGAGCCTTGTGCTCGGCTTCCTTCTGATCCACCGCCCGCTGTTCCACCGCCTGTCGTTCCACCGCCTGCTGTTCCGCGGCGTCCTGCTCGGCGGCGGCCCGGACGGCGTCGGCGACCTCGTCGTCCAGCAGGGCCTTGCTCGCGGCTGCGTCAGCGACGTGGGACGTCATGGCGCCTCCCGGGATTGTGCGGCGGACAGACCCGACGAGGCACGCCGAGGTCCCGACCCGAGGATAGCCGGGAGCTGATCGACCCCGGCCCGGGTGCGGTTCATACCGTGCGGTTCAGACCGTGCGGATGGCCGTGACGGTGTCCATACCGGTGACGCTCAGCGCCACCCGTCCACCGAGGTCGGCGAGCTCCAGCATCACCGCGACGCCGGTGACGGTGGCCCCGGCGCGCCGTAGCAGGGCGCACGCCGCCGCCGCGGTCCCGCCGGTGGCCAACACGTCGTCCACGACCAGGACGCGGGACCCGTCGGGGACGTCGTCCGGGTGCAGTTCCAGCCGGGCCGTACCGTACTCGAGCGTGTAGTCCTGCCCGATCACCGCGCCGGCCAGCTTGCCGGGTTTGCGCACCGCGAGCACGCCCATCCCGCAGATCACGGCCACCGCCCCGCCCAGCAGAAAGCCCCGGGCGTCCAGTCCGGCGACCAGATCGAACTCCCCCGGCACCGACGCCGCCAGCGCGCCGGCCACCAGGGCCAACGCGGTCGCGTCGGTGAACACCGGGGTGACGTCACGGAACAGCACACCGGGGACCGGGAAGTCCGGGACCACCCGCGTCAACCGGTCGATGGCGTCGCCGGCGGCGGCCGTGATCGACGGGCGGTCGTACCCCGAGAGGTCCACCCGGCGGTCGGCTCCCGGCGGGAACCCGCCCATCAGCGGCTGCGCTTGCCCGTCGGTCGGGCGACCTTCCCCGACGGCCGGGCGACCTTGCCCGTCGGTCGGGTGGCCGTCGCGCGCTGCGGCTTGACGCCGGGCCGCGGGGCACCGGTCGGGCCGTCGGTGCCGGGGACGACCCGGGCCGGCGGCGCGTCGAGGTCGACCGGCGCGGCAGCAGCGCCGCCGACCCGACCGATCGGGTCGCCGTCGGCGTCCACGATGAGGCCCTCGGCCTTGCGCCGGGCGGCGACCCGCGCCGTGTGTGCTCTGATCAGCGGATCACGCAGCCGAAGGTCGACCGCGATCGGGACGGCCAGGAAGACCGACGAGTACCCGGACACGATCATGCCGACAAGCTGGACCAGCGCGAGGTCCTTCAGCGTCCCGGAACCCAGGATGGCCACCCCGGCGACCAGCAGGCCGCCGACCGGCAGCAGCGCGATCACCGTGGTGTTGATCGAGCGCATCAGCGTCTGGTTGACGGCCAGGTTCGCTGCCTCTTCGAAGTTGCGGCGCAGCAGGCTGGTGAGGCCCTTGGTGTTCTCCTGGACCTTGTCGTAGACCACGACGGTGTCGTAGAGCGAGAAGCCGAGGATGGCCAGCAGCCCGATCACGGTCGCTGGGGTCACCTCGAAGCCGATCAGGGCGTAGATGCCTGCGGTGATCACCATGTCGTGGAGCACCGAGACGACAGCGCCGATGGCCACCCGCCGTTCGTAGCGGATCCAGAGGAAGGCGCTCACCGCGATCAGGAACACGATCAGTGCGATCACCGCACGTTGGGAGATCTCACCGCCCCAGGTCTCCGACACCGCGGAGTCCGAGATCTGGTCGGTGGTGATGCCGGCCGCCTGCGCGATGCCCTGCTTGACCGCGACGACCTGATCGGCCGACAGCGTCGTCGTCTGCACCTGGAAGGTCGCCGACGCGCCGGTGCCGACGGTCTGAACCGTGTCGGGCTCGACGCCGGTGCTGCTGTTGACCGCCTGCCCGACCTGGTCGGTCGAGATCGAACTGACCGCCGGGAACTGCAGCTTGGTGCCGCCGGCGAAGTCGATCCCGAAGTTGAAGCCGCGGATGAGGATCAGCGCGATCGACAGCACCACCAGCACGATCGAGACGAGGTAGTACTTCCGGCGGTGTCCGATGATGCTGAAGGCTCCGGTGCCGGTGGTCAGCCGGTTGACGAAGCTCCGGCGGTGGGCGACCACGGGCTTCGGCCCCGGGGTCGTCGGGAGGGTGGTGGTCATCGCTTGACAGCCTCTTTCACGAACGACGACGCGGCGGAGCGCTGCTCCTGACCGGCGTCGGCGACCGAGCCCAGTCCGGACCAGGTCGGCGAGGAGAAGATCTTGTTGCCCGACGCCAGCGCCACCAGCGGGTGGGTCACCAGGAACACCACGACGAGGTCGAGCACGGTCGACAGGCCCAGGGTGAAGGCAAATCCCTTCACGTCACCGACGGCGAGCACGTACAGGATCGCCGCGGCCAGGAACGACACCGCATCGGCGCTCAGAATGGTGCGCTTGGCGCGGACCCAACCGCGGGGCACCGCGGACCGGAACGTGCGGCCCTCCCGGACCTCGTCCTTGATGCGTTCGAAGTACACGACGAAAGAATCGGCGGTGATACCGATGGCGATGATCAGACCGGCGATGCCGGACATGTCCAACGACAGGTTGATCCACCGGCCGAGCAGCACCATCACCGCGTAGATCAGGCCGAACGACAAGACCAGCGACAGGATCGTGATGACGCCGAGCAGCCGGTAGTAGACCAGGCAGTACACGACGACCAACAGCAGCCCGATGCCGCCGGCGATCAGGCCGGCGCGCAGGTAGGACAGCCCGAGTTCGGCGGTCACCGAGTTCGACGAAGATCGCTCGAAGGCCAGCGGCAGGGCGCCTAACTTCAGCGAGTTCGCGAGCCCCGAGGCGGTGGCCTGGGTGAAGCTGCCGGTGATCTGGGTGGCGGTGGTGATGGCGCTCTGGATGGTCGGGGCGGTGATCACCTCACCGTCCAGAACGAAGGCCACGGCCTTCTGGGCGGTGGCGTTCTGCGTGGTGTACGCGGCCCACTTGCTCGCGCCGTCACTCTTGAAGTTGACGCTGACCGCCCAGCCGGAGCTGGAGTCGTAACCCGATGTCGCGTTGTCGACCTGGTCACCGGGGATCAGCGTCGGCTCCAGGACGTAGATCCGCGAGCTGTCCTCGAGGCAGGACACCAGCGGCTTGGTCGGGTCGTCGAGGCCCGCGTAGGCGTTGATCTGGGTGCAGCTGAGGCCGCCGGAGATGGCGGTCGCGATGTCGGTCTCCCAGGTCGTCCAGTCCGCCTGGAGGGTGGATGCGGGCTGGGTGGGGACTTTCTGGTCACTGGACGCGGGGAACGTCGCCGTGGGTGCGGCGGTCCCGGTGGCGGTTCCGGGGGTGTCGGTCCCAGCGGCGGCGGTTCCGGTGGTATCGGTCCCAGAGGTGGCGGTCCCAGCGGTGTCTGTCCCGGCGGTCGCGGTTCCGGCGGTGTCGGTCGCGGCGGCATCGGTGGCGGCCGGATCGGACGCGCCGACCGACGGGTCGGTGGTCCGGGCCGCCTGGGCCACGTTCGGGGCGCGCAGGCCCTGGCTGGTCGCGCTCGCGTCGGTGGTGGGCGCGGCGGTCGGGTCGGTGGCCGGGGCGGTCGGGTCGGTGGCCGGGGCGGTCGCGTCGGTGGCCGGGGCACTGCTGCCGGTCCCGGTGGTCTCGGTGTCGGTGGTCCCGGGGGCGCCGACGGAAGCGCTCGGGCTCGGGAGGGCGACGCCGAGGTTCGGGTACACCGCCGACGTGGTGCAGGCGCCGAGGACGGGACGGAGCTGAAGCTGCGCCGACCGGGTCAGGTCGGTGAGGTCCTCGGTGCCGGGGACCGTGACGACGAGCTGGTTGGCTCCTTCGATCTGCACCTGCGCGCCGGCGACACCGGAGCCGTTGACGCGGCGCTCCATGATGTCGCGGGCCAACTGCATGGACTGTCGGGTCGGGGTGGCGTTGTCGCTGGACTGCGCCGTGAGGGTGATGCGGGTGCCACCCTGCAGGTCGATGCCCAGCTTCGGGCTGTTGGACCCGGCGGTGAAGAACACCAGACCGTAGAGAATCGCGGTGAGCCCGACGAAGGTCAGGATCAGTCGCCAGGGCCTGAGCTGGCCGGCCGGTGTTGCCACGTGTTCGTGTTCCCCTCATGGACACGTCGCCGCCCCCGCCGGAACACCACCGGTGGATCACGACTGACGCTGGACTCCGGACGACCGCGTCGGCCCGGCGGTGGAGTGCAGTGGTGCTCTGCTTCTCATCGATCGGCTGGAATACGCCGGATGTGAGGGGAGCAGGGTGAATCTCTCACCGGGCGACCCCCGCCGGCCGACAAGACGTTGCGATCGGCCAGCCTAGCCGAGTTCGGGCTAGCGGTTGTCGCCGTTGGCGCGGTACGGGTCGGTCTCGTCGGCGTCCTTGCGCAGGCTCACGGCGTCGCCGGCATGGGCGTCGTCACCGTAGGCGGCGTCACCGTAGGCGGCGTCCAGATCGACCGTGTCGCTGGCGTCCGGCGCCACGACGACGTCCCGGACGGCCGCGCGGAGCCAGGTGGTGCGCACGCCCGGCGCGATCTCCAGCTCCATGGTGTCGTCGGCGACCGCGGTCACCGTGCCCTGCAGACCGGCGATGGTCGTCACCCGGACGCCGGGGACGATCAGGCTGAGCTTCTCCTTCTGGGCAGCGGCCTGCTTCTTGCGGGTCCGCGACGACAGGAACAGCATCCCGCCGACGAACACGAGCAGGACGATCATCAAGGTGCTGTTGGAATCCATGTTCTCTCCCTCTTCGGTGCCTGGTCCGACGGGCGGCACGGGTGCGCGGCCGGGGCCGCGGTGCCAACTCGATCGGGTGCCTGCACAGTGGGCCGGGACACCGTGACGGAGGTCCGACCGGTGCCCGTGTGCAGATCAGGATGTCGACCCAGCCTACCGGAGCAGGCCCGGCCGACCGGTCATCGTGCGCCCCGGGTCGCGGTGCCGGAATGCGGCCCGGCGACGGTCCACCTCGCCTCGCCGAGGGCTCAGTCCGGGCGGCCGGCGGGGAACAGTGGCGACTGGCTGCCGACCACCGGGGCGGACGCCGGCGGGGTCAGCCCGAGGTGATCCCAGGCCGCGCCGGTGGCGACCCGTCCGTTACGGGTGCGGGCGAGCATGCCGACCCGGACCAGGAACGGCTCGCACACCTCCTCGACCGTGCTGGCCTCCTCACCGACGGCGACGGCCAGGGTGGTGAGACCGACCGGTCCGCCGCCGAACGAGCGACACAGCACCGAGAGCACGGCCCGGTCCAGGCGGTCCAGGCCCAGCTCGTCGACGTCGTAGACGGCCAGTGCTTCGCGCGCGATCTCGACGGTGATGGCGCCGTCCGCCCGGACCTGGGCGAAGTCGCGCACCCGGCGGAGCAACCGGTTGGCGATGCGGGGTGTACCCCGCGACCGACGGGCGATCTCGATGGCCCCGTCGACGCGCAGGTCGACGCCGAGGATGCCCGCCGAACGGGTGATGATCTGACGCAGGTCTCCCGGCTCGTAGAACTCCATGTGCGCCGTGAACCCGAAGCGATCGCGCAGCGGGCTGGTCAGCTGCCCGGACCGGGTCGTCGCCCCGACCAGCGTGAACGGCGCTATGTCGAGCGGGATCGAGGTCGCGCCGGGCCCCTTGCCGACGATGACGTCGACCCGGAAGTCCTCCATCGCCAGGTACAGCATCTCCTCGGCCGGACGGGCCATCCGGTGGATCTCGTCGATGAACAGGACGTCGCCCTCGACCAGGTTGGACAGCATCGCGGCGAGGTCGCCGGCCCGCTCCAACGCCGGGCCGGACGTCAACCGCAGCGAGCTGCCGAGCTCGGCGGCGATGATCATCGCCAGCGACGTCTTGCCCAGGCCCGGCGGACCGGCCAGCAGCACGTGGTCGGGCACGGCGCCGCGCTGCTTCGCCCCGGTCAGCACCAGCTCCAGCTGCTCACGGACCCGGGCCTGTCCGACGAACTCGCCCAGGCTCCTGGGTCGCAGCGAGCCGTCCGCCTCGTCGCCGGGGACCTCACCGGCGAAAACCAGGTGGTCGTCGTCGCTGGCCGGATCGCCGGGGCCGCCGTCCGGAGTGGTCATCGCCGACCGCCCAGCACGGCCAGCGCCCGACGCAGCAGCACACCCACGTCACCGGACTGCACGGCCGGGTCATCGGTCTCGGCGGCGAGGGTGTCGACGGTGTCGGCGGCCTGCTTCGGGGTCCACCCGAGACCGGTCAGCGCCTCGGCGAGTTTGTCGCGCCACAGTACGGTCGGCCCGGCCGGCGCCGCGCGCGTCCCGGTGCCGGGCAGCACGCCGACCTTGTCCCGCAACTCCAGGACCAGCCGCTCGGCGCCCTTCTTCCCGATTCCGGGCGCGCGGGTCAACGCGTTCACGTCACCGGACCCCAGGGCATGCCGCAGCTCGTCGGGGTCGAACACCGCCAGCAGCGCCAGCGCGATCTTCGGGCCCACCCCGGTCACCGACTGCACCAGCTCGAACAGGTCGCGGGCCGCGTCGGACCCGAAGCCGAACAGGGTCAGCGAGTCCTCCCGGACGACCAGCGTGGTGGCCAGGTACGCGGTCTGGCCGCGGGTCAGGGTGGCCAGCGTCATCGGCGTCGCCCGCACCGCCAACCCGACACCCCCGACCTCGACGACGACCCGGTCCAGGGCGATCGAGAGCACGGTCCCCCGTACGGACGCGATCACCGGGCGACCCCGGTCGCAGGCGGGCCGCAGGCCGATGCGGTCATCGGACGACTCGCACGGCGGCGGCCAGCTCCGCACGCAGCGCGGCCTGGGCGAGCCGGGCCTGCAGCGGCGCGCGCATGAGATGACAGATCGCCAACGCCAACGCGTCGGCCGCGTCGGCCGGTTTCGGGGCGGTGGTCAACCGCAGCAGCTTCATCACCATCGCCGTCACCTGATCCTTGTCGGCCGCCCCGTTGCCCGACACCGCAGCTTTGACCTCACTCGGCGTGTGCCACGCCACCGGCACCCCCCGCCGGGCCGCGGTCAGCGCCACCACTCCGGTCGCCTGCGCCACCCCGATCACGGTCGACACGTTGTGCTGGCTGAAGACCTTCTCGATGGCCACGGCGTCGGGGCGGTGCCGCTCGAGGGCCGCCTCGATGTGGGCCGCGATGGTCAGCAGGCGATGGGCGACGTCGGAGTGCGACGGGGTCCGGATCACGCTGACGTCGACCAGTCGGGACGTCATCCCGGGCCCGCCGTCGACGACCCCGACCCCGCACCGGGTCAACCCGGGGTCGACGCCCAGTACCCGCACGACATCCCCCACTCACGACATCCGACGGTCCGGCGGTGGTCGCCCGAACACCTGTACGCCCGATGACGCTACCCGGCGGGCGAGTCCCGACCGGGTCGCGCCACGCCTGGCGACCGTCGGGATCGGGCCGTCCGGAGGGACCTAC
>JBDSLP010000242.1:0-9041 GCA_039916325.1 Nakamurella sp. | reverse complement strand
CGACATCGTCAACATCGACATCACCGCCTACATCAACGGCGTGCACGGCGACACCAACGCCACGTTCGTGTCCGGGAACGTGTCCGAGGAGAACCGGCTGTTGGTCGAACGGACCGAGGAGTGTCTGAACCGGGCGATCAAGGCGGTCCGGCCGGGCCGACAACTCAACGTCATCGGTCGGGTCATCGAGAACTACGCGGCCCGGTTCGGGTACGGCGTGGTCCGCGACTACACCGGTCACGGCATCAACGAGACGTTCCACTCCGGGTTGGTGATCCTGCACTACGAGGACACTGCGGTGACCACCGTGCTGGAGGAAGGCATGACCTTCACCATCGAGCCGATGATCACCCTCGGCGGGATCGCCTGGGACATCTGGGACGACGACTGGACGGTGATCACCCGGGATCGGTCGTGGACAGCTCAGTTCGAGCACACCCTGGCGGTCACGGCCACCGGCGCCGAGGTCCTCACGCTGGCGCCGTGAAGCGCTGACCCCGGCCGACCGCAGGGTCGCTGAGACCTTGAGATGTCAGCGGGAGCCTGGGTTCTCGTCCCGGCGCACCTTGCGGCGGGCGAGCGCGTCGACGATCTTGTGGATGGTCCTCATGATGGTCCGCATGATCAGCTCACTGACTTCTCGTGGAGTGGGGGGTCGAGTTCGAGACCGAGCAGGGCGTTCTCGACGAGCTCGGGCAGGGCGGGGTGGATCCAGTACTGACCTCGGGCCAGTTCGCGGACCGACTGGCCGAACGACATGGCCTGGATCACGGGTTGGATGATCGTGGCCGATTCCGGGCCGACGATGTGGGCTCCGAGGATCAGCCCCGTCGCCGGGTCGGCCAGCAGCTTGGCGAAGTGAACAACGTCCTCCCGGGCCCAGCCGGCGGCGATGTCGCCGTATTTCTGGGTCTTGACGACGTAGCGCAGTCCCTGGTGCTTGGCCTCCTCCTCGGTGAGCCCGACGCTGGCGACCTGCGGATGGGCGAACACCGCGGCCGGGACGAAACGGTGATCGGTGGCGACGAGGTCGTCCGGGTGCGCCAGATTGTGCGCGACGGTACGCGCCTCGGCGTTGGCCACGTGCTTGAGGGCGTAGTCCGAGCTGATGTCGCCCAGGGCCCACAGGCCTTCGACACTGGTCCGCTGCTGCGCGTCGACCTTGATGCGGCCGTCGGGATGCAGCTGCAGACCGGCGGCCGCTGCGTCGAGGATATCCGTGTTGGGGGTCCGCCCGACCGCGATCAGGACGAGGTCGAAAGCGGCGTCGTTGGCGGCTCCGTGCCGTTCCAGGGTGGCCGTCACCCCGCCGCCGTCGGCGGCGGCGACCCGGGTCACCTCGGTGTGCAGCCGCAGGTCGTAGCGGGCGGCGGCGTCGGCGGTGAACACCGTGGAGACGTCACGGTCGTGCTTGGCCAGCAGCCGGTCACCGCGGACGGCCTGGGTGACCTGGGTCCCGAAGGAGGCGAACACATGGGCGAATTCCGCGGATATGTAACCGCCGCCGATGATGAGCAGCCGGGCGGGCAGGTCGTCGATCCGCATGATCGTGTCGCTGTTGTGCACGAGCGGGCGCACGCCGGGGTCGTCCAGACCGGCGATGGGTGGGATCGTCGGACGGCCACCGGCTCCGATGACGATCCGGTCGCCGGTGATGGTCTCGCCGGTTCCGGTGTCGATGGTGTGGGCGTCGAGGAACCGGGCGGAGCCGGTGTAGACCGTCTGGTTCGGCGTCCGGGGGCCGCTGCGGTACTCCCGTCCGCCGGCCTCGATGGCGTCGATGCGGCCGAAGATGCGATCCCGGATGGCCGGCCAGTGCACCGCGTTGACCGTGGCGTCGACGCCGAAGTCGGCCGCCTCGACTGCGCCCGCGGCCAGATCCGCCGGCCAGACGAACATCTTGGTGGGGATGCACCCGACGTTGGTGCACGTCCCGCCGAACCGGCCCTTCTCCAGGATGGCGATCGACAGGTCGTCGAAGGCGGGTCCGGGGATGGAGTTGGCGGAGCCGGTACCGATGATCACAAGGTCGAAATGGCGCACCAGCACACTGTAAATGCTCCGGTGCGCGGGCCTCGGACGCGGCGGGTCCCGGGACCGGCCGACGGCGGCTCGCTCCCGGGGCTACAGCCCGGCGAAACCGGCCAGTCGGGCGGTCAGCAGGTCACCGTCCGCGCCGGCCACGCCCTTGCGGCGGAAGAAGTCGGCGATCACGGTGGCATCCCGGGCCAGGAACGCCGGACCCTGCGGATTGGCGATGACGTCGACGATCTGTGGCAGGTCGATGAGTACGCAGCGTCCGTCGGCGACCAGGACGTTGTAGGGCGAGAGGTCGCCGTGGGTGTAGCCGAGCGACGCGACGAGCTCGAGGGTGGCCACCAGGTCGTGCCACAACGGGGTGAAGACTTCCGCCGGGGCGACGCCGCCCGGGACACCGGCGGTGGCCAGCCGGGGCGCGGCCGCGCCGGCGTCGTCCCCGACGAACTCCATCATCAGCTCGGAGCCGATCAACTGGACCGGATAGGGGACCGGCGCGCCCGCGGTCCAGAACGTGGAGAGGGCGGCGAACTCGGCGGCCGCCCACTGACCGGCCAGCAACTCGCGGCCGAAGGACGTGCGGGCGGCCATGGCCCGGCCCTCCCGGGTCCGGCGTGTGCGGCGGCCCTCCTGGTAGCCGCTGTCCCGGTGGAACATCCGGTGGTCCGACGAGCGGTAGGTCTTCACGGCGAGCACCGACGACGCGCCGACGGGGAGGCTGCGGTCCAGCAGGTGGACGTCAGCCTCCTTGCCGGATTTCAAAATGCCCAGCGGAGTGTCGATCGCCGAGAACGAGGTGACGACCCAGGCCGGCACCGGTTCCGGTCCGTGACTCGCGGTGTCGTAGGTCGAATAGGCAGCCGGGGTGGCGCTCGGCGCACCCGGGCGGCCCTCGCCGGAGTGAACCGGGATTCCCGGCGCCCCGGGCGGATCCGGCACGAGAACGATCTCGGCGTCGGCGACCTCGCGACGACCGGACCGACCCTCGACCACGACGCGGCGTCGGGTCGAGGTGGTGGCGGACCGGAACTTCTCGAACGACGCACTGTCGTCGTCCCAGTCGGCGTTCTTGTCCCAGTCGCCGGTGTCGGGGTCGCCGGGGTCCTTGTCGTCGCGGTCCTCGTTGTCGCGGTCCTCGTGGGCACGGTCGGGGACTTCCGCGGTCGGGACGGTGAGCGGATGGCGGGTGGTGCGGGTGCCGTGGATCGGCATGGGAGCGGCTCCGGAGGAGAAGGTCCGGTCCCGGGGCGCTGACGCGAGCAGGTCAGCGGGGTAGGGGAACCGGCGCGGGGACGATAAGGGAATGCCACACGGGGGTGACCGACACGATGTCCTCCTCTGCGCTCGACTGCTGGGTCTGGTGCGCCGCAACGTCACGGTTCAGCGATGATCCTGACGTCCTCGGCCCGGTTGGGGCAACCGATTTAACCGGTGACCACGGTGAGCGTCGTGGGCCCGGTGCGCTCCACGGTCAACCCGCCGGCGCGGGCGGTCCGGAGGATCGCGGTGACGGAGTCCAGTTCTGCGCGCGAGACGCACAGCACCCGGGCCAGATCGCCCTTGGTCGCTTTGCTGAAGTGGCTGACCACCGTCCGACCGCGGTCGGCGTGCTCGGTGACGACATCGACGGTGACCGCGCCTGATACCGGACCCAGCGCCGCGTACGCCCCGGACCGCAGGTCCAGCGTCAGCTCGCCGGTCGTCAGCGCCGGGGTCAGCACGGGCTTCCATCGGGCGGCGAGCCCCGGCCGGCCGGGCAGCTTGGAGTTCGCCGACAGCCGGTAGGCCGGCAGCGGATCGGTCGCCCGGGTCGCACCGAACAGAGCCGAGCCGATGATCAGCCGCGCGTTCGCCCGGGCTCGCTGCAGCTTGGTCAGGGTGGGCACGCCGAGGTGGTCGTAGAGCACGCCGGTGTAGCGGTCCAGGGCCGGCAGCGTCGGGCTGCGGAGCAGGGCGGCGTTGCCGGTGATCTCGAGATCCCTGGCGGCGGTCAGACCGAGAGCCGCACGCGATGCGGGGATGTCGCCGGCCAGCATGATGAGCTCGTCGACGAGGGTTGCCCGCAACGGGGTGAGCGCGGGGAAGCCCAGCGCGTCCAGATCCAACGGGGGCCCCGTCCCGCTGGTCCGTTTACCTTCTGACGGGGGCAGCAGGATGAGCACGACGAGGCAGCCTACGGTGGTTCGGGTGAGCTTCCGAAAGCAGCGGACCGACGCCCCGCCGGGCTTCTTCGAAGCCGAGGCCGCCGGTCTGCGCTGGCTGGGCGCGGTGCCCGACGGTGCTGCCGTCGTCGACGTGCTCGGCGTCGGACCGGGTTTCGTCGAGTTGGCGCAGGTCCCGGGCGGACCCACCACGGCGGCGGCTGCGCGGGCGTTCGGCGCCGCGTTGTCGCGGACGCACGACGCGCCGACCGATGCGTGGGGCGCGCCGCCGGCCGGGTACCGCGGCCCGACGTTCATCGGGCGGCAGCCGATGACCTGCCGTCCGACGGAGACGTTCGGTACGTTCTACGCACAGCAGCGGGTGCTTCCGTACCTGCGGCGCGCGGTCGACGCCCGTCACGTGGACCGCCCCGCGTCCCGGCTGGTCGAACGCGTCTGCGAGCGGCTGACCGCCGGCGACTTCGACGACGCCGAGACGCCGGCGCGGATCCACGGCGACCTGTGGACCGGCAACCTGCTGTGGGGGCCGGACGGGGTCTGCCTGATCGACCCGGCCGCACACGGCGGCCACCGGGAGACCGACCTGGCCATGCTCGCGCTGTTCGGCGCGCCCCGGCTGGGCGACATCCTCACCGGCTACGAAGAGGCGCACCCGCTCGCCGACGGGTGGCGGGACCGGGTGCCGCTGCACCAGTTGCATCCGCTGGCGGTGCACGCGGCGAGCCATGGACACAGCTACGCCGCGCCGTTGACCGAGGCGGCGCGGGCAGCGCTGTCGTTGTAGTCCCGGTCGGAGAACCGCGGGAGGGACGCCGGAACGGCCACTAAGCTGATGAGCCGGACCCGACCGCGTGCCGCGGCCGGCCCCCCGCATTCGTCAGCTGAGGAGTCCCATCCCGTGATCACCCGCATGTCGACCCTGTTCCTGCGCACCCTGCGTGAGGACCCGGCGGATGCGGAGGTGCCGAGCCACCGGCTGTTGGTGCGGGCCGGCTACGTACGGCGGGCGGCGCCCGGCATCTACACCTGGCTACCGTTGGGCCTGAAGGTGCTGCGCAACGTGGAGAAGATCGTCCGCGAGGAGATGGACGCCGCCGGCTCGCAGGAGGTCAGCTTCCCTGCGCTACTGCCCCGCGAGCCCTACGAGGCGTCCGGCCGCTGGACCGACTACGGCGACAACGTCTTCCGCCTGAAGGACCGCAAGGGTGCCGACTACCTGCTCGGCCCCACGCACGAGGAGATGTTCACCCTGCTCGTGAAGGACCTCTACTCGTCGTACAAGCAGCTGCCGCTGTCGATCTACCAGATCCAGACCAAGTACCGCGACGAGGCCCGTCCGCGCGCGGGAATCCTGCGCGGTCGTGAGTTCGTCATGAAGGACGCGTACACCTTCGACATCGACGACGCCGGCCTGGCGGCGGCCTACCAGAAGCTGCGTGCGGCGTACCGGAAAGTCTTCGACCGGCTCGGTTTCGAGTACGTCATCGTCTCGGCGATGAGCGGCGCCATGGGCGGGTCGGCGTCGGAGGAGTTCCTGGCCATCTCACCGGTGGGCGAGGATACCTTCGTCCGTAGCGAGAGTGGTGACTACGCTGCCAATGTCGAAGCCGTGACGATGCCCTCACCCGCCCCCGTCCCGTTCGACGACCTGCCTCCCGCGCACGTCGGGGACACCCCCGACACTCCGACGATCCAGACCCTGGTCGACCACCTCAACGTCGCCTACCCGCGCGACGACCGGCCCTGGGCCGCGTCGGACACCTTGAAGAACGTGCTGGTGCTGCTGCGCCACCCCAACGGTGACACCGAGCCGCTGGCCGTCGGCGTACCCGGCGACCGCGAGGTCGACGCCAAGCGGCTCGAGGCGCAGGTGTCCCCGGCCGAGGTGGAGCCGTTCGACGAGGTCCAGTTCGCCAGGAACCCGGCGCTGGTCAAGGGTTACATCGGGCCGGGCGCGCTCGGCGCCGAGAACGCGTCGAAGATCCGCTATCTCGTTGATCCGGCGGTCGGCTCGGGGACCAGCTGGGTGACCGGTGCCGACCAACCCGGTCGGCACGTCATCGGGCTCGTCGCCGGGCGCGACTTCACCCCGGACGGAATCATCCACGCCGCCGAGATCCGTGACGGCGACCCGAGTCCCGGGCCGTCGGGGGGGGTGCTGCAAACCGCGCGGGGCATCGAGATGGGCCACATCTTCCAGCTCGGACGCAAGTACGCCGAGGCGCTGGACCTGAAGGTGCTCGATCAGAACGGCAAGCTCGTCACCGTCACGATGGGGTCCTACGGGATCGGCGTATCCCGGGCCGTCGCCGCGATCGCCGAGGACAACCACGACGACAAGGGCTTGTCCTGGCCGCGCGAGATCGCGCCCTATGACGTCCATCTCGTGATCGCCGGGAAGGGCGCAGAGCTGCTCGACGCAGCCACCGCCGTCGCCGTCGAGCTGGATACCGCCGGTGTATCGGTGCTGCTGGACGACCGGCCCGCGTCGCCGGGGGTGAAGTTCGCCGACGCCGAGTTGCTCGGGATGCCGACCATCGTGGTGATCGGCCGCTCCTGGGCGACCGGGACCGCCGAGGTGCGCGACCGGGCGTCGGGGGAGAAGTCCGAGGTGGCCGCCGCCGACCTGGTCGCCACCGTGCTGGAGGCGGTCACCGGGCGGCGATAGCCAGGTTCGCCAGGTCGCGAAAGTCCGTCGTCAGCGGCTCAGGTGCACATCGCTGTGGCCGATCCCGCGCAGGACCCGATGGGCGACGTCCTGCAGGTTGCCGACACCATCCACGTGGATGACCATCTTGCCGAAATAGTCGATCATCGGCACGGTCTCGGTCCGGTAGATCTCCAACCGTCGATGGATGATGTCACCCTGGTCGTCCGCCCGTCCCCGGGTCAGCATCCGCTCGAGCAACACGTCGTCGGGGACGTCGAGCAGTAGGACCGCGGTCAGGGGTGTCCCCGCCTCCTGCAGCGAACTCTCCAGCCACTCCGCCTGGGCGAGGTTGCGGGGGAAGCCGTCGAGGAGCCAGCCGGTCGTGACGTCGGACTGACCCAGCCGGTCCGTGACCATCGCTTTCGTCAGCTCGTCGGGCACCAGGTCACCGCGCGACATGTAGGCCTGTGCTCTGACCCCGAGTTCGGTCTTGTGGCCCACGTTGGCCCGGAAGATGTCTCCGGTTGAGATATGGGTCAGTGACAGGGCTTCCGACAGCAGCTCTGCCTGTGTTCCTTTTCCAGCACCCTGCGGGCCCATCATGAGAAGTCTCATCGACCGGAAAATCCTTTCGTGGAGGGGCTACCGGACCCGGCGGTCGCCGTGGCAACGGCCGGTCCGGTAGGGCAGCGGGGCAGTCGTGACTGCGACAGGATCAGCGGTTGGCCGACCGGGTCGCGGAGGACCGCGACCGCGAGGCGCGGCCGCCTTCCTGGTCCACGGCGACGGTCCCGTTGTTCACCGCCGCCCGGCCGGCTTCGAGCCGGGCCACCGGTACCCGGAAGGGCGAGCAGGAGACATAGTCCAAGCCGATGCGATGGAAGAAGTCGATCGATTCCGGGTCGCCGCCGTGCTCGCCGCAGACGCCGAGCTTGAGCCCGGGCTTCGTGCGGCGGCCTTCCTCGGCGGCGATCTGGACGAGCCGGCCGACGCCGTCGACGTCGATGGACTCGAACGGCGACACCGTGAAAATGCCCTTGTCCAGGTAGGTCGCGAAGATCGCGGCCTCGACGTCGTCCCGGGAGAATCCCCAGGTCGTCTGGGTGAGGTCGTTCGTGCCGAAGGAGAAGAAATCCGCAGCGTCGGCGATCCGGTGAGAGGTCAGCGCCGCCCGCGGGAGCTCGATCATGGTGCCGATGGGGGTGTTGAGGACCACCCCGGTCGCCGCCTCGACATCGCGCAGGATCGCGTCGGACTCGTCGCGTACCAGGTACAGCTCCATCACCGAACCGACGAGCGGCACCATGATCTCGACCTGGGGTTTCTTGCCGGCTTTGACCTGGGCCGATGCTGCTTCGGCGATGGCGCGGACCTGCATGTTGAACAGACCCGGAGTGACGAGTCCGAGCCGCACACCGCGCAGGCCCAGCATCGGGTTGGACTCGTGCAGCCGTTGCACCGCGGCGAGGAGCTTCCGGTCCTTGGGGTCGACGGTTCCGCCGGCTTCGGCCACAGCCACCTTCACCGACAGCTCGGTGCGGTCGGGCAGGAACTCGTGCAGCGGCGGGTCCAGCAGCCGAATGGTCACCGGCAGCCCGTCCATCGCGTCCAGCAGCGCGACGAAATCCTGCCGCTGCAACGGCAGCAGCGCGGCCAGCGCCGCGTCACGTTCGTCGTCGGTGTCGGCCAGGATGACCCGCTCGATCAACCCGCGACGGTCGCCGAGGAACATGTGCTCGGTACGGCACAACCCGATGCCCTGCGCGCCGAGCCGGCGTGCCCGCGCCGCGTCCTCGGCGGTGTCGGCGTTGGCCCGCACCCCGAGTCGGCGGGTCTTGTCGGCGTGCATGAGCAGCCGATCGACGGCTTTGACGAGGTCGGAGACTTCCTCTTCGACGCCGTTCAGCGCCGCCTCCAGTCCTTCCTCGATATAGGTCTCCACCGGGGACGGCACGACCGCGGCCGCGCCCAGGAACACCTCGCCGGTGGTCCCGTCGATGGAGATCAGGTCGCCCTCGTTGACGACGATCCCGCCTGGGGCGGTGAACTTGTTTGCCTTCAGGTCGACCTCGAGCTCCTCCGCGCCGCAGACGCAGGTCTTGCCCATGCCGCGTGCCACCACTGCCGCGTGGCTCGTCTTGCCGCCGCGGCTGGTGAGGATGCCCTGCGCGGCGATCATGCCCTCGAGGTCG
>JBDSLP010000241.1:0-10466 GCA_039916325.1 Nakamurella sp. | reverse complement strand
GCGGTCCGGGGCCAGGTCTCCCGGGTCTTGAGCACGACGCCCCCCGGTCCCAGCGGTAGCCGGATGAGGTACGGCAGCGTGCTGTCCGGCTCCGGGTTGCGGGCGATCAGGAAATCGGAAACCACTGGTGGAACCCTCCTCGGCGACGTACACGGCGAGGTCCTCATTCTCCTGCATCGTCGAGGGCGGTCGAAAGCGCCACACCGCCGACCCGGCCGATAGGGTCTGCGATCATGCTGCAAGCTCATCGACACTCCGCCCACGCCGATGATCTCGCCTTGGCGCTGCGGCTGGCCGACGCGGCCGACGCGATCAGCATGAACCGGTTCCAGGCCGCCGACCTGCGGGTGGACGCCAAGCCCGACCTCACCCCGGTGTCCGACGCAGACACCGCGGTCGAGCGGGCGCTGCGGGCGATCATCACCGCTGAGCGACCGGATGACGTCGTCGTGGGGGAGGAGTACGGCGGAGAGCTGAGCGACACCAGCGGCCGCCGCTGGGTCATCGACCCGATCGACGGCACCAAGAACTACGTCCGCGGGGTGCCGGTCTGGGCCACCCTGATCGCCCTGCTGGACGCGACCGACGCCATCGTCGTCGGCGTGGCCTCGGCACCGGCGCTGGCCCGCCGTTGGTGGGCAGCCGTCGGCGGCGGCGCGTTCACCGTCTTCCGCGACGGCGCGCCGCGCCGGTGCCGGGTCTCGGCTGTCGCGGACCCCGCCGATGCCAGCCTGGCCATCTCCGACCTCGCCGAATGGGAGGCCGCCGGCCGGTTGGACCAGCTGCTGGACCTGTCCCGAGCGACCTGGCGACTGCGCGGCTACGGCGATTTCTACCCGTACATGTTGGTCGCCGAGGGAGCTGTCGACATTGCCGCCGAGCCTGAACTCAACGTCTGGGACATGGCCGCGCTGGTCCCCATCGTCACCGAGGCCGGCGGCACGTTCACCGGTATCGACGGCAAAATGGCGGCCACCGACGCGGGCAACGCGCTGGCCACCAACGGACTGCTGCACGACGCGGTGGCCACGGCCCTCGCCGCCCGCTGACCCGCCGGATGCCCGGCCGGTCCGCTCGCCACGCCGACTCCACCGGTCGGTTGCCCGTCATCGCGGCCGCGCTGGCGGTGGCCGTCGCGCTCACCGCCGGCAGCAACGGTTACGGCTGGCACCGGGACGAGCTGTACTTCCGGATGCTGCCGCCGGCTTGGGGCTACGTCGACCAGCCGCCGCTGCTGCCGTTGATCGTGCGCTTCCTCAGCGGCACCGTCGCCGATGAGCCGTGGGCGATCCGACTGCCGGCGACGCTGTCCGCCACGCTGGCCACGTTCGTGCTGGTCGCGATCGTGCGTGAGCTCGACGGAGGTCGGGTCGCGCAGGTGCTGTGCGCGTGGGGGTACGCCTCCTCGTCCATCGCGCTGGCGTTCGGGCACGTCATGTTGACGACCTCGATCGACCTGCTCGTCTGGCCGCTGGTCTGCCTGTGTGTGCTCCGGGCGGTGGTCCGCGACCAGCCGCGGTGGTGGGTGCTCGCGGGGCTGGTCGTGGGCCTGAGCATGTACAACAAGCTGCTGATCGCGCTGCTGCTCGTCGGCCTTGCGCTCGGGCTGCTGCTCGCCGGACCCCGGAGGCCGCTGACCACCCGCTGGCCCTATCTTGCGGTGGCGGTGGCGCTGGCCGTGGGGGCGCCGAACCTGATCTACCAATTCACCCACGACTGGCCGCAGCTGAGCATGGGGGCGGCGCTGGCCGTCAGGAACACCGATCGGGTGCGCTCGACGCTGCCGGTGTTCCTGCCGCTGCTGCTCGGGCCACCGTTACTGCCGGTCCTGGTGGCCGGGGTGGTCGCACCGTTCCGGACGGCGGGGCTGCGGATCGCCCGCTGGCTGTCGGTGGCGCTGATCGTCGTCGTGGTCGCCACCTTCCTGGGGGGGACGCAGTTCTACTATCCGGCGCCGCTGATGCTGGTGGTGTTCGCGGTCGGGTGCGTCCCGGCCGGGGCGTGGCTGGCGGAGCGGACCGGATGGCGCGCCGTTGCCGTCGTGCTCGTCGCCCTCAACGGTGCGGTCGCGGCGACGATCTCGCTCCCGATCGTCCCCGGGCGGCTGGTCGGCGACACCCCACTTCCCGGGATGAACGCCGTGGTCAGCGACACGATCGGCTGGCCAACCTACGTCGACCAGATCGCCGCCGTCTACCTCGGACTACCGCCTGCGGAGCGCGCCCGGACGGTGATCGTGACGGCGAACTACGGCGAGGCCGGCGCGGTCGCCCGGTTCGGCCCGGAGCGGGGACTGCCGGCCGCCTACAGCGGCCACAACGGATTGGCCGATCTTCCGGGACCGCCGGACTCCACGACCACCGCAGTGGTCGTCGGGCGGGCGGCCCCGACCCGCGCCCTCTTCGACAGGTGCACCTCCGTGACCAGTCTCGACAACGGTCTCGGGGTCGACAACCAGGAGCAGGAGCAGCCGGTGTTGGTATGTCGGGGTCCGATCGGCGGCTGGTCGGCCGTCTGGCCCGCTCTGCGGCAGCAGAGCTGAGGGTCGCGGAGTGTCCCGTCCCAGTCCCGGATTACTGCGTTGTGGCGGACCCGATCGCACATTCGAGGCCGTTCCCGCCGGTCACGGACCTGAAGTTTCACTGGTAGAGGCCTGTCGGATAACGGTTTCGCAACGGCGGCCGAGGTAGAGTCAGCGCCCGTGATCCACATGTCCCAGATCTCCAAGACCTACAAGACCTCGACCCGTCCCGCACTGGACGATGTGACGGTCGACGTCGAGAAGGGCGAGTTCGTCTTTCTGATCGGCCCGTCCGGCTCCGGCAAGTCGACCTTCCTGCGGCTACTGCTCAGCGAGGAGAAGCCCAACGCGGGCGAGATCCGGGTCGCCGGCAGCGATCTGCTGAAGTTGCGACGCTCGAAGGTGCCGGCCCACCGGCGCAGCCTCGGGTGCGTCTTCCAGGACTTCCGGCTGCTGTCGAACAAGACCGTCGAGAGCAACATCGGCTTCGCGCTCGAGGTCATCGGCAAGCCCCGTCCGCACATCCGCAAGGTCGTGCCCGAGGTGCTGGAGCTGGTCGGCCTCGAGGGTAAGGCGAAGCGCTTCCCGCACGAGCTGTCCGGTGGCGAGCAGCAGCGCGTCGCCATCGCCCGGGCCTTCGTCAACCGTCCGCTGTTGCTGCTCGCCGACGAGCCGACCGGCAACCTCGACCCCGACACCAGCAGCGACATCATGCTTCTGCTGGAGCGGATCAACCGCACGGGCACCACCGTGCTGATGGCCACGCACGACAACCACATCGTCGACGCCATGCGACGACGCGTCATCGAACTGCAGTCGGGCAAGGTCGTCCGGGACGAATCCCGCGGCGTCTACGGCGTCGGGCGCTGACGCCGCACCCACATTCCGCGCCCACCCCGAGGCCGGGTCGGCCACCCGAAGCCCCGTCCCACCGAAGTGCCCGAAGCAGCAAGCACGAGAGGAACCCATGCGAGCCGGAACCATGTTCAGAGAGGTGCTGGCGGGATTTCGTCGCAACGTCACCATGACGATCGCGATGATCCTGACCACCGCCATCTCGCTCGGGATGCTGGGGGGCGGGCTGATCATCGCCCGCAAGACGGACCAGATCAAACAGGTCTTCGGCGACAAGGTCGAGGTCACCATCTACCTGACAACCGCCCAGTCGCAGACCGACCCGACCTGCACCGGCGATGTGTGCGCGGCGCTGCTGCAGGAACTGGAGGCCGATCCAGAGGTCGCCAGCGCCCGCTACGAGTCGCAGGCCCAGGCGCTGCAGCGCTACAACGAGATGTTCGCCGCGCAGCCCGAACTGCTCAGCATCGTGTCCTCCGACGCGTTGCCGGCGTCGTTCCACGTGTCGATGAACAACCCGGAGAATTACGCCGTCATCATCCGCGACTACACCGGCCGGCCGGGAGTGGATTCGGTCTCGGACCAGACGGCGTTCCTGGAGAACCTCTTCGCGCTGCTCAACGGATTACGCAACGCCGCCATCGTGATCTCCGGGCTGCTGGTGATCGCGGCCTTCCTGCTGATCTCCAACATGGTCCAGGTCGCCGCCTACACCCGGCGTACCGAGACCGAGATCATGCGTCTGGTGGGCGCCTCACGGTGGCGGACCCAGATCCCGTTCCTGGTGGAGGCGGTGGTCGCCGCGCTGCTCGGCGCGATCCTGGGCATCGTCGGTCTGGTCGGCTTCAAGGTGCTGTTCCTGGACAGTGCCCTCGCCGGCCCGACGAGCGCCGGCATCATCCCGATCATCGATCAGGCGGACTTCTTCTACGTCGCACCGATCCTCGGGGTCGTCGGCGCCGGGCTGGCCGCGATCTCGGCCTACATCACGTTGCGGCTCTACGTCCGCACCTGAATTGCGTCTCCTGCTGATCTCCGACACCCACCTGCCGTCGCGGGCGAAGGACCTCCCCGCGGTCGTGTGGGACGCGGTGGACGCGGCCGACGTGGTGATCCACGCCGGGGACTGGGTCGACGTGGCCCTGCTCGATGCTCTCGAGCAGCGCTCGCGTCGGCTGATCGGGGTGTTCGGCAACAACGACCACGGCGTGCTGCGCGAACGGCTTCCGGAAGTCGCCCGGGCGACGCTGGCGGGCGTCCGGTTCGTGATCGTCCACGAGACCGGCGCGAAGGACCGACGCGAACAGCGGATGGCCCGGGCCTTCCCGGATGCCGAGGTCCTCGTATTCGGGCACAGCCACATCCCTTGTACACGGTCGCGTCGTCAGGTCTGCGGATGCTCAATCCAGGCTCGTGCACCGATCGGCGTCGTGAGCCGTTCCGGACGTTCATGACCGCGTCGGTGCACGACGGGGAGCTCGGGCCGGTGGCGTTGCACCGCGTCCGGTAGCCCGGTGTCGGGGCCGGCACCACCGGGTGGCAGTCCGTAAGGTCCGCATATGGACCGAAGGGCGACCGGTGGGGTGATGCTGTTACTCGCCGTCCTGTGCGTGCTCGTCGTCCCGCGGCTGACCGCAGTCGGGGTGACCGGTGCGGCCGCCGTCGAACCGGGTCCACCGCCGCTCCCGGCGGGGACGTGTGTGCGAACCGAGGTGACCCCGGGCGTCACCGACGGGGGCTCGATGCGTGCGTCGCCGGGTCTCGAGGCGGTGGACTGCGCCGAGCCGCACTGGGGTGAGGTGGCCGTCCTGGACCAGCGGACCGACGCGAACGAACGTCCTGTGCCGTGCCGAGGTCCCCGGATCGACTCGTACCTGGTCGGCCCGTCCACACCGTCCGGGTCGACCGCCGCGGTACGGGTCGACGCCACCGCGCTGGGGCCGGACGCGCGGCAGTTCGCGGGCGGTCAAAGGTGGACGTCGTGCCTCGTGCACAGCGATGCGCCGTCCACCGGGTCGCTGGCCGGGATCGCCATGACCGGTGACCCGCCGCCGAGCGTCGGGCGTTGCTACCAGGACGGGTTCGCCTCGTTCGACTCGTTGCTCGCGCCGTGTCCAACGCCGCACCGCAGTGAGCTCTTCCGGTACCTGACCATCGATCTGGACCGGCAGCCCGTGCAGCCCGACGTGGACTCCTGGTGCGCGGCGGCACTCGTCGCGGCCACCGGACGCAGCGATCTGGCGGGGTTGGCGGTGGTGACCGACGTCTTCGCCTGGTTCGACGATCGGCAGTCGCGTTTCGTCGATCTACCCGTGCCGATCGGTGCCCGCGGGGCGACTGCGCTCTGCGGTGTACAGGTCGTCGACGACCGGCTCCTGATCTCGTCGTTGCGCCGGATCGGCGAGGCACCACTGCCATTCGTGTGAAGAGCAGCCGACCGGCGGGGTGCAGCCGACCGGAAAACGGATCGGCTCCGGATGGTGCGGCGACTACTCTGGAGCGGCCATGCCCAGAGAAACCGGACGCAAGCTGATCGCGTCGAACCGTAAAGCCCGCCACGACTACACGATCCTGGACACCTACGAGGCCGGGATCATGCTCAAGGGCACCGAGGTCAAGTCGCTCCGGGAGGGTCGCGCGTCCCTCGTGGACGGCTACGCGACGATCTCCGACCACGAGATCTGGCTCCGTGGCGTGCACATCAACGAGTACCTGCAGGGCACGTGGACCAACCACGAGCCGCGGCGGGCCCGCAAGCTGCTGCTGCACAGCGAGGAGATCAGCAAGATCAGCGGAATCATGCGCGAGGACGGCTTCGCGCTCGTACCGCTGAGCCTGTATTTCTTCAACGGCAAGGCCAAGGTCGAGCTGGCGCTGGCCAAGGGCAAGAAGACCTACGACAAGCGGCAGTCGCTGGCCAAGAAGGACGCCGACCGCGAGCTCGCCCGGGTCAGTGGGCGCCACTTCAAGGGCATGGACTAGGCGGTCAGGATCCCGGCGGCGACGGCGGGCTCCCGGTAGACCGCCGCCAGGCTCGCCCGGGTGTCGTGCGCGTTGAGCCCGGACGGGTTCGGCACCACCCACAGCGCCACACCTGAGAGCGACTCCGGCTGACGGCCGGTGGTGGCCTTGCTCCGGCCGAACGCCGCCCGATAGGCGGTGATGCCCGCCATCGCGACGACGTTCGGCTTGATCTCACAGACCAGTCGGTCCAGCTGGACCCGCCCTGCGCGCAGCTCGTCGGCGTCCAGCTCGTCGGCCCGTGCGGTCGCCCGGTGCACCAGGTTCGTGATGCCCACGCCCCGTTCCCGCAGGTAGGACCGGTCCGCGGTGGTCATCCCGTCTATGTAGGTGACCGGGCGCTCCAGGATCCCCGCCTCGACCAGCGCGGGATAGAAGCGGTTGCCGGGCCGGGCGAAGTGCGTCTGCACCGCCGCCGTCCAGAGCCCCGGGTTGATCCCGACGAAGAGCAGCTTCACCCCTGGGCCGACGAGATCGGGGACGGTGGTGTCGCGGAAACGCTCGAGCTCGGCGCGGGTGAAGCCCATCGCGCGAACCTACCGGCGGCTGGATGCGGTTCCGGACGGTCGCGACCGAGGAACGACCCTGGGTAATGTCGAACGAGTGCCTCCGCCGCCGCGCCACCCGTCCGAACCCGGCGACCACGTCGCCATCCCGTTCCCGCTGGCCGACGAGAAGCCGACGCTCCCGCGTGAGGTGGTCGTCCTGGTGGCGGCGGCGTTCCTGGTCGCCGTCGGGTACGGACTGATCTCGCCGGTACTCCCGGCCTACGCCTCCGGGTTCGGCGTCTCCAATGCCGCGGTCAGCGTCATCGTGTCGGCGTTCGCGTTCGCCAGGCTGGTCTTCGCCCCCTTCGCCGGGCGGCTGTTGCGACGGACCTCGGAACGACCGCTCTACCTCGCCGGGCTGCTCATCGTGGCCGCCTCCAGCGTCGCCATCGCCTACTCGCCCGGCTACTCCGGGCTGCTCATCGCCCGCAGCGCCGGCGGCATCGGCTCGGCGATGTTCACCATCTCCGGACTGGCCCTGCTGGTCCGAGTGACCCCGGCGGCGTTGCGCGGCCGGGCGTCGGCGATGTACGCCTCGGGTTTCCTCATCGGCGGCATCTCCGGACCGCTGATCGGCGGTCTGCTCGTCGGCTGGTCCATCCGGGCCCCGTTCATCAGCTACGGCATCCTGCTGGTGCTCGCGGCCGGCGTCGTCCAGTTCTTTCTGGGCCGCATCCCCACGCCGCCTCGGGACACCACGGTTGTCCACGTCGACCTGCGGGAGACGCTGCGGTCACCGGCGTTCCAGGCCGTGCTGTCGTCCAACTTCGCCGTCGGCTGGTCGGTGTTCGGGATCCGGATGGCGCTGATCCCATTGTTCGTGGTCCAGGTGCTCGGTGCGGGCCCGGCCATGGCCGGCTGGGCATTGACCGTGTTCGCCGTCGGCAACGCCGCTGTGTTGACGTTCGTCGGGCGCTGGGTGGACCGGATCGGCCGGAAGACCCCGATGATCCTGGGACTGCTGCTGTCCGCGGTGACGCTGGGCCTGATCGGGGTCAGCACGCAGGTCTGGGAGCTGTTGGTGCTGTGCGTCATCGGCGGGATCGGGTCGGGCCTGATCACGCCGGCGCAGCAGGCGGTCCTGGCCGACGTGATGGGCGGACGCCCCGGTGGATCGGTCCTCGCTGCCTACCAGATGGTCGGCGACGTCGGGGCGGTCATCGGCCCGGTGGTGGCCGGACTGCTGGTCGACGGGTTCGGCTACGGGTTGGCCCTCGGGGTGGGTGGCGCCATCGTGCTGATCACCGTGCCGCTGTGGTTCCGGGCGCCGGAGACGATGCCGCAGCGGGTGTGAACGCGACCGACCTCACGTCTGCGACGGCCGGTCGGGCCACGCCCCCCACCTACGCTCGTAGGCAATGGACACCACCGCTTGGACCCCGCTGCGCCTCTTCCGCACCGCGGCGATCGCCGAGGCGATCACCTGGACACTGCTGATCCTGGGCATGATCGGCAAGTACGTGTTGGATCTCGGCGGGCTGGGCGTCAGCATCGGGGGCGGCCTGCACGGCTTCGTGTTCCTGCTGTTCGTCGTGGTGTCGCTGCTGGTGGGAGTCAATCAGCGGTGGTCGTCCAGCCTCGTGCTGGTCACCCTGGTCACGTCCATCCTCCCGTTCGCGACGATCCCGATGGATCGCTGGCTGGAAGGGCACCACCGGCTCGCCGGCGACTGGCGTCGCACCTCGCCGAGCGACCCGGTGGACAACGGTTTCGGCGATCGGATGCTGCGCACCCTGCAGGCGCATCCCGTGCGGATGGTCGTCATCGGGCTGGTCGCCGTCGCCCTGGTGTTCACCGTGCTGGTCGTGGTCGGCCCGCCCGGCGGCAGCTCCTGACCTCCCGAGGCGGTGACGATCACCGCACCCGAACGGTGACGCCCCGGTCCGCACGACGGTGTGCGCGTCCCCGATGAAGCCCTGAACGACAATCGAGAGCTGGACGACGATGACCGCACCTACGCCTGCCTGGACCGCCGCCGACCTGCATCGGATGGACGGCCGCACGGTCGTGGTCACCGGTGCGACGAGCGGCCTGGGGGAGCAGACGGCCACCGCCTTCGCCGCGACCGGGGCGCACGTGGTGCTGGCCGTCCGGGACACCGCGAAAGGCGAGCGGGTCGCCGCCGGGATGACGGGCTCCGTCGAGGTCCGACCCCTGGACCTCGCCGACCTGGGTTCGGTGCGGGCGTTCGCGGCGGACTGGACCGGGCCGCTGAACATCCTGATCAACAACGCCGGGATCATGGCTGTCCCCGAAGGCGAGACCGCCGACGGATTCGAGCTGCAGATCGGCACCAACCATCTCGGTCACTTCGCGCTGACCGCGTTGCTGCTGCCGTCCGTGACCGACCGTGTGGTGACCGTGTCGTCGATGGCACACCGCTTCGGACGGATCCATCTGACCGACCTGAACTGCGAGCAGCGCCGTTACCACCGCTGGGCCGCCTACGGGCAGTCCAAGCTGGCCAACCTGTTGTTCACCACCGAGCTTCAGCGCCGCTTCGACCTCGCCGGGAGCTCGCTGCGCGCGCTGGCCGCACACCCCGGGTTCGCCGCCACCAACCTGGCCAGCCACTTCGACGGTGTCACCGGCGCGCTGACCAACCGGGTCGCGCCGCTCGTGGGCAGTAGCGCCGCCGACGGGGCGCTGCCGACGCTGTTTGCCGCGACCCAGGACCTGCCCGGTGACAGCTTCGTCGGACCCGCCGGGCGCGGGCAATCCACGCCGCGATTGGAGAGTCGCAGCCGGGCGGCCCGGGACCGGGAGATGGCCCGGCAGCTGTTCGACCTGTCCGCGCGGCTGACGTCGGTCGAGGTACTCCCGGCGGACTGAGGTCCGGGCGCTTCGAGGGCGGCACACCGCGAGCCATTGGACAACCGGCTGGATTCCGCCGGTGACCAACGCGTACGATGACAGGGCTTGAAGAGGTCAGGCATCCCCACGGGGGTGATTGGTTTCGACAGCGGATGTCGACTGAGGTGAAGCGTGCCGAGGAAGGCGACAATGAGCTCGTTAACCACGTGTCGCAAAAAAATCAAGCGCCGACAACAGTCAGCGCGAGTTCGCCCTCGCCGCCTGAGCGAGTAGCGACTCCGTCAGACCGGGCCTGCCCCCAGCCCGGATCCTGGCGTCGACTAGGGGGATCACCGTTCAACCGGGTCGCGCGGGTGAATGGGACATCAAACAGTGACTGGGCCCGTCACATCGGCACGTTCGCATGATCGATGGGGTCGAGTAGAGACAGAGTGAACTACGCACGTAGAAGCCCTCAGAAAGCAACGTTGGACGCGGGTTCGATTCCCGCCACCTCCACAGCGCCCAGTAGCCCCGGACTCCGGTCCGGGGCTGCTGTGTTTTCAACGGGGCGATGGTCGGCTGCGTCACCGTCCGAGACGGATGCGAGGGTGAGATAGGCTCACGGGCGTTGTTCCACCCCGGGCAGGGGAAGCCGGTCAGACTCCGGCACTGTCGCGCAGCCGTGGTCGGCCTCACAGGGCCGTGAGTCGGATCGCCTCCCGGAC
>JBDSLP010000240.1:0-63680 GCA_039916325.1 Nakamurella sp. | reverse complement strand
TCACTCCCATCCGCCACAACTGCAGCAACCGCAGACCCATCACCGCGACGACGACCGCGGTGAAACACAACGAGATGGAACCCCACCGGGTGCGCTCGATCCGGGCCAGGTAGACACCCAGGGCCAGTGGTGCGAGCACACCGATCGCGTAGGCGATGAAGGTGACGGGCTCGGCGACGGTCGCGTCACCGGCCAGCCGTAGAACGGCGACGACCGACTGCACCAGTAGGGCGGCCTCGAGGGTCAGCGCTGCGATGATCTGCCCGGCATTCACGGGCTTGCGCCAGTTCGCCCACAGCCCGGTCCACGCCGCCAACAGCAGGCCTCCCACCATCAGCGCGTACGCCAGCGGGGCAGTCACTCGCGGGGTCCGATCGTCGAGCGGGGCAGGTCGTCCGCCACTGTAACGGCCGATCGGAGCACCCCCGGCCCCTCAACCGGCCGTCACGTACCTCGGGCGCCCGCGGACGAGCGCCACACCGACCCCCACGTAGGCGACCGACATCAGCGCGATCACGGCGTCGCCGAACGGACGGGCGCCGAGGATGGTCACGGTGTCCAGGACGGCGTGCGCCAGGATGAGCGGCACGATCCAACGGAACCTCGACTGGTACGCCGCGAGCGCGAGCCCGAAGCACGTCGAGGCCGCCACGTTGCCCAGGATGTCCACGCCGTCCCGCGAGGTGGTGGCGAAGGCCGACAGGTGCTGCAGACCGAAGAGCGCTGCGGTGATCACCACCGCCGGGCCGGTTGGGAAGGCCCGCTCCAGTCGGTCGAGAATGACGCCCCGGCTGGTCAGCTCCTCGTTGACCCCGACGAGCAGCAGGCTCAGCGACCAGAGTCCGAACCCGGGGGGTCGATCGACGAGCCCGACCGGCAGCGTCCACAGCAACGCCTCGACGACGAACGGGACCAGCCAGATCAGCGACGCCCGGCCCCGCGACCGCCAGGACCAACCGATACGACGCCACAGTCGGCATCGGGTCACCAGCAGCGCCGCGAACGCCGTGCACGTCACGTTGGCCGTGAACCCGACGAACCAGCCGGCGACGCCGAGCAGGGGCGCGACGGACACGGTCGCGAACAGCACCAGGAACCGGCTGAACTGCACCGCTACGGCGAACGTCACCGCGGTGCGGCGGGTGGGATCCACGCGCCCACGGTAGCGGCGACGGCGATCGACCGGTTCCTGGCGCGCCGCCGGACCGACCGACGCGGCTAGGGTCGTCGACATGACCGACCGGCCCGTCTTCGCCGTCGACGGCCGTCTCCGGTGGGTGCCCTCGACCGCCCTGCTGGGCGTCTCGGCAGTCCTTTACGCCCTCAGTCGGCTACTGCCGGTCGTCACCGCTGCGGACGGATCGGACACGTCGGCGCCGGTCCGGCCGTGGTGGATCGGCCTCCCCGTGCTGATTGCGGTACTGGTGGCGATGCGTTGCGGGACGGGTTCCGCGGGCGTGATCGTCGCGACCGGCACAGTCGCCGCCGGCCGCTCGATCGCCGATCTCGGACTCTTCCTCAACCCCGACGCGGTGCTGCGTCCGGAGCTGTTCGGGGTCGACAGCGTCGCGGCCTTCCCGCTGGCCGCCGGCTGGGGCAGCGTCGTCGTGGTGGCGTCGGACCTACTCGCGCTGCTCGCCGCCGGGCTCGCTGCCCGGGTCGTGCTCGACGGCTGGGAGACGCCGGCCCGCCGGCCGCCGGCGGACCGGGCCGGGGCGGACACCCCGATCCCGCGGACGTTCCGGTTCGGGCCGGCCACCCTGGTCGGCCTGATGGCGGTGGCGCTGCTGGTGGTGTCGTCCCCGGGTGTCCTCTACGCCTCGCCGCTCCCGGTGGTCCGTCCGCTCGGACTGGCCGACATCGGCGTGTTCGGACTGGTCGGGGCCATGCTCGGCAGCTTGCTCGTCGGCGGTGTCGTCCTGATGGCCTCGACGCTGCCGGCGCGGGCCGCCCGTGGCCTGTTGCTGGGGGCCGGTGCGGCGACCGCGGTGGCGCCGCTCACCGCGCTGACTGCCGGTGGTGACGTGCGGCCGACCGGGCTGGCCTGGGTGGGCTTCGTGGGTGCGCTGCTACTGGCGGTCGCCGGGTTGCTGGTGAGCGTCCCGACCGGCACCCGCACCCCCGCCGACGATGCGGAATCTCCGGATCGCGACCCGACCAACCGGCTCGCCGCGCCGGCCCTGGGCGCGCTCGTGCTGCTGGCCGGCGGCGCTGCCCTACTGGCGTACCGGGAGCCGCAGGCCACCACCACTTTCGGCGAGCGACTCGCCTCCTTCGATGCCGCCGGGGCCGCGTTCCTGCCGGCCGCGGTCCTGCTGCTCGCCATCGGGGTGCTGATGCTGATCCCGGCAACGGCCGGTGGCGCACGGGTGGCGCTGCGCCTGGGCTGGCTGCCGGTCGGGGCGGCGGTGTTGATCTCGCTGGAGTTCACGGCGTCATCGGTGTGGGTGAGCTCGGCGATCTTCGGCGCAGGTGGGGTGCAGCGGGCGGCCGGCTCGTGGTGGGGGATCGGTGGCGCCGCGCTCGCGGTCCTGGCTGCGGTCTTCGCGACCGTGCTCGACCACCGTCTCGCCGACCGCGATGCGACGTCGTCGGCGGACCCTTCCGAGGATGTCGACCGCCTGGACACCATGGCGGCGTGGGGGCTCTCTGCGCTCGTCGTCGCCGCTTTCGCCGTCCCGGTGTTCAGCGCCAACGATCGGGTGTCGGCGGCGATGTTCGTGGGCGGCGCGCGGGTCGACACCTACGCGGCCTGGCTGCTGGCGATCGGATCGGTGGCCGGAATCTGGGCCGGCTGTCGGCACCCACGCTCGATCGGCGTCGCGACCCTGCTGGTCACGGTGGGTCTGGTCGCACTCACCCGGGTGGCGCTGACGCCCGCCGTGCAGCACCAGGTGCGATTCGAGGCCCGGGCCGGCCTCGTCCTGACCATCGTCCTGACGGTCGGCGCCGTGGCCGCCGCCGGGGTGCTGAGCCGCCGCCGGCGCACCACCCCCGGGCCGGTGGCGAGGACTCCGTCACCATCCCGGCCGGTCGTCACGATTCGCGCAAAGCGGTCCTGACCTGCGGGCTGAGTTGTTTCTCACGACCGGCGCCGCGCGGTGAGCCGCATCCTCCGAACCTGGCTAGGGTGATCGCTCAGGTCCATGGCGCGCCTGGTGACGGGCGACCTGGACCCGTCGAGCTGGAGTGGGAGAACCCCAGCGAATCACCGGAGGCCAGCAGGTGGATCTTTACGAGTACCAGGCGAAGGAACTGTTCGAGAAGCACGGCGTCCCCGGTAACCCGGGCATGGTCGTCACCGATGCAGCTGCCGCCGAGGCGGGCGCGACGGAGCTGGGCACCGCCGTCATGGTCAAGGCGCAGGTCAAGGTCGGCGGCCGCGGCAAGGCCGGCGGTGTGAAGTTCGCGGCCACCCCTGCGGACGCGCGCGAGAAGGCCGAGGCCATCCTGGGTCTGGACATCAAGGGGCACATCACCCGAACTGTGCTGATCACCACGGCGAGCGACATCGCCGAGGAGTACTACATCTCCTACCTCCTCGACCGCTCCAACCGCACCTTCCTGGCGATGGCCAGCAAGGACGGCGGCATGGAGATCGAGCAGCTCGCGGTCGAGCGTCCAGAGGCCCTCGCCAAGATTCCGGTCGACGCCATCACCGGCGTGGACCGCGCCAAGGCCGCCGAAATCGCCGACGCCGGCCGGTTCCCGGCCGAGGTGCGCGACCAGGTCATCGAGATCCTGATCGAGCTGTGGAACGTCTTCGTCGACGAGGACGCGACCCTCGTCGAGGTGAACCCGCTGGTCAAGGACCCGACCGGCAAAGTGCTCGCGCTGGACGGCAAGGTCTCGCTCGACGAGAACGCCGACTTCCGCCACCCCGACCACGCGGCGTTCGCCGACACCGCCGCTCAGAACCCGCTCGAGGCGCGTGCGAAGGAGAAGAACCTCAACTACGTCAAGCTCGACGGCCAGGTCGGCATCATCGGCAACGGCGCGGGGCTCGTCATGTCCACGCTGGACGTCGTCGCCTACGCCGGCGAGGCCCACGGTGGCGTCAAGCCCGCGAACTTCCTGGACATCGGCGGTGGCGCCAGTGCCACCGTGATGGCCGACGGACTGGACATCATCCTGACCGACCCCGACGTGAAGAGCGTCTTCGTCAACGTCTTCGGCGGCATCACCGCCTGCGACGCGGTGGCCGACGGCATCGTCCAGGCGTTGCAGATCCTGGGCGACGAGGCCAGCAAGCCGCTCGTCGTCCGGCTCGACGGCAACAACGTCGAGGAGGGTCTGCGAATCCTCGCCGAGGCCGCCCATCCCATGGTCACCGTCGTGGCCACCATGGACGAGGCCGCCGACAAGGCCGCCGAACTCGCCCACGCCGCCGCCTGATCAGGAGCTGAAGACCCACCATGGCAATTTTTCTCGACGAGAACTCCCGGATCATCGTCCAGGGCATGACCGGCGGCGAGGGCATGAAGCACACCGCCCGCATGCTCGCCTCCGGCGCGACCGTGGTCGGTGGCGTCAACGCCCGTAAGGCCGGTACGAAGGCCACCTTCGACTCCGGCGACCTGCCCGTCTTCGGTTCGGTCGCCGAGGCCATCAGCGAGACCGGCGCGAACGTCACCGTGCTGTTCGTGCCGCCGCCGTTCGCCAAGGCCGCCGCACTCGAGGCGATCGACTCCGGCATCGGGCTCGCGGTGATCATCACCGAGGGCGTGCCGGTACACGACACGGCCGTGGTGTGGGCGCACGCTGTCGCCACCGGCCACAAGACCCGGATCATCGGGCCGAACTGCCCGGGGATCATCAGCCCCGGCAAGTCCAACGCCGGCATCATCCCGGCCACCATCACCGGTCCCGGCCGGATCGGGCTGGTCTCGAAGTCCGGCACGCTGACCTACCAGATGATGCACGAACTCCGTGATCTCGGGTTCTCCAGCGCCATCGGGATCGGCGGCGACCCGAGTATCGGCACGACGCACATCGACGCGCTCGAAGCGTTCCAGAACGACCCCGAGACCGACGCGATCGTGATGATCGGTGAGATCGGTGGCGATGCGGAGGAGCGGGCCGCGGCCTTCATCAAGGACAACGTCACCAAACCGGTCATCGGCTACGTCGCGGGCTTCACCGCCCCCGAGGGCAAGACGATGGGCCACGCCGGCGCGATCGTGTCCGGCTCGGCCGGAACCGCCGCGGCCAAGCAGGAGGCCCTCGAGGCCGTCGGGGTCAAGGTCGGGAAGACCCCGTCCGAGACCGCACGTCTGCTGCGCGAAGTCGTCGGCTGACCTGACCCGTCGGTCGTATCCGCACCACATCCGGGCATCGTCGGGCAGCTGCCGGACGGTGCCCGGAGGTGTCTGTGGCCCTGATCCGGGGCACGGGTCGGCGCGCCCGAAGTGGGTCGGTGTCAGGGGGCCGTCGTAGGGTTGGATGACGATCTCGACAGGAGCAACAATCGTGACCCCACCGCCGCCCGGGTACCCCGAACCTTCCGCTTCCGGCCCGCCGCCGGACTACCCGAACCCGGGTCACCAGCCGGCGGGGTACGCACCTCCCGGGTACGGACAGCCCAGCTCGGCGCAGCAGGGGTATCCGCAGCAGGGGTATCCGCAGCAGGGGCAGCCGCCGCAAAGGTATCCTCAGCAGGGGCAGCCACCGCAGGTTCAGCCACCGCAGGTTCAGCCACAGCATGGTTCCGGCGTCGCCCCTCGGTCACGTCCGGGGACGCCGCCATTACCGGTGCTCGCCGTCCTGGTGGTGTGCGCACTGGCGCTCCTCAACGCCGCCTTCGGTTTCCTCGGCTCGGCGACGCTGACCGCGACCGGAAATGCCCCCACACCGCTGGGCTCCGTCTACGCGGTCGCCGGCTGGATCCCGGCGCTGCTGATACTCAGCGGTCTCGCGGCCGCCGCGACCCGACTCGATGACGTATCGGTTCCGACGCTGTGGGCGACCAGCGCGGCCGCCGCCGTGACCGGTGGTGTCGGTGCGCTGTTCTACCTCGTGGCCCAGGGTGGGACCGACGCCGGTCTGGGCTTCGTGCTCCGCAGCAACGAATCCTCGGTGGGCTCCAGTGTCTCCGCCGGCCTCGTCCTCATCGTGCTGTTCGGTCTGCTCCAGCTGGTCGCGGCTCTCGGTGGCCTGCTGTTGACCCAGTCCCCGCGGCTGGCTCACCGCACACCCCGGCCGGCGAAGGCCGGCCCGGACGCCGCGCACCGCTACAGTCCCGGCCCCGGCGCTCCCGGGCAAGGTCAGCCCGGACCGCAGGGGGGTCAATGGGCTCCGCAGAACGAATTCCGCTACCCGGCGTTCCAGGGCTACGGCAATCCGGCCTACGGTCCGCCGAGTGGACATCCCGGTGTCCAGAACCCCGCCCCAGGTGACGGCATGTACACCCGCCCCGGCGGGCCGCCGTCGCCCGGTATCGCGCCCTACGCCGCCTATGGACAACAGGATCCGGTCGCGGCCGCTGGTGCACGGCCGTCCGATGACGGCCGATCCGCGCCCCAGGGGTGGACCGGGCCCGGCTCGCCGCAGCCGAACCGGGGCCCTGAGCCGTCGTTCTACGACCCTCAGTCCGGCAACCGGGTGCACACCGGTCTGACGGAGTCCTCTCCCCCGCCGCAGGCTCCGACGTCGATCCCGGCGCCGGTTCCGGCGGACGGTCCGCCGTTGCCGACCGCTGCGACGCCGGCGGAGTACCGACGTACCGAGTACGGCTCACCGGACTTCGAGTGGGAGCCCACGTACAGCGAGGCTCCCACCTACGAGGCCCGAGCCGAGGAGGAAGAGGCCGAGGAGTCAGCCCGCCCTGAGGTCGTGCACTACGAGGCGCCCGACCAGCGCCCGCAGTACGAGCCGCCCCGACTCGATTCCGCCCGGCACGAGGGTTGGGACGCCGGATTCGCCGAGGACACGCTGACCGGGACCGAGCAGCCGCCATCCGACCGGGACGGCCCGCGCTACCGCTCCATCCCCCGCGCCGAGTGAACGCGGCCGGTGCGCGTCACCCCGGGGTGACGGCGCGCCGGACAGCAACCCGGACAAGGGCTGTGTGAGGGTGGTCGGGTGAGGAACGACGACCGCGGTGCCTCCGCACGCCGTCGGCGGGAGTCGAGAAGCGGCCTCGGCTCGCGCACCGAACCCCGTGTCCGCCGGTCGACCGCAGCAGCTCGACCCCCCTCCGACCCCCCCTCACGACCTACCGTCGTCGGCGTGACCGCGGATGGCGTCGCGGCTGCGTCGGGTGCGTTGCGCCCGCAGCCCGAACCAGCACCCACCCGGACCGCTGCCGCCCCCTCGACGCTCGGCACCCACCGTGGCGAGATCATCGGGGTCGCGGTCGAGGCGGCGGCGCGCGGCGCCTTGGCGATGTTCGCCGGCTTCGTCGCCACCGTGGCCCTGGGACTCCTGCTGTGGGCAGTGGCCCCCGGCACCGATCTCGGTGCCGAACCGGCGGTCCGGGCGGCCACCGCCGCCTACGTGTTGGCGCACTTCGGCCACGTCGGTATCGGCGGTGCCTCGTTGACGCTCTCGCCGCTGCTCCTCCCGCTGTTGTTCGGGTTGCTCCTGGCCGTCGGACCGGGACGTGGCCGGGCGCTCGCTAGCTCCGCGACCGGGGAAGCGGTGAGTGTCGCCGCCGGGGCCGTCAGCTACGCAGCGCTCGTCGTGGTCGCCGCGGTCACGCTCGCGCCACCCGGTGTCGGAGTGCTCGGTGCGGCGGTCGGTGCGCTGGTCGTCTCCGGTACCGCGCTCGGACTGGGCGTTCTCCGCCGCGGACCACGACTGCGCGCGTTGCTCACCGAGCGGCTGCCGTCCTGGGCGACCGCCGGCGCGGCCGCCGGCGGCGCCGCGGCCCTGACCGTGGTGGCCGGCGCCGGCGTGGTGTTCGTGGTCGCGCTCGGGTGGCACTTCACCACCGCGGCCGACCTCGCCTCCACGCTGTCCGCGGGCGGGGGCGACGCGGTCGGCCTGGCCCTTGCGGGCCTGGCCTACCTACCCAATGCGATCCTGGCCACCGTGGGCTACGTCACCGGGGTCGGGTTCGAGATCGGTCCCGGCCGATACTCCCCGTTCGGCTCCGTCCCGGCGGATCTGCCGCCGTTTCCGCTGCTGGCGGCGGTGCCGGGCTCGACGGGGGTGTCGGCGCTGGGGGTGGCGACCCTGATCGTGCCGGTGGCGGCCGGGCTGGTCGCGGGATTCGCAGTGCAACGACGGGTCACCGACCGCCGCGACCGGTTCGTGGCGGTCGCCGGTGCGGCCGGGGTGGCCGGCCTGCTCGGCGGCCTGCTGATCTGGGCAGCCGCGGGCGGCGTCAGCGGGGGACCGTGGCCGCACATCGGCGCCGTCGGTGGGCAGGTCGGCCCGGTGCTGGCACTGGTGGTGCTGGTGGTCGGCGGGGCCTGGGTGGCTGCCGCCGGGCGCTCGGGGGCCGTGGCGGGCGGGTCGACCGGCGAGTCCGTCGACGCGCCGGCGGACTCCCCGGCGACGGTCGCCTCCACGGACGTCGCCTCCACGGACGGCGACCCCGATGACCGTGACCCCGATGACCGTGACCCCGAAATCGCCGACCCGGCGGATGAGGCCTCCGATGTCGGCCCGGCGGACGAGGACTCGGCAGACGTGGACGAGTCCGGCCCGGATGTCACCCCCGACCCCGTCGAGCCCGACGTCCCTTCCAGCACGGACGTCCCGGACGCCCCCGACGTCCCGGACGCCCCCGATGTCCCCGACGCCCCCGCCGCCCCCGACGTCCCGGACCCCGAGAACCGCGCCGACGGCGAGCCGCACCACGACGCTGCCGAACCGGACCGGGAGCCCGACCCGGAACCCGGCGAGCGCGGCCCCCGGACCTGATCGCCGGTTGCCGAGGGCGGGCTGGGGTGCCGGGAATGGTTACGCTGGTCGCGCCCGTTCGTCTGTTCGTGAGGATCCCGCGTGCCCCTGTCCGGCCCCGCACCGCTGCGCGTCGTCGTGCTGGCCTCCGGCACCGGCACCCTGCTGCAGGCGCTGTTGGACGCGCAGCCCACCGCCGCGAACTGGATGATCACCGCGGTCGGATCCGACCTGTGGAGCTGTCCGGCCCTGGACCGGGCTGCGGCACCGGAGTGAGCACGTTCACCGTCGCGCTGGCCGACCACCCGACGCGGGCCGACTGGGATGCCGCCCTCGCCGCCGCCTGCGCAGATGCCGATCTCATCGTGTCCGCCGGCTTCATGAAGCTGGTCGGGTCGACCTTCCTGGCCGCGCACGACGGCAGGATGATCAACTCGCATCCGTCGCTGCTGCCGTCGTTCCCCGGGATGCACGCCGCCCGCGACGCCCTCGACTACGGCGTCCAGGTCACCGGTTGCACGATCTTCCTCGTCGACGAGGGCGTGGACGCGGGGCCGATCGTCGCCCAGCAGGCGGTGCCGGTCGCCCCGGACGACACCGTCGACACGCTGCACGAACGCATCAAGGTCGCCGAACGCGGCCTGCTGGTCTCCGTGGTGACGTCGCTGGCCACCCACGGCTGGCGCGTCGCCGGACGAAAGGTAGTCCCGCATGACTGACCCCACCGCCACCGCCACCGCCACCGCCGCCGCCGACCGGCGACCGATCCGCCGCGCGCTCATCTCGGTCTCCGACAAGGCCGGCCTGGTCGAGCTCGGAAAGGGCCTGGCGGATGCCGGGGTCGCTCTGGTCTCCACCGGCAACTCGGCGAAGACGCTCGCCGACGCGGGCATCCCGGTCGCCTCGGTGGAAAGCGTGACCGGTTTCGCCGAGGCGTTCGACGGCCGCGTCAAAACGCTGCACCCGTCCATCCACGCCGGGCTGCTGGCCGACCGTCGCAAGCCCGAGCATGTGGCCCAGTTGGGCGAGCTGGGCATCGAGCCGTTCGACCTGGTGGTGGTCAACCTGTATCCGTTCGTGGCCACCGTCGCGTCCGGGGCGGCGCCGGCCGACGTCATCAAACAGATCGACATCGGTGGCCCGGCCATGGTGCGGGCGGCGGCCAAGAACCATCCGTCGGTGGCCATCGTGGTCGATCCGGCCGCCTACCCCGCGGTGCTGGACGCGGTGCGGTCCGGCGGCTTCACGCTGCCCGAGCGGCAGGCGCTGGCCGTCGCCGCCTACCGGCACACCGCCAGTTACGACGTACAGGTGGCCAGCTGGATGGGCAGCATCGTCGTCGGCGCATCGGACCGCCCCGGTCTCGTCGGATCCGCCGGGAGGGGTCGCTTCCCCGACTGGATGGGTGCCACCTGGGAGCGCGACAGCGTGCTGCGCTACGGCGAGAATCCCCACCAGGCCGCCGCGCTGTACCGGACGACGTTCGGCGAGCCCGGCCTGGCCCAGGCGACGCAGTTGCACGGCAAGGAGATGTCGTACAACAACTACGTGGACAGCGACGCCGCCTGGCGGGCCGCCCACGACCACGCCGGTCCGACCGTGGCGATCATCAAGCACGCCAACCCCTGTGGCATCGCCGTCGGTGACGACGTCGCCGACGCCCACCGCCAAGCGAACGCCTGCGATCCGGTGAGCGCCTTCGGCGGGGTCATCGCGACCAACCGGACGGTCACCGCGGCGATGGCCGAGCAGGTCGCCGAGGTCTTCACCGAGGTGCTGCTGGCGCCGGCGTTCGACGAGGACGCGCTGGCCGTCCTCACCCGTAAGAAGAACATCCGGCTGCTGCGGGTCCCGGGCGGCCCGAAGACCACGGTGGAGTCCCGAGCGATCAGCGGCGGGCTGCTGGTGCAGTCGGTGGACACCATCGACGCCCCCGGCGACGACCCGGCGGCATGGACGCTGGCTGCGGGGGACGCCGTCTCTCCGCAGGTCCTGACCGACCTCGCATTCGCGTGGCGGGCCTGCCGTTCCGTCAAGTCCAACGCGATCCTGCTCGCCCACGACGGGGCCAGCGTGGGGATCGGGATGGGCCAGGTCAATCGGGTCGACTCGGCACGACTCGCCGTCGAGCGGGCCGGCGGTCGGGCCGCCGGATCGGTGGCCGCCTCGGACGCGTTCTTCCCCTTCGCCGACGGCCTCCAGGTGCTGCTCGACGCCGGGGTGACCGCGGTCGTCCAGCCCGGCGGTTCGGTCCGGGACGCCGAGACCATCGAGGCCGCCCGGGCTGCCGGGGCGACCATGTACCTGACCGGGACCCGGCACTTCTTCCACTGATCCGCAGTCCCCACTGCGGCACTTGGTTCAGGGTTTCGCCGATTCCCGGCTCGCCCGGACTGGGGCCGGGTCGTGGAAGGATGTCAGTCGTGACGGCGACCCTTCTGGACGGCAAGGTCCTTCGCGAACTGATGTTCGCCGACCTGCGTACCCGGGTCACGGCGCTCACCGCCGCGGGCCACACCCCGGGCCTGGCGACCGTCATCGTCGGTGACGATCCCGGGTCTGCCGCCTATGTCCGGGGCAAGCACCTGGACTCGGCGAGCATCGGGGTGCACTCGATCCGCCGCGACCTGCCGGCCGATCTGACCCGGGCCGCACTGCTCGAGGTCATCGACGAGCTCAACGCCGACCCGGCCTGCGACGGCTACATCGTGCAGCTCCCGTTGCCGCGGCACCTGCAGGCCGGCGAGGTGCTGGAGGCCATCGCCCCGGAGAAGGACGCCGACGGTCTGCACCCGATCAATCTCGGTCGCCTGGTGCTCGGTGAACCCGGCCCGTTGCCGTGCACGCCGGCCGGTGCGGTCGCCCTGCTCCGTCACCACGGTGTCCCCATCGACGGGGCTCACGCCGTCATCGTGGGCCGCGGTGTCACGGTCGGTCGCCCGCTCGGGCTACTGCTGACCCGGCGTACCGAGAACGCCACCGTGACCCTGTGCCACACCGGGACCAGGGACATCGCCGCCGAGGTGCGGCGGGCCGACATCGTGATCGCCGCTGCGGGTGTCCCCGGCCTGATCACCCCGGACATGGTCAAGCCCGGAGCCGCGGTGCTGGACATCGGGATCACCCGCACCGACGCCGGTCTGGTCGGCGACGTGCACCCGGACGTCCGCGAGGTCGCCGGCTGGATCGCCCCGATGCCGGGCGGAGTGGGCCCGATGACCCGGGCGATGCTGCAGGCCAACGTCATCGCCGCAGCCGAGCGCCGGTGGGGCACTCGGGTGCCTGACACCCACCGCGGCCGGGTCTGACCGCGCCGATGGCCGCCCGGATCCGACGCGACGCAGTGCCGTCCCTGCTGGTCGGGGTGTTACTGGTGACGGCTCTGGTGCTGGTCGGACTGGCCCGGTTCCGCCGTGGTTCAACGGTGCTGGCGGCCGCCCTGCTCCTCGTCGCCGTCCTGCGGCTGGTGTTGCCGGCCGACCGGATGGGGCCGCTGGCCGTCCGGTCCCGCGCGTTCGACGTGCTCTTCTGCGGCGTTCTCGGTGGCGGACTGGTGTGGCTGATCCTCGTCGACTGAGCCGGTGCCGCAGGGGTGGCGGGTTCAGGAGCCGAGTCGCCCGAAGTCCACGTCAGTGGGTAGTACCCGGCTGAACACCCGGATCAGTACGTCGGCCTCCTCGTCGGAGAGCTGGTGGGTGAACTCGCGGTCGATGCCGGCCATGTGGACCACCGCCGCCGACCGCAGGGCGTAGCGCCCGGCGCGGGTCAGCACGACGATCACCCCGCGGCCGTCGTTCGGGTCCGGACGCCGCTCCACCAGCCCGGCCGCCGCCAGCCGCTCGACCCGACGGGACAGTCCGGGCTGGCTGAGCACCACCCGGTTCAGCAGATCCTTGAGCCGCAGCTTGCCGCCGCACAGCGACAGTTGGGCCAGCACGTCGTAGGTGCCCATCGACACCTCGTCGGACTTGTCCAGGTCAGCGCCGAGCCGGGCGAACAGTTGCGCGTGCGCGTGGACGAACAGCACCCAGGCGTCCATCTGTTTGTCCGGTATCGCGAGTGGCTTCTTCATCCCCTGGTGACCCCCTCCTGCGGTGCAACTGCGGCGAAAGATAGCCGACGCAGGTCACAGCATGATCGCGCTGTCCGCGATGCACCACGTCGAGGTCTGTCGGGGTCGAGCACTAGGCTCACCGGAGCGCCGCCGCGCGGTGGGCGCACACGAAAGGAGTCGCGCACCCCATGGCGAAGATCAAGGTAGAAGGCACCGTCGTCGAGATCGACGGCGACGAGATGACCCGCATCATCTGGGAGTTCATCAAGGAGAAGCTCGTCCTGCCCTACCTGGATGTGGACCTCGATTACTACGACCTGAGCATCCAGAGCCGCGACGCGACCGACGACCAGATCACCGTCGACGCCGCGAACGCGATCAAGAAGCACGGTGTGGGTGTCAAGTGCGCGACCATCACCCCCGACGAGGCCCGGGTGCAGGAGTTCGGCCTCAAGAAGATGTGGGTCTCGCCCAACGGCACCATCCGCAACATTCTCGGTGGCGTGGTCTTCCGCGAGCCGATCATCATCTCCAACGTGCCCCGGTTGGTTCCGGGCTGGACGAAGCCGATCGTGATCGGCCGTCATGCCCACGGCGACCAGTACAAGGCGACGAACTTCAAGGTCCCGGGTGCCGGCAAGGTCACCATCACCTGGACGCCCGCCGACGGTAGCGAACCGATGGAGTTCCAGGTCGTGGACATGCCGGCCGAGGGCGGCGTGGCGATGGGCATGTACAACTTCAACAAGTCCATCGCCGACTTCGCGCGGGCCTCGTTCGCCTACGGTCTGCAGCGCAAGTACCCGGTGTACCTGAGCACGAAGAACACCATCCTCAAGGCCTACGACGGCGCGTTCAAGGACATCTTCGCGGACATCTTCGCGGGCGAGTACAAGGACCAGTTCGACGCCGCCGGCATCACCTACGAGCATCGGCTGATCGATGACATGGTCGCGTCGGCGATGAAGTGGGAGGGCGGCTACGTCTGGGCCTGCAAGAACTACGACGGCGACGTCCAGTCCGACACGGTCGCGCAGGGCTTCGGCTCACTCGGTCTGATGACCTCGGTGCTGATGACCCCGGACGGCAGCACCGTCGAGGCGGAAGCCGCCCACGGCACCGTGACCCGGCACTACCGCCAGCACCAGCAGGGCAAGCCGACCTCGACCAACCCGATCGCGTCGATCTTCGCCTGGACCGGTGGCCTCAAGCACCGCGGCAAGCTCGATTCGACCCCTGAGGTCATCGGCTTCGCGGAGACGCTGGAGGACGTCGTCATCAAGACCGTCGAGAGCGGCAGGATGACCAAGGACCTGGCGGCCCTGGTCGGGCCCGACCAACCGTGGCAGACCACCGAGGCCTTCCTGGACTCGCTGGACGCCAACCTCGCCGCCCGCCTGGGCTGAGCACACGAAAGCGGGCAGCACACCTCATGAGCGACGACCTGGCCAAGGGTGACCACGTCACCTGGAGCACCCACGGAACGACGACCGAGGGCACGGTGAAGCGTCAGATCACCGACGAGACCGAAGCCGGCGGGCGCACGGTCAAGGCCAGCAAGGACGAGCCGCAGTATCTCGTGGAGACCGACAAGTCCCACAAGGAAGCGGTTCACAAGCCCGAAGCCCTCGACCGGGACAGTTAGGGCGTTAGGTTCGGACACGACCAGGGCACGACGACGAGGAGGGCCGGCATGGGCTGGCGGGACGCGATCAAATCCTTCACCTCGAGCGGCGGTGCGGCGGGTGAGCCGGCGGACATCACCACCATTGCCTCCGACGAGCCGGAGAACGACTGGTTCGTACCCCGGACCGACGGCACCTACGTCGGCGGGCCACCGGACGGACGCTTTGCCTTCCTACGTTTCGGCCTGAACGGCAAGGTGTATCTGGCCGCGGGTCCACCGTCGGCCGCCGACGACCGGACGCTGCTCGGCCCGGACAACCCCGACCCGATTGTCGGGCCGTACACCCCGGCAGGTCGGTTCACCGTGCAGCAGCGGTTCGAGCGGCCGGTGATCTGCACGGTGTTGACCATCGACGACCCGGAGTGCCGGACGTTCACCGCCCGCATCACCACCTCAGGTCCGGCCGGGACGGGCGAGTTCGACTACACCTTGGAGCCCGACCCGCTGGACTGAGCCACCCGGACCCGAACGCCCCCACCTCGCGATGCGGCCCGGTCGGCCTGCAGTCCACCCCGCCGGACGGGTTGCGGGCGGCCCAACGGGGTAACGAAGATGTCGAGCCGCTACGCCGACGGTGATGGCACTGTCGGTGCGTCGGACTAGCCTTGCCTTTGATTCCGCCGCTCCCTCCGTGCTGCGCACCCTGCACAGCTCGGATCCGGGGCCCGTGATCGCCCACCCTGACTACTCGCCCGCGTCAGCCCCCTACCGGCTGGACACGAGGAGGCCTCAGCTCGATGATCCGATTCGACCACGTCACCAAGCGTTTCCCGGACGGCACCGTTGCCGTCGACGATCTGAGCCTGGAGGCCGCCTCGGGCAAGATCACCGTCCTGGTCGGCCCCTCGGGCTGCGGCAAGACCACCTCGCTCCGGATGATCAACCGGATGATCGAGCCCTCCGCCGGCACGATCTGGCTGGACGACCGCGACACCGCCGGCTTCTCCGCCTCGGACCTCCGGCGGGGTATGGGCTACGTCATCCAGCACGCCGGCCTCTTTCCGCACCGGACCATCGTCGACAACGTCGCCACCGTTCCGCTGCTGCTGGGCACCTCGAAGGCACAGGCACGCAGTCGCGCGATGGAGCTGCTCGAGCGGGTCGGCCTGGACGCCTCCGTCGCCAAGCGTTACCCCGCGCAACTGTCCGGTGGTCAGCAGCAGCGCGTCGGCGTTGCCCGCGCGCTGGCCGCAGACCCACCGGTGATGCTGATGGACGAGCCGTTCTCAGCCGTCGACCCGGTTGTCCGTGCTCAGCTGCAGGACGAGTTCCTGCGCCTCCAGCACGACCTGGGCAAGACAATCGTCCTGGTCACCCACGACATCGACGAGGCCGTCAAGCTGGGCGACCGGATCGCGGTGCTGCGGACCGGCGGGCACCTCGCCCAGTTCGCGGCGCCCACCGAGCTGTTGACCCGGCCCGCCGACGACTTCGTGGCCGGCTTCGTCGGGCGTGACCGCGGCTACCGGGCACTCGGGTTCGAAGCCGCCGGTGACCTCGACCCGCAGCGCGAACCGACAGTCGTCGTCGGATCCGACCGCGCTGCCGCGGCGTCGGTGGCACTGGACAGCTGGGTGCTGGTGGTGACCGAGCACGACGAGCCGATGGGGTGGCTGGCGATCGTCCCCGGCGCCACCGGTCAGGTCGAGCCGACCCTGCTCAACCGGGGCGGCACCAGGGTCAGCGTTAGCGGATCGTTCCGCGATGCTCTGGATGCTGCGCTGTCATCGCCCAGCGGCCGTGGGGTCGTCATCGACGAGGACAGCCGGCTCGTCGGCACCGTCACCGCCGGAGAAGTCGTACGCCGCATCGAGGCGCAGCTCGGCGACCGCCGGGCCACCGCCCAGATCGCGGCGGTCGGATGAGTACCGCGGGCTCGCCGTTGCTGGCCGGGCTGGAACAGCGTGCCCAGCTCGCGGCTCCGCCCGGACTCGGTCGTCAGGTCCTGTCGGCGCCGCTCGCCGGGCTGGAACAGCGTGCCCAGCTCGCGGCTCCGCCCGGACAGTGGGATTTCGTCGGGTACTTCCGGAGCCATACCTCCGACGTCATGAGTCTGCTGGGTCAGCACGTGTGGCTGGCCGTCATTCCGGTGGTCCTCGGGCTGATCATCGCGTTGCCCGTCGGCTACGTGGCGCGACGCTTCTCCTGGACCTACCCGCCCCTGGTCAGCATCGCCGGGCTGCTCTACACGATCCCGTCGATCGCGCTGTTCGTGCTGGCCCCGGGCATCCTCGGGACCCAGATCCTGGATCCGGTGAACGTGCTGTTCCCGCTGACGATCTACACCGTCGCGTTGCTGGTCCGGGTGGTCGCCGACGGTCTGGCCTCGGTCCCGACCGATGTCCTGCAGTCGGCCACCGCAATGGGGTACGGGAGCTTCGCCCGGCTGATCCGCGTCGAGCTGCCCATCGCGGTCCCGGTGATCAGTACCGGCCTGCGGGTCGCCGCCGTGTCCAACGTCGGGCTCGTCACCGTGGCCACCGCCATCGGGACCGCCCAGCTCGGGCAGCTGTTCAGTACCGGCCTGCAGATGTCGTCGTTCCGGTCGTACTACGCGCCGATCGTGCTCGGCATCGTGCTCTGTCTGCTGCTGGCTCTCGTCCTCGACGGAGCCATCGTGGTCGGCACCCGGCTGCTCACTCCCTGGCGACGGGTGGTGCGTCCCTCGTGATCAGCGGCGTCATCGACTTCCTCACCGATCCGGCCCAGTGGAGCGGCCCGCGCGGCATCCCCACCCGCCTCGGCGAGCACCTCTATTTCTCGGTCATCGCGCTGGTGATCGCGATCGTCGTCGCGCTCCCGGTCGGGCTGCTCATCGGGCACACCGGCCGCGGTGTGGCCGCGGTCTCGCTCGTGGTCAACGCGGTCCGCTCGTTGCCCAGCTTCGGTCTGCTGATCTTCTTCGTCGTGCTGCTCTCGCCGCTCATCACCGGCAAGAACAACCTGGTCTACCTGCTGCCGACCGAGGTCGTGCTGGTCCTGCTGGCGTTGCCGTCGATCCTGGGCAACACCGTGGCCGGGGTGCAGAACGCCGACGCCGCCGCCCGGGATGCGGCGACCGGGATGGGTATGACGAGCTCCCAGGTGCTGTTCCAGGTCGAGTTACCCAACGCAATGCCGCTGATCATCTCCGGCCTCCGGAGCGCGACGCTGCAGGTCATCGCCACCGCCACCATCGCGTCCTACGTCTCCCTCGGCGGCCTCGGGCGGTACGTCTTCACCGGGCTGGCCCAGCAGGACTACAGCCAGATGGCCGCGGGCGCCGTGCTGGTCGCGGGCCTCGCCCTGTTCGTCGACCTGCTGCTGGCGCTCGTCCAGCGATTCGTCGTGTCACCGGGGGTGAGCGGCCGCTTCTCCGCCCGGGCCGGCACCGCCCCGGCTGCCACCGTCACCACCGAGAACCCCGTCCCGGCCGTGGCCTGACCCCCGGCCGCCCACCCGCGCCCACAGGTGGCGCCCTGCCAGCGCCTGATCCGGCCCGACCGCACCGCAGATCCGCACCACCCATCCACGCCACCTCATCCGCACCGCCCCAGGAGAGTCACATGAAGATCAGAACCACCGCGTTCGCCGCCCTCGTCACCGCCGCCGGGCTCGTCCTGACCGCCTGTGGCGGCTCGTCGGACCCGTTGACCAGTTCCTCGTCCTCCACCGCGGCCACCACAGCGACCTCGTCGTCGTCGTCGTCGGGCAGCTCGACCGGGGAGTCGTCGGGGAGCAGCTCCGCCGGCGCGACGGCCGGCAGCTCGGCCGGCGGCACCGTCAAGATCGGCTCCGCGAACTTCCCGGAGAGCACCCTCCTCGCCGAGATCTACGCCGCAGCACTCGAGGCCAAGGGCGTCACCGTCGAGAAGACGCTCAACATCGGCAATCGGGAGGCCTACTACAAGGCGCTCAAGGACGGCTCGATCGACCTCATCCCGGAGTACTCGGGCGCGCTGCTGTCCTTCGTCGACAAGCAGGCCACCGCGGTCACCGCTGCGGACGTCTACGCCGCACTGCCGGCCGCGCTGTCCGGTGACGGCCTCGAGGTGCTCGAGCCGTCGCAGGCGCAGGACAACGATTCCCTCGTCGTCACCCAGGACACCGCCACCAAGTACAACCTGAAGACGATCGCCGACCTCGCCCCCGTCGCCGGGCAGCTGACGCTGGGTGCGGCGCCGGAGTTCGAGACCCGCACCGACGGCGTCCCCGGCCTGACGAAGAACTACGGCGTCACGTTCGGGACCTTCACCGCCCTGGACGCCGGCGGCACGCTGAGCCTCAACGCCCTCAAGGGCGGTCAGGTCGACGTCACCGACCTCTTCACCACCGACCCGGGGATCTCGGCCAACGGATTCGTCACGCTGGAGGATCCGAAGGACAACTTCCGCGCCCAGCAGATCGTGCCGCTGGTTCGCTCGTCCATCGCCGCCGAGACCGCCGACGCCCTCAACCCGGTGTCGGCCAAGCTGACCACCGAGAACCTCACCGAGCTGTTGGTCCGGGTCTACTCCAACGAAGCGCCCGACGTGGTGGCCAAGGACTGGCTGTCGAAGAACGGTCTCATCTGAGCTGACCCCGTGCCCCCGGCGGGATGCGGACTGATCGCCGGGGGAGTGGCAGGATCGGACGATGCTGTCCGCACCCGATGCCACCACCGCCCCTGCCGCGACCGCCGCCCCTGCCGCGACCGCCGCCCCGGCCGCGACCGCCGCCACCCCGTCGACCACCCGGCCGCGCGTGCTGTCCGGTATCCAGCCGACCCACGATTCGTTCCATGTCGGCAACTATCTCGGTGCCCTCCGCCAGTGGGTGGCTCTGCAGGAAACCCACGACAGTTTCTACTGCGTGGTCGATCTGCACGCGATCACCGTCGATCAGGACCCGACGCTGCTCCGACAGCGCACCCGGGCGTCGGTGGCGCAGCTGCTGGCGTTGGGCATCGATCCGGACCGCTCGTCGCTGTTCCTGCAGTCGCACGTGCCGGCCCACTCACAGCTCAGCTGGGTGCTGGAGTGCCAGGCCAGCTTCGGCGAGGCGAGCCGGATGACCCAGTTCAAGGACAAGTCCGGCCGGGTCACCGCCGACCGGGTCAGCGTCGGACTCTTCACCTACCCGGTGCTGCAGGCTGCGGACATCCTGCTCTATCAGCCCCACCAGGTCCCGGTCGGCGAGGACCAGCGCCAGCACCTCGAATTGACCCGCAACCTCGCCCAGCGGTTCAACAGCCGGTTCGGCAAGACCTTCCGCGTCCCGGACGCCTACATCCTCAAGAGCACCGCCAAGGTCTACGACCTGACGAACCCGACCGCCAAGATGAGCAAGTCGCAGCCGTCGGGTTCGCTCGACCTGCTCGCCGACCTCAAGGCCAGCGTCAAGAAGATCAAGTCCGCGGTGACCGACACCGAGCGCGAGATCCGCTTCGACGAGGACGAGAAGCCGGGGGTCTCCAACCTGCTCGGAATGCTGCACTCCTTCACCGGCACCCCGATCGCCGACTTGGAAGCCGGGTACGCGGGTAAGGGCTACGGAGATCTGAAGTCGGATCTGGCTGACGTCTTCGTCGAGTTCGCCGCCCCGGTCCAGGCATCGGTCGCGGAGTACCTGCGCGACCCGGCCGAGCTGGACCGGGTGCTCGCCGTCGGCGCCGCCCGGGCCCGTGAGGTCGCGGACCGGACGGTGGCCCGGGTGTACGAGCGGGTCGGGTTCATCGCCCCGGTGGTCGGGTGAGCCGCTCCGACGTCCAGGACCGCCGGACCGCATCACGACCGAGCCCACGACGTGCCGCGTCACCACCGAGAGACCGAAGGGGCAGCGCCCATGGACCAGCCCACGCTCGCCGACGCGACGTACAAGACCCACGAGCAGGCGCGCCGGGAGGCCGAGGGTCCGATCGCTCCGGTCAAACTGTGGCAGCGCATCTCGGCCCAGCCTTGGGTGGCGCACCTGCTGCGGATGTTCACCCGGTTCGGGGAGCGGCTCGGTGCCCAGTTCGCCGCCGCCATCACCTACTTCAGCATCGTCTCGCTGGTGCCGATCCTGGGCGTGGCGTTCTCCACCGTCGGATTCGTGTTGTCCAGTCGACCGGATCTCATCGGCAAGCTTAAGAATCAGGTCACGTCCGTCTTCGCCGCCTCCGGGGGTGACATGGCCGATGGTGTCAACAAGGTGATCGACAGCGCGATCAACGCGCGGTTCACGGTGGGCATCATCTCCCTGGTCATCGGCCTCTACACCGGTATCAGCTGGATGACCAACGTCCGGGAGGCGGTCCAGTCACAGTTCAGGCCCAAGTGGGAAGAGCCCGAAGCCGACAAGGAGACCTTCGTCAAGGCCCTGGGCAAGGACCTCCTCACCCTGGTGGTCTTCGGTGTCGGCATCGTGCTCTCGATCGTCCTGAGTGCTGCGGGCTCGGCCCTCACCGGGGTGTTCGCCCGTCTGTTCGGGCTGGACGACGTCGGCTGGGTCACCTTCGTGTTGAGCGTCGTGCCGATCCTGCTGGCCCTGGGCGTCAGCATCCTGCTGTTCTACTTCTTCTACACCTGGCTCCCGGTCCACTCCGAGGAGATCCCGAAGCGCAAGATCTGGCGGGGCGCGATCGCCGCGGCGGTCATCTTCGAGGTGTTCAAACTGCTGCTGTCGACGCTGATCAAGCTGTTCAGCGGATCGCCGACCGCGGCCGCTTTCGGCTCGATCATCGCCCTGCTGGCGTTCATCAACCTGGTCGCCCGGATGGTGCTGATGGTGGCCGCCTGGATCGGCACCAGCGAGAGGCCGGCGGTGCCGGCGGAGGACGACGATGTGGCGGTGGTGATCCGACCCAACTACCGGGTCCGCAGCGTGCCCGCGCTGGCCGGTGGGCTCGGGGTCGGCGCCGCCGCCGGCTGGGTCGCCGGACGGATGCGCGGCCGTCGCCGGTGATCGGCCAGGGCGGGCCGGGCCGCGGCAGGCAGGTCAGGATCCACCGGTGACGAGCCCAGCCGCGTCCGGCCGCCTCGGCGTGATGATCGACCGCAGCACCCCGCCGGAACAGCTGATCCCGCTCTGCCGGGCCTTGGACGCGCTGGGTTCGGTGGATGACGTCTGGGTGGTCGAAGATCTCAGCTGGGGTGGCGCGATCGCCGCCGCCGCCACCGCGCTGGCCGTCACGCAGCGCCTGCACGTCGGAATCGGCATCGTGCCGGCCCCACTGCGCAACCCGGCCCTGCTGGCGATGGAGCTCGCCACTCTCGGCGGGTTGCATCCCGGTCGCGTGACGGCCGGCATCGGACACGGCGTCCAGGCCTGGATGCGCGAGGTCGGGGCGGCGGTCCCGTCGCCGTTGACGCTGTTGGCCGAGACGTTCACCGTCGTCCGCGGACTCCTGGCCGGCGAGCGGGTCCGGCTGGCCGGGCGGTCGGTACACATCGAGGACCTGACACTGGTGCACCCACCGCACACTCCGATCCGGCTGCTGGCCGGCGTCACCGGGCCGAAGTCGCTGCGGCTGTCCGGCGAGATCGCCGACGGGACGATCCTCGCCGAGGGCACCGGCCCGACCGAGATCGCCGCCGCCCGCACCCTGATCGACGCCGGCCGCACCGGACTGAGCCCCGGCCCGGCTCGCGGAGACGGCGACCACCGGATCGTGGTGCTGGCCTATGTGCTCATCGACGACAATCCGGCCGCCGCGGCGGACCGGACCCGGCAGGCGCGCGTCGACGTCGCCGGTCCGCTCGGTGTGGATCCCGATGACATCTTCGTCCTCCAGGGATCGGTCGGGGAGGTGCTCGGCGGTCTGCAGGCGCTCTGGGAGGCCGGTGCCGACACCGTCGTCGTCCGCCCGATCGGGGACGCGGTGCCGCAGGTGGCGGCGCTGGACGCAGCGCTGGCCGTGACCCGCGCCTGAGCGCTCAGTCGTCCCGGGACGTCGAGGACGAAGCGTCCGGTCCCGGCAGGCGAGCGGCCCCACCCTGCCGACGCCGCGCCACCACGACGGCTGCCCCGGCGAGCACCGCGAGCAGCGCCACCAGGCCGGGCCACCAGCCGGCGCCGCCGCCGTCGGTACCGCCGCTGGCCGGCGCCACCCCGGTGGTGGCCGCCGGGGACGCGGCGTCACCTGTGGAGGGGGCGACCCCCGACGACGCCGCCGCGGCTCCCGGGGTCTCGGCCGCCGACTCGGCCGCTTTCGAGGCGTTCAGATCACCGCCGGGCTCGACCAACCGACCGACCGGGTTGAGCCCCGCGGTGGTCACGGCGAAACCCCAGTCCAGCAGCGACGCGGCCTGCATCCACTGCCGACGCGGCTGCTGGGTGCCGGCCAGCATCGTCACGACGAGCCGGTGACCGCCCCGCTGGGCGACGCCGACGTAGGTGTTGCCGGCATCGTCGGTGAACCCGGTCTTACCACCGACCGCACCGGGGTAGTGGGCCAGCAGCTTGTTGTCGTTGGCGATCCCGAAGGCGGGGTAGGTGTCGAAGCCGGGGAACATCGCGGTCGCGGTGCCGAGCAGTAGGGCGAAGTGCGGGAGTGAGAGCGCCTCATCCATGATCAGCGCGAGGTCGTACGCCGAGGTCTGCTGACCGGCCCGGTCCAGCCCGGACACGGTCGCCGCCCGGGTGTCGAGCGCGCCGATCGACGCTGCCACGGTGTTCATCTCGGCGATCGTCGCCTCGACGCCGCCGCCCGCCCGGGCCAGCGCGTTCGCGGTGTCGTTGCCGGAGTTCATCAGCAACCCCTGGAGCAGCTCCCGGACGGTGTAGACGCCACCGGCCCCCATCCCGACCCGGGAGCCCTCCTGGTCGGCGTCCTCCTGGGTGCCGGTGACCTGCTCGTCCAGGCGTGTCAGTTCGCGCAGCACCACGATGGTGGTGAGGAGCTTCAGCGTGGACGCCGGTCGGTAGCGGCCGTGCACGTCCTTGCCGCCGAGCACCTGCCCGGTGGTCAGGTCGGCGACCATCCAGGCGGCGGCCGAGATGTCGGACGGTACCGCCGGGGCTCCGTCGGGGAGGACGAAGTCGCAGCTACCCAGGGCCGGCCCGCCGACCGGCTCCGTCGGCACCGGTAGCGGGATGGGCGCGGCCGACCCCGGGGCGACGTTCTCCGAGGTGTCCACGGCCGGCGGCGGCGTCTGCCGCTGGCCGCACCCGGCGGTGTCCGGGGGAGCGACCGTGACCGACGGCGGCAGGTACTCGCCCTCAGCCGCCGCGGAGGTGACCCCGACGCCGATCAGTGCTCCAGTTGTGAGCGCCGCGGCCACCCACCGCCGCGCAACCGAAAGCCGGCCCCTTCCCGGCGAGGACGGGAGGAGCCGGCTGTGTTCCTGGACCACCGAGTCAGATGCGGCGGAACATCAGGGCCCGTTTGACCTCTTGGATGGCCTTGGTGACCTGGATGCCGCGGGGGCAGGCGTCGGTGCAGTTGAAGGTGGTGCGGCAGCGCCAGACGCCCTCGGCGTCGGACAGGATCTCCAATCGCTCCTCGGCGCCCTGGTCGCGCGAGTCGAAGATGAAGCGGTGGGCGTTGACGATCGCCGCCGGTCCGACGTAGCTGTCGGCCGACCAGTAGACCGGGCACGAGGTGGTGCACGCCGCGCACAGGATGCACTTGGTGGTGTCGTCGAACCGCTCGCGGTCGTCGACGGACTGGATCCACTCACGTGTCGGCTCGTTGCCGTGGGTGATGAGGTAGGGCTTCACGGAGCGGTAGGCCGCGAAGAACGGCTCCATGTCGACGATCATGTCCTTCTCCAGCGGAAGACCCTTGATCGGCTCGATGGTGACCTCGGCACTGTCGCCCTTGGTCGACATCAGATCCTTGACGAGGACCTTGCACGCCAACCGGTTCCGGCCGTTGATGCGCATCGCGTCGGAGCCGCAGACTCCGTGCGCGCACGACCGCCGGAACGCCAGCGACCCGTCGATGTACCACTTGACGTAGTGGAGCAGGTTGAGCACCCGGTCGGTCGGCAGCGCCGGGACCCGGTAGGTCTCCAGGTGCGGAGCCTCGTCGGTCTCGGGGTTGAAGCGCTGCAGGTGCAGCGTGACCGTCACGGCCCCCTCCGGAACTTTCGGTGGCGGGTTCGTGTGCTGGGCGGGCGCCGGCGCTTCGAGGATGCTGGTCATCAGTACTTACGCTCCATCGGCTGGTAGCGGGTCATGGTGACAGGCTTGAAATCGATCCGGATGTCGCTGGACAGCGGAGCCAGGGCCGCATCTGACTTGTACGCCATCGTGTGCCGCATGTAGTTGGTGTCGTCCCGGTTCGGGTAGTCCTCGCGGGCGTGTCCGCCGCGGGACTCCTTGCGGTTCAGTGCACCGACGACCATCACCTCGGCAAGTTCGAGCAGGAAGCCCAGCTCGATCGCTTCGAGGAGATCAGTGTTGAACTTCTTGCCCTTGTCCTGAACGGACACGTTCGCATAGCGCTCCTTGAGCACCTGGACGTCCTGTAGGGCCTGCTTGAGGGTCGTCTCGGTGCGGTAGACCGCGGCGTTGGCGTCCATCGTGGCCTGCAGTTCGATACGCAGGTCGGCCACCCGCTCACCGCCGGTGGCGTATCGCAGCGTCTCCACCATGGAGACGACCATGTCTGCGGGATTGGCCACGTCCGCGGCGTGCTCGGTGCGGTTGGCGTAGTCGGCCGCCGCGATACCGCTGCGCTTACCGAACACGTTGATGTCCAGCAGCGAGTTGGTGCCGAGCCGGTTGGAGCCGTGGACGGAGACGCAGGCGCACTCACCCGCGGCGTAGAGGCCGGGGACGACGTGGTCGTTGTCGCGCAACACCTCGCCGTTGACGGTGGTCGGGATGCCGCCCATCGCGTAGTGCGCCGTCGGGAACACCGGTACCGGCTCGGTGACCGGGTCGACGCCCAGGTAGGTGCGGGCGAACTCGGTGATGTCGGGGAGTTTGGTCTCCAGCACCTCCGCGCCCAGGTGGGTGCAGTCCAGCAGTACGTAGTCCTTGTGCGGACCGGCGCCGCGGCCCTCCAGGACCTCCATCACCATCGACCGAGCGACGATGTCGCGCGGGGCCAGGTCCTTGATGGTCGGGGCGTAGCGCTCCATGAAGCGTTCGCCCGAGGCGTTGCGCAGGATCGCACCCTCGCCGCGCGCGCCCTCGGTGAGCAGGATGCCCAGGCCGGCCAGGCCGGTCGGGTGGAACTGGTAGAACTCCATGTCCTCCAGCGGCAGACCCTTGCGGTAGATGACGCCCATGCCGTCGCCGGTCAGGGTGTGCGCGTTGGAGGTGGTCTTGTAGACCTTGCCGGCGCCACCGGTGGCGAAGACGACGGACTTGGCGTGGAAGACGTGGATCTCGCCGGTGGCCAGTTCGTAGGCGACCGCGCCGGAGCAGACCGGACCCGCCCCGGGATCGTCCGGGTTCTCTGACATCAGGACGTCGAGCACGTAGAACTCGTTGAAGAACTCCACACCCTGCTTGACGCAGTTCTGGTACAGCGTCTGCAGGATCATGTGGCCGGTGCGGTCCGCGGCGTAGCACGCCCGGCGGACTGCGGCCTCACCGTGGTTACGGGTGTGACCACCGAAGCGGCGCTGGTCGATACGACCCTCCGGGGTCCGGTTGAACGGCAGCCCCATCCGCTCCAGGTCGTACACCGCGTCCACGGCCTCACGGCACATAATCTCCGCGGCGTCCTGGTCGACCAGGTAGTCACCACCTTTGACGGTGTCGAAGGTGTGCCACTCCCAGTTGTCCTCCTCGACGTTGGCCAGGGCCGCGCACATCCCACCCTGCGCCGCGCCGGTGTGGGACCGGGTCGGGTACAGCTTGGTCAGCACCGCGGTGCGGGCCCGCGGGGACGACTCGATGGCCGCCCGCATGCCGGCGCCGCCGGCGCCCACGATCACGACGTCGTACTTATGAACCTGCATGTCAGCCACCCATGGACGGATCGAAGGTGAAGATCACGAAGCTACCGAGACCGATGGTCAGGACGACCGAGGCGTAGAGCAGCATGGTCAGCCAGAAACGCGTGCCGTCCTTGCGGGAATAGTCGTTGATCACGGTGCGAAGGCCGTTGGCGCCGTGCAGCTCCGCGAGCCACAGCATCGTCAGATCCCACATCTGCCAGAACGGGGAGGCCCAGCGGCCCGCCACGAAGCCCCAGTCGATGCGGTGTACGCCGCCGTCGAGGATGTTCATGATGAAAAGGTGGCCGAGCACGAGAACGACCAGCACGATGCCGCTCATCCGCATGAACAGCCACGAGTACATCTCGAAGTTCTTGCCGCCGGTCACCCGACGTCGCGCCGAATTCGGCGCCTCGATACCGCGGTAGGACTCCTGGTTGGCTTCGGCGCTTCCGGTGGGCGCCGCAGCCGCCGGATTGGGGGACACCGTGGTCATCAGGCACCGCCGAACAGGTTGGAGAACGTGCGCGCGAGCATGAAGTAGGTGCCGGGGATCATCACCAGGACCCAGACGCCGAGGATGCCCCAGAGCATCGGACGCTGGTACCGCGGACCCTTCGACCAGAAGTCGACGGTCATGACACGGATGCCGTTGAGGGCATGGAACAGGACCGCACCCACCAACCCGACCTCCATGAGGTTGACGACCGGGTTCTTATACGTCTCGATGATGAGGTTGTACGACTGCGGCGAGACCCGCACCAGCGCGGTGTCGAGGACGTGCGCGAAGAGGAAGAAGAAGGTGAGCACGCCGGTGATCCGGTGGGCCACCCAGGACCACATACCCTCCCCGCCGCGGTAGAGCGAGCCACGCCGGGCGCCGGGATCTCCCCGGCGAGGGCGGACAACGGTACTGGCCATGACGGGTGGACCTCCGACGTCGGCGGCGGACGCGATAGGCCGGGGCGGCCCAAAGGTGTGAGTTCGATGGTAGTCCCGGCCTGCTTGGCACCTGACATCAGCGCACCTGTGACTTCATAGACACCCCATATCTGCATCCGGGTGACGGACGCCCCGGTGGAGCTACCCGAGTGGGCGGTACGAGGATTCCCGAACGGTTCTCCTCCACTCACACCGCACGGACCGGCACCCGAATCCGGGGTCCTGCGGGCTATGGCCGGGCACGATTCGGTCACGGAGGGCGTCGGGACTAGCCCATCCGGCGTAATCGGCGGTAACGTCCGCGAGCAATGCCCGTGCGCCGGTTCCGGCCGTTGGTCGTCGGTCGGCCGCAGGACTTCCCGCCGATCGGTCGATGGGACGGAGATTTCGCAGATCAGCGCGTGGGCAGCCCCATCGGAGAACACAAGGAGATCATCGTGCGTCGAGCGCGCAGCCTTCGGCTGATCGTAGGACTGACCGCCGCCGCCGTCGCATTGGCGGCCTGCGGGAACAGCAGCACCGGCACGGCCACGTCGACGAGCACCACGTCGAGCGCCGCAGCCACCACCGAGGCGTCCGGCTCCGCCGGTGCCGGCGGCTGTGCCACCGCATCGGCCGGTGCGACCGGCTCGATGAGCGCCATGTCGTCGGAGTCCACCACGTCGTCGGCCGTGGTGTCCGCGGCGACCGGCGGTACCCCGCTCAACGTCGGGCTGGCCTTCGACACCGGCGGACGGGGCGACGGCACGTTCAACGACTCCGCCGCATCGGGCGCGGACAAGGCCAAGACCGGCCTCGGCGTCACGGTCACCGAGCTCGAGGCCAACAGCGACGACGACCGGGTGCCGAACCTGAACACCCTGAGCCAGAACAAGAACAACCCGATCATCGCGGTCGGCTTCCTGTGGACCGACACGGTGGCCGCCGCGGCCGCCGCGAACCCGGACCTGACCTACGCGATCATCGACTCCGTCGTCGACGAGCCCAACGTCAAGAGTCTGGTCTTCGCCGAGGAGCAGGGATCTTTCCTGGTCGGCGCCGCGGCCGCGCTCAAGAGCACCACCTGCAAGATCGGATTCATCGGTGGCCAGGAGGGCTCGCTGATCAAGCGGTTCGAGGCGGGCTACCGGGCCGGGGCCAAGGCCGTCGCGCCGGACATCAAGATCGACTCGCAGTACCTGGGTGCCGAGGGTGACAACGCGGCGTGGAACTCGCCGGACAAGGCGAAGGAGATCGCCAAGAACTGGTACTCCGGGGGAACGGACATCATCTACAGCGCCGCCGGCGGGTCCGGTTCGGGCACCATCGACGCCGCGACCGAGGCGACCGCCGCCGGCACCCAGAAGTGGGCCATCGGGGTCGACTCCGACCAGTACCTGCTGGCCACCCCGGATCAGCAGAAGGTCATCCTCACCTCGATGATCAAGCGGGTCGACGAGGCGGTCTACCAGACCATCGAACAGGTCCAGGCCGGTGACACCGCCGGTGGCACCAAGCTCTTCGACCTGTCCACCAATGGTGTCGGCTACTCCACCTCGGGCGGCTACCTCGACGACGTCGTGCCGCAGCTCGAGGCGTACAAGAAGATGATCGTCGACGGCGAGATCACCGTCCCGACCGATCCGGCCAAGGCCTGATCGCACCGGTCGGTCCTCGACCGGCGGTGGGTGTGGAGCAGTGATGTGACAGTCGGAGTCCCGGGGCGGTGGTCCCGGGACTCCGCTGCGTTTCCAGCATGAGAGAGGTTGACCCGTGAGCAGTCCCGTGCCGGTGCCCCCGGCTGAAGGCGCGTCCGACCATCCGCGGACCGGGCCGCCGGCCGTCGAGCTGGACGGCATCGAGAAGCGCTTCCCGGGGGTGATCGCCAACAAGGACGTCTGGCTCAAGGTCGAGGCGGGCACCATCCACGCGATCGTCGGGGAGAACGGCGCCGGTAAGTCCACGTTGATGAAGACCCTCTACGGGATGCACCAGCCCGACGCCGGGACCATCCACGTCAACGGCGTGAAGGTGTCCTTCAAGTCCCCGTCCGCGGCCATCGCGGCCGGTATCGGGATGGTTCACCAGCACTTCATGCTGGCCGACAACCTGACCGTGCTGGAGAACGTCATCCTCGGTTCGGAACCGCAGAAGGGCGGCCGGATCGACCTCAAGACCGCGGCTCGACGGTTCTCCGACTGTGCCCGGCTGATCGGCAGCCACATCGATCCGCAGCGGCTGGTCGCCGAGCTCGGTGTCGGTGACCGGCAGCGGGTGGAGATCATCAAGGTCCTCTACCGCGGCGCCCGGATCCTGATCCTGGACGAGCCGACGGCCGTACTGGTGCCTCAGGAGGTCGACGAGCTGTTCGACAGCCTGAAACTGCTGGTCGCCGACGGCGCCACCATCATCTTCATCTCCCACAAGCTCGACGAGGTCCTCGCGGTCGCCGACGACATCACGGTGATCCGGGCCGGCACCACCGTCGGTGCGGTCAAGCCGGCCACGGTGGACCGCAAGCAGCTCTCGGAGATGATGGTCGGTTTCCAGCTACCCACCTCCGAACCGCGGGCCACCGAGATCGCCGACGAGATCCGGCTGCAGCTGGACGACGTGGTGGTGGCCGGCGTCGGGGCTAAGGACCTGGTCGACCACGTCTCGCTCACGGTCCACAGCGGCGAGATCGTCGGGGTCGCCGGGGTCGAGGGCAGCGGCCAATTCGAGCTGTGCGAAGCCATCATGGGCCTCCGGCCGCTGGCATCGGGCACCATCCGCCTGGGCGGGCGCGACATCACCGAGCTGACTGCCCAGCAGACCCGCGGTGAGGGCATCGGCTACATCCCGTTCGACCGGCACCGCGAGGGCCTGATGCTGTCCGCCCCGCTGTGGGAGAACGCGTTGCTGGGTCGCGAGATCGAGCCGAAGTTCCGTAGCGGGCCGTTCGTCAACGCCGCGGCGATCCGCGCCGACACCCGTGCCCTCATCAGCACTTTCGGTGTCCGCACCCCCAGCGAGACGGTGCCCGCCTTCGCGTTGTCCGGCGGCAACCAGCAGAAGCTGATCGTCGGACGCGAGCTCGAGTCCGACCCGAACGTGCTGATCGCCGCGCACCCCACCCGCGGGGTCGACGTCGGCGCCCAGGCCACGATCTGGGACGAGCTGCGGCAGGCCCGCGACCGCGGTACCGGGATGCTGTTGATCTCCGCCGACCTGGACGAGGTGCTCGCCCTGTCGGATGTGATCCTGGTGATGTACGACGGCCGGATCACCGCCTCGCTGACGCCCGGCGAGGCCACCCCCGAACTGCTGGGCACGTACATGACCGGCGGAGAGCAGGAGGTCGCCTGATGGATCGGGCCGGCTGGCAGCGGTTGGGATACACCGCGCTCAGTTCCCTGGCGGCGGTCGCCATCGCCTTCGTCCTCGGTGGGCTGCTGCTGCAGGTCACCGGGCACCACGCGATCTCCGTCTACAGGCAGATGTTCGACTACGGCACCCAGCCGACCCAGCTGCTGGACGCGGCGAAACGGGCCGGTCCGCTGATCATGTCGGGGTGTGCGGTGGCGATCGGGTTCAAGATGAACCTGTTCAACATCGGCGTCGAGGGCCAGTACCGGGTGGCCATGCTGGCCGCCGCGGTGGTCGGCTCCGCGCTGGTGCTGCCGGGACCGTTGCAGATCCTGCTCATCCTGCTGGTGGCGATGCTCGCGGGTGCGGCGTGGGCGTGGATCGCCGCGGTGCTCAAGGTGCGCCGTGGGGTCAACGAGGTGATCTCGACGATCATGCTCAACGCCATCGCGATCGGCTTCACCGCCTACCTCTACAACTCATTCTTCCGCTTCGAGAAGATCGACAGCACCGGGCGGGTGTCACTGGACGTCAAGACGAAACCGCTGCCGGAGAACGGCTGGATCGGCAGCATGCTCTCCACCGGCAACGGGTCGTTGGCCTGGTACTTCGTCCTCGCTCTGGTCGTGGCGCTGCTGGTCTGGCTGATGGTCTTCCGGACCACCTTCGGCTTCCAGTTGCGCTCGTCCGGGCTCAATCCGGTGGCCGCCCAGACCGCGGGGATCGATTCGAAGAAGATGATCATCCGCTCGATGATGATCTCCGGGGCGATCGCCGGGCTGGTCGGCATGCAGGCGCTGATGGTCGATGAGCACTCCTACCGGCCGGGCCTGGCCAGTGGCCTGGGCTTCACCGGTATCGCGGTCTCGCTGCTCGGCCGCAACCACCCTGGTGGCATCGTCGTGGCGGCGTTGCTGTTCGGCTTCCTGCAGGCGTCGTCGGGAATCCTGCAGATCCAGGACGTGCCGAAGTCCATCGTCGACATCATCCAGGGCATCGTCGTGCTGACGGTCGTGGTGGTCAACGGGCTGGTGGGGCGCTGGCTGGACAAACGCACGGCACGGGGCACCTCCCGGGCTCTCGCCAGCGAGACGGTGGCGGTATGACACCGAAGACGACGACCGGGCGAGGACACGAGTGAGCGCCAGCGAGCGAGGCCCGGAGCGCCGAGGAGTCGAGCGATGACACAAGACCCGGAACGCACCACCGCGGGCATCGGCCCGGACCAGCTGACCAGGGTGGCGCCTTCCTCCGCCGACGCCGCCCCCGACCCCGGTCGCCGGATCCGGCGGTTGCTCGGCTCCTCCAGCGGCCGGTTGATCCTGGCCGCGGCGGTGTTGTTCGTCGTGCTGTCGATCGTGCGGGTCATCACCGGCGCCGACGAGCTGACCGCGCCCGGCACCGTCTCGGCGACGCTGCGGCTGTCGATCCCGTTGCTGCTGGCCGGCCTGGCCGGGCTGTGGGCCGAACGGGTCGGCATCGTCAACATCGGTATCGAGGGGATGATGATCCTCGGCACCTGGTTCGGCGCCTACGGCGCGTGGAAGTTCGGTCCCTGGACCGGCATCCTGCTCGGTATCGCCGGCGGGGCGCTGGGTGGTCTCATCCACGCGACGGCCACGGTGAAGTTCAACGTCGACCACGTCATCAGCGGCGTGGCGATCAACATCCTGGCGCTGGGGGCGACCCAGTACCTGTCGGAGATCTTCTTCAACGGGCAGCCCGGTGGTGGTGTCTCGAAGTCGCCGCCGCAGCTGGCTCCGATCCAATCGTTGACCGCGCCGTACCTGGCCGGCGGCGCGGTGGGTGGGCAACCGACTTCGGACCTGCTCGGATCGCTCTACGACGAGAAGATCCCGGTGATCTCCGACGCTGCGGGCGTGGTCCGCGGCGTGCTCACCGACCTGTCGTGGGCGACCATCGCGGCGTTGCTGCTGGTCCCGCTGACGGCGTTCATCCTCTGGCGGACCGCGTTCGGTCTGCGGCTACGGTCCTCCGGTGAGGCGCCGGCGGCTGCGGAGAGCCTCGGCGTCCGGGTGATCCGGCTGCGTTACCTGGCCATGACGATCAGCGGCGGGCTGGCCGGCTTCGGCGGTGCGTTCCTGGCCATCGTCGCGAGCTCGGCCTACCGGGAGGGCCAGACCGCGAATCGCGGATACATCGGCCTGGCCATCATGATCTTCGGCAACTGGCGGCCCGCCGGCCTGTTGGGCGGAGCCTCGCTGTTCGGCTTCACCGACGCGTTGCAGCTGTTGGGCAAGAGCGCCATCCCGGCGCTGTTCCTGTTCGTGGCGATCGTGCTGGTCCTGATCGCCGGGCTGCAGCTGAGCCGCGGTCGGAAGGCCGCGGCCGCCGTCGCGGCGGCCTGCGGCGTCGGGTTCCTGGTCCTGTGGCTGACCGTGGACGCGCTGACCTCGGACCTGGTGGCGATCACGCCGTACGTAGTGACGCTGCTGGTGCTGGCGGTGGCCTCGCAACGACTCAGACCACCGGCGCACGCCGGGCTGCCGTACCGATCCGGGGACAACCATTGAACGTGGTCACGACCGAACTCGACTGGGACGAGCTCCGCGGGCTGGCCGTCGAAGCAGCCCACCGGGCCTACTGCCCGTACTCCGGACTGCAGGTCGGGGTCGCTGCAGTGGTGGACGACGGCCGGATCATCACCGGCTGCAACGTGGAGAACGCCTCGTACGGGCTGGGCCTGTGCGCCGAGTGCACGCTGGTCGGTCAGCTGCGGCTGACCGGTGGTGGCCGGCTCGTCGCGCTGGCCTGTCGGTCGGGTGCGGGTGAGCTGCTCATGCCCTGTGGCCGCTGCCGCCAGGTGATCTACGAGTTCGGCGGCCCCGACCTCCTGGTCGACACCCCCTCCGGCATCCAGCCGATGAGCTGGGTGCTGCCCGACGCCTTCGGCCCGGAGCACCTGCCGGGCTGATCCCGGCGAGCGGGCCGCCGTGTGCTTTTCGACCCCGCAGGGCTCAGCGGTCCGGCGGCCGGAACGCGGCGAACGGGTCGGTGACCCGGAGCTCGCGGGTGGTGAACGTGAACTGCGCCGCCGGACGCCCGCCGGCCCGGCCAGGGGAGGTGGTTCCGCCGGTGCGCTCGAGCATGCCGCGCCGGCCGAGGATGCGTTGCAGGTTGGTCGGGTCGACGTGATGGCCCAGCACCGCGTAGTAGATCCGGGACAGGGCCGCGATGGTGAACGCCTCCTGGGCCAGCGCGAACGCGATGTTGGTGTAGGAGAGCTTCCCGCGTAGTCGCTCGTGGGCCCGGTCGATGATCCGACCGTGGTCCAGCGCGGTCGCCGGCAGATGGTCCAGTGACCGCCATGCGGTGTCCGGCGGCAGCGACGGACTGACCCCCCACGGCACCAGCCCGACGAACCCGGTCGCCACCACCCGCTCACCGGGTACCCGGCCCGGGGCGGAGAACGTTGCGAGCTGCTCCAGATGCGCGACCTCGGCCAGGTCGACCTTGTCCGCGAGATGGCGTCGCATGGAGCCTTCGACATCCTCGTCGGGGCCCAGGCCGCCGCCGGGAAGGGCCCACCGGCCGGCGTCAGGGGCCTGGGCGCGCTGCCAGATGAGCACGTGCAGGGAGGCGAAGCCCTGATCGTCGGCCCGCACGCTGAACACGGCGGCCAGGACCTCGTGCCGGATCGGGGTGCTCGGCGGCGGGTCAGGGGTCACAGCAGTCGAGATTACGGCGCGGACCCCGCCAGCACCGTCGTGCTAGCCTCGAGTTGTTTTCGACTAATAGTCGAAAACTAGCGCCGGTCCGTCAGTGACGCGGCGAGCCGCCGTCGAACGGGAGACGACCGATGTCCGTCCTGCACCGCGAGCCCACCCGCACCGAGGTGATCACCACCGCCGAGACCGACCATCTGGTCTGGGCCGCCCAGGTTCGCCGACTCGCCGACGAGAGCGACGCGGTGATCCTGGCGCACAACTACCAGCTGCCCGCCATCCAGGACGTCGCCCATCACGTGGGGGACTCGCTGGCTCTGTCCCGGATCGCCGCTTCCGCTCCGCAGTCGACCATCGTGTTCTGCGGTGTGCACTTCATGGCCGAGACGGCCAAGATCCTGGCGCCGGCCAAGACGGTGCTGATCCCGGATGCGCGGGCCGGGTGTTCGCTGGCCGACTCGCTCACCGTCGAGCAGCTGCGCGAGTGGAAGTCCCAGCATCCGGGTGCGGTGGTGGTGTCCTACGTCAACACCACAGCGGCGGTGAAGGCCGAGACCGACATCTGCTGCACGAGTTCCAACGCCGTCGAGGTGGTCGCCTCGATCCCGGCCGACCGTGAGGTGCTGTTCGGCCCCGACCAGTTCCTCGGCGCGCACGTCCGGCGCACGCTCGGCCGGGAGAACATGCACGTCTGGGGCGGCGAGTGCCACGTGCACGCCGGGATCAACGGTGCACAGTTGGCCGAGCGAGCGGCGGCGGTACCGGATGCCGAGTTGTTCATCCATCCCGAGTGCGGCTGTGCGACGAGCGCGATCTACCTGGCCGGTGCCGGCATCGTCGAGGCGTCGCGGGTGCAGATCCTGTCCACCGGCGGGATGGTCGACCGGGCGCGGGCCACGAGCGCCCGCAGTGTCCTCGTCGCCACCGAGATCGGGATGATCCACCAGCTGCGCAAGGCGGCACCGGGGATCGACTTCCGGCCGGTCAACGACCGGGCCTCCTGTCACTACATGAAGATGATCACCCCGGAAAAGTTGCTCGCGTCGCTCCGGGACGGCCGCGACGAGGTGCACGTCGACCTCGAGACCGCCGCCGCCGCCCGGGGTGCCGTCGAGGCGATGATCGCCATCGGGCGCTCGGGCGGTGGCGAGTGACGGCCTGGGAGGTCACGGTCGACGTGGTCGTGGTGGGGTCCGGGGTCGCCGGGCTGACGTGCGCCCGGGACGCCGCCGACTTCGGCCTGTCGGTGCTGGTCGTGACCAAGTCCGCGATCCTCGACGGCAGCACCCGGTGGGCCCAGGGCGGCGTCGCGGTGGTCGACGCGGCGGCCGGGGACACGGTGGCCGCCCACCTGGCCGACACGCTGGCCGCCGGCGCGGGTCTGTGTGACCCGACCGCCGCGCGGGACATCCTCGCGGACGGTCCGCGGGCGGTGACCCGGCTGCTGGGGCGGGGAGCCCGGTTCGACACCGCCCGGTCCGGTGCCCTGCTGCGGACCCGCGAGGGGGGTCATCACGCGGACCGGATCATCCACGCCGGGGGAGACGCGACCGGCGCGGAGGTCGAGCGGGTGCTGGCCGACGCCACCGGGCGGCCGACGACGTTGGCCGACCACATTGCGGTGGACGTGGCACTGGCCGCAGACGGCAGTGCGGGTGGGCTGTGGGTACTCGATCCGGATGGTCTGACCGGGCTGGTGCGGGCCACCGCGGTGGTGCTGGCCACCGGCGGGCTCGGTCAGCTCTACGCCTCGAGCACCAACCCGGCGGTGGCCACCGCCGACGGGGTGGCGATGGCGCTGCGGGCCGGTGCGGTGACCGCCGACCTGGAGTTCGTCCAGTTCCACCCGACGGCGCTGTGGGCGGGTCCGGCGAACGGTCGGCGCGATCTGGTGACCGAGGCACTGCGCGGTGCCGGTGCGACCCTGGTCGACGCCACGGGACAGTCGGTGCTGGCCGGCGTGCATCCGCTCGGCGATCTCGCGCCGCGGGACGTGGTGGCGCTGGCCGTCACCCGCCGGATGGCCGAGGACCGTGGCGGCGTGGGTGATCACGTGTTCCTGGACTGCCGTGCGGTGCCGGACGTCCGGCACCGGTTCCCCACGGTGACGGCCGCTGCGGGCGCGCTGGGACTGCGGCTGGAGCGGGATCTGCTGCCGGTGTCGCCGGCGGCGCACTACAGCTGCGGCGGGGTGTGGACGGACCGGGCGGGGCGGACCTCCGTGCCCGGTCTGTACGCGGTCGGCGAGGTGGCCCGGACCGGCCTGCACGGAGCGAACCGGTTGGCGTCCAACTCCCTGCTGGAGGGTCTGGTGATGGGGGAGCGGGCGGCGGCGGTCATCGCGGCTGAGCCGGTGACGGATACCGGACCGGTTGCAATGAAACCATTGTCGACCGTCTGGCGGTCGTCGCAGGCCCGCGACGAGCTACAGCGCCTGATGAGCCGCCACGCCGGCGTCGGGCGGGATCCGCTGGGGCTGGGGACCTGTCGCCGGGTCGCCGAGCAGATCCTGTGCAGCACCTCCGGTGTCGGTCGGGACACGGTCGAGGCGACCAATCTCGCCCAGGTCAGCGCGGCGTTGCTGACGGCGGCGCTGGCCCGGACCGCCAGCGTGGGGTGCCACGTCCGCACCGACGACGTCCACGGTCGGCCGGGTGGGTCGCTCTTCGTGTCCTGGCGCAACGGCGGGCCGGTGCTGGATGATCGGGCACCGGGTCGACTGGAGGCGCTGAACCGATGAGCGTGCAGGCGTGGGCGGCTCAGGAGGCCGCGCTGATGGCGGCCGGATTGCGGTCCGACGAGGTCGACCTGTTGATCGCGGCCGCGTTGCGGGAGGACCTACGCGACGGGCCCGACGTGACGACACTGGCCACCGTGGGACCGCTGGTCCGCGGTACGGCCGCGGTGATCAGTCGCGAGACCGGGGTGCTGGCCGGGGTTCCCATCGCGGTGGCCGTTTTCGACCAGGTGACCGGCGGTGACCTCGAGGTGGCGGCGACCCTGGCCGACGGGGCGCCGCTGGTCCCGGGAAGCGTCGCCCTTCGGATGTCCGGACCGGTGTCCGGGCTGCTCACGGCGGAACGGACGGCGCTGAACCTGCTGACCCACCTGTCCGGCATCGCCACCGCGACCCGGCGCTGGGTGGACGCCGTCGCCGGTACCGGTGCGGTCATCCGGGACACCCGCAAGACCCTTCCCGGGTTACGCGCGATGGAGAAGTACGCGGTGCGCTGCGGCGGCGGGCAGAACCACCGGATGTCGCTGGGGGACGCCGCGCTGATCAAGGACAACCACGTCGCCGCCGCCGGATCGGTGGGGGCCGCGATCGCCGCGGTACGAAGCTTGCGGCCGGAGATCGACCTGGAGGTCGAGGTAGACACCCTGGCGCAGCTGGACGAGGCGCTGGACCACGGCGCGACACTCGTCCTGCTGGACAACTTCTCGCTCCCCGACACGGTGACCGCAGTGGCCCGGGTCGCAGCGTTCGCCGGAGTGCGGTTGGAGGCGTCCGGCGGGCTGACGCTGGACCGGGCGCGGGAGGTCGCCCGGACGGGGGTCGACTTCATCGCCGTCGGGGCGCTGACCCACTCCGCGCCGGCGCTGGACCTCGGGTTGGATCTGATCCGCTGACCGTTCGGAACGGCCGGCGACCGGGCTCGCTGGGTAAAGTCGGCTCATGCCTTCGACCCCGGTCCCGGACCGCATCCGGGAGTTCCTGAAACTCCCCAACCCCGCCGTGATGGCGACCGTGGCCAAGGACGGGCGACCGGTCTCGGTCGCCACCTGGTACCTGCTGGAGGACGACGGGACCATCCTGCTGGGCCTGGACGCCGGCCGGGCCAGGCTCGCGCATCTGCGCAACGACCCCCGGGTCTCGCTGACCGCGTTGTCCGAAGCCAGCTGGTACACCCAGGCCAGCGTCCAGGGCCGGGTCGGCGAGATCCTCGACGATGTCGAACTCCGCCAGATCGACCGGCTCTCGGTGCACTACGGCGGCCGCCCGTACCCCGACCGGGTCAGCCCGCGGGTCTACACCCACCTGACCATCGAGCGCTGGCACGGTTGGGGCGAGCTCAAGGACGCCTGAGCGGTCGGTGGCCCGGGCGGTCGGCCCGGAATTCCACCCCGCACGATGAGCTGCTGACCGCCGTGCTCACCTCGGTGGTGCGCCCCACCGTCCCCCTGTGCACCGCGTCGACCACGAACGTCCAGGTCTCGTGCTCGTCGGACCTGGAACCCGGGCCGGTGGGAACGTCGACACGGTCGGGTGTCCCGGTGAATGCGGCCACGATCTCGGGAGACACCAACTGGTCGGCGAGCACCGGCGTCATGCAGCTGCAGGCGGACGCCGACCCCGGTCCGGCTACGGTCAGTAGCCCTGCCACACCTGCTGCCACCAGCACCGCCCGCATTCGTCTGCCCATGGTGGCCAGGTCCTCTCGTCGTCCCGAGGAACAGACGGTGACGGGTCTGCTGAAGGTTGCCCGAGTCGCCGGTTTCGTCCGTATCCTTTGCTGGCGGCGGCGGAAAAGTAGAACCCGAGCCCGCGGACGGTGCGGCGCTGGGTCCTCGGGGTCGGTGTCGGGTGTACTGATCACGGCCGCGGTGATGATCCGGGTCGTCCATCTGCGGCGACAACTGGCGCGACTCCGCAAGGGGTGGGACGCTGCACGGTCGCTCACCGGATGACGCGGGCCGCAATGCTCAGCGCTCGGTCACGATCCCGCCCTCGACGTACCAGCGTCGGTTGAGCCGGACCGCGTCGAGCATCCGGCGGTCGTGGGTGACCAGCAGCAGCGTGCCGAGATAAGTCTCGAGCGCCGATTCCAGCTGCTCGATGGCCGGCAGGTCCAGGTGGTTCGTCGGCTCGTCCAGCACCAGCAGGTTCACCCCGCGGGCCTGCAGCAGCGCCATCGCCGCCCGGGTCCGCTCACCCGGCGACGCGGTGGTGGTCGGCCGGGTGACGTGGTGTGAGCCCAGCCCGAACTTGGCCAGCAACGTCCGGATGTCGTTCGGCGCCCACTCCGGTACCTCCGCCTCGAACGCCTCCAGCAACGTCCCCGACCCGGTCAGCAGTTGACGCGCCTGGTCGACCTCGCCGATCTGCACTCCCGACCCCAGCGACGCCGATCCGCTCGTCGGCTCCAACCGGCCGAGCAGCAGCGACAGCAGCGTCGACTTGCCGCCGCCGTTCGGCCCGGTCACGCCGATCCGGTCGCCCAGGTCGACCTGCAGGCTCGTCGGGCCGAGGGTGAAACCACTGCGCTGGACGACCGCGTCGCGCAGTGTCGCCACCACTGAGCCCGACCGACCCGCAGTCTGGATCGTGTACTGCAGCTTCCACTCCTTGCGCGGCTCGGCCACCTCGGGCAGCCGCTCCAGCATCCGGTCGGTCTGGCTGACCTTGGCCGCCTGCTTCTCGGTCTGCTCGATCCGGGACGCCCGGCCGATCTTGTCGTTGTCCTTCTTCTTCGCGATGGCCTGCTTGCGGATCCCGACGTCCATCCAGGTCCGCTGCATCTGACCACGGTCCTTGAGCTGGTCGCGCTTGTCGGCGTACTCCTCAAAGGCTTCGCGGGCGTGCCGACGGGCCACCTCGCGCTCGGCCAGGTAGGCGTCGTAGCCGCCGCCGTAGACGCTGACCTGCTGCTGAGCCAGGTCCAGCTCGACCACCGACGTCACGCAGCGGGCCAGGAATTCGCGGTCGTGGGAGACCACCACGATCGCCGTCCGCGATTCGGTCACGAACCGCTCCAGCCGGGCCAGCCCGTCCAGGTCGAGGTCGTTGGTCGGCTCGTCGAGCAGCAGCACGTCGTACCGGGACAGCACCAGCGCGGCCAGCCCGACCCGTGCGGCCTGCCCGCCGGAGAGTCCGGTCATGGGCATCTCGGAGTCGACGTCCAGGCCGAGATCGGCCAGCACCGCGCCGGTCCGGCTCTCCAGGTCGGCGCCGCCGAGCGCGAGCCAGCGGTCCAGAGTCGGGGTGAACGCGTCGTCCGCGCCGGGCTCGCCGGCCGTCAGGGCCTCGGTCACTGCGTCGAGATCCCGTTGTGCGTCGGCCACCCCGGTCCGGCGGGCGAGATGCCCGCTGACGGTCTCGCCGACCCGCCGCTCCACCTCCTGCGGCAGGTAACCCACCGTCGCGTCCGTCGGCGACAGGCTCACCCGGCCCTCGACGGGGGCGTCGATCCCACCCAGTAGTTTCAGCAGGGTGGACTTGCCGGCCCCGTTGGCTCCGACCAGTCCGACCACGTCGCCCGGTGCGATGACCAGGTCGAAATCGATGAACAGGGTGCGGTCGCCGAACCCGGCCCCCAGGCCCTGGGCCTTCAGCGTCGCGGTCACGCCCCCGATGATGCCAGGCGGACACCGGCCGTCCGAACGGATATCGGCAGGGACCGCGTCCATACTGATCCGATGAGCCCGGTCTTCACCGCTGTCGACATCATCCGTGCCAAACGCGACGGGCAGCCGCTGACCGATGACCAGATCCGCTGGACCGTCGCCGGTTACACCGCGGGAGCCGTTGCCGAGGAACAGATGTCGGCGCTGTTGATGGCGATCTACCTCAACGGCATGACCCCGACCGAGACCGCCACCTGGACGGCGGCGATGATCGACTCCGGGATCCGGCTCAACCTGGCCGGGATCGGTCGGCCGGTCGTCGACAAGCATTCGACCGGCGGTGTGGGAGACAAGGTCTCGCTCGTCCTGGCACCGTTGGTGGCCGCCTGCGGGGCAGCCGTGCCGCAGCTGTCCGGTCGCGGTCTCGGCCACACCGGCGGCACGCTGGACAAGCTGGAGGCCATCCCCGGCTGGTCCGCGGCGATGTCCGCCGACCGGATGGTCGACCAGCTGCGCGAGGTCGGTGCGGTGATCTGTGCGGCGTCGGCGGACCTGGCGCCGGCCGACCGGAAGCTGTACGCGCTGCGCGACGTCACCGCGACGGTGGAGTCCATCCCGATGATCTCCGCGTCGATCATGAGCAAGAAGATCGCCGAGGGCACCCCGGCGCTGGTCCTGGACGTCAAGGTCGGGGCCGGAGCGTTCATGCCCGACCAGGACACCGCCACCGCGCTGGCCCGATCGATGATGGCCATCGGACGGGCGCATGGCGTGACGACAACGGTGGTGCTGTCGGCGATGTCGACGCCGCTGGGCCGCGCTGCCGGCAACGCGGTGGAGGTGGCCGAGGCGGTGGAGGTACTGGCCGGCGGCGGCCCGGCCGATGTCGTCGAGCTGACGCTGACCCTGGCCCGGGAGATGCTCGCGTTGGCCGGCATCGGGACCGACCCGGCGACCGTGCTCTCCGGCGGTGCGGCGATGGACACCTGGCGGGCGATGATCCGCGGTCAGGGCGGCGATCCGGACGCCGACCTGCCCGAGCCCCGGGTGCGGCACGTCGTGCGGGCGTCGGCCGAGGGCACTGTCGCCGGTCTGGATGCGATGGGGGTCGGGGTGGCCGCCTGGCGACTCGGCGCCGGACGGGCTCGCAAGGAGGACGCCGTGCAGGCGGCGGCGGGTGTGCTGTGCCTGGCCAAGCCGGGGGAGCCGGTGCGCGTCGGGCAGCCGGTGTTCGAGTTGTGCACCGACGACGAGGACCGGGTCACCGATGCGGTGGCGTTGGTGGAGGCGGCGCTCACACTGGCCGCACCCGGCACCACGGTGCCGGGAACCGCGCTGATCCTCGATGTGCTGCGCTGAGCCGTCCGGATCCGGTATCAAAACCGCCACATGCGGCTGTTCTCATACCGGATCCGGGGCTAGCCGGCGAGCAGCGCCGTGTAGCCCGGCTTGATGACGTTGTTGATCAGCGACAACCGGTGGTCGAAGGGCAGAAACGCGGATTTCATGGCGTTCAGGGTCAGCCACTGCAGTTCGGCCCAGCCGTAGCCGAAAGCAGTTGCCACCGCGTTCATCTCGCTGGTCATCGAGCAGCCGCTCATCAGCCGGTTGTCGGTGTTGACGGTGACCCGGAACTTCAACTGAGCCAGAAGCCCCAGCGGGTGCTCGTCGATGGACGCCGCTGCGCCGGTCTGCACGTTGGACGTCGGGCACATCTCCAACGGCACCCGGGTGTCACGGATGTAGTTGGCCAGCCGGCCCAGCAGCACGACTCCGTCGTCAGCGACGGTGATGTCGTCGATCAGCCGGACACCGTGACCGAGCCGGTCGGCGCCGCACCAGGACAGCGCCTCCCAGATCGACTTCAGCCCGAACGCCTCACCGGCGTGGATGGTGTAGTGCGCGTTCTCCCGGCTCAGATACTCGAAGGCGTCCAGGTGCCGCGAAGGCGGGAAACCCGCTTCCGCACCGGCGATGTCGAAACCGGCCACACCCTGGTCGCGGTAGGCGACCACCAGCTCGGCGATCTCCCGGGACCGGGCGGCGTGCCGCATCGCGGTCAGCAGCGCCCGCACGACGATCGGGTGGCCATGTTGCGCGGCCAACTGCTCGCCGTGGGCGAAGCCGGCCAACACCGACTCCACCACCGTGGTGAGGGACAGGCCCTGCTCGGTGTGCAGCTCGGGGGCGAAGCGCACCTCGGCGTAGACGACGCCGTCGGCTGCGAGGTCCTGCGCGCACTCCGACGCGACGAGGGTCAGCGCCTCCCGGGTCTGCATGACGGCGACGGTGTGCGCGAAGGTCTCCAGGTACTCGACCAGGTTGCCCGAGCTCGCGGCGGTGACGAACCAGCGAGCCAGCTCCGCGGGGTTGTCCGCGGGGAGATCGTGCCCGATCGCGGCGGCCAGGTCGATGACCGTCGACGGCCGCAGACCGCCGTCGAGGTGATCATGCAACAGGACCTTCGGGGCCCGGCGGATGGTCTCGGTGGTCAGCTCCAGGCCGCTGCGGGTCGACATCCAGGCACCGTACCGCAGCGGGCGCCACGCCACGGTGGTGGTGGGTGACTCCGCGGTGACGCCCAGGTGACCGGTCGGTGGCGGGGCACGCATCGCAGTCGGTCACCCGCAGCGGACACGATCTGTCCTGAATCACCGACACCGTAGGTTGTGCGCATCCTGACCATCCCGGCCTTCCCCGGTCAGTGTGCCATGGTCGGGTTCGGCCGGCGGGACGTGAAGCCGTTCTTCTGGCTGCTGGGGAAGGGCACCGTCGGCACCGGAAGCCACCTGGCTCTCACTGCGCGGAGCCGCGCCGAGGTCGACGCCTTCCACGCCGCCGCGCTGACCGCCGGCGGCACCGAGGAGCTCGCCCCCGCCGTGCATTCGGACTATCACCCCGACTACTGCGGTGGCTTCGTGACAGGCCCGCTCGGCATCAGCCTGGAGGCCGCCTGCCACGCGGCGGTCTGACGACTCAAGTCCGGTGGTAGGCGGCGGCCAGCCAGTCGAGCACGTCGTCATCGACCTCGGACACCGCGCCGATGGTCGCCCGCTGGTTCCAGGCCTCGCCGGACACCGGTAGCGCGGCGGACAGTCGCGGCGACGTCAGCACCGTGTCGACCACCACGGTCAGGGTCAGCCCATCGGATCCGGGGGCCACTGCCGCGAAGCCGGCGCCGTCGGGACGGACCAACTGCACGGCCGATTTCCGGTACCGCACCTCGAACGGCCCGAGCCGGCTCGTTTCGGTCAGCAGGGCCTGGTAGATCGCCGCATACCCCGGATCCGTGAGGATCCGGGGTAGCGCGGCGTCACCCACCACGATCGGTCAGGCCTCGACCGGGGCGGTGCGCTCGGGGTGCCAGTCCAGGGTGGCCAGGAAGGTCTCGACGACGACGTTCCAGGCGGTGACCTCGTCGGTGAACGGCGGGCGGGGCTGGATCCGGGCCGCGTCCGGCCGCAACGTGGCGTTGACCAGGAAGCCCAGCGGGGTCGCACTGCCCAGTGCCTCGGCGGTCTCGTCGTCGCCACGGACGGTGGCCGCGTCGTTGAGCAGCTCGATCGCCAGTTCCAGCTGCCGGCGGTCCACCGCCGCCGGTCCCTTGATCAGCTGTTGCATCAGACCGTCGATGACGTAGGTGTTCTCGGCTCCGACCGCGACCTCCAGGTCACCGGTGGCGGCCTCGTCGCGGACGTCGCCGAACACCTCGATCCTGGTCATCGTGTGGTTCGGGGTGGGATCGGCGAGGTAGGTCGCCATCAGTTCGGTGTCGGTGAAGAGCTGGATCCGCCCCGACTCGGCCAGGAAGACCGGGTCCTCACCGAGATAGCAGCGCAACGTGTAACCGGTGGCGCCGTCGACGGTGACCGAGACGCAGTCGATCCCGATCTCGTCCCAGAACTCGAGCTCCGGCGCGCGATCCAGCTCGGGCAGGGTCTCGGGTGCGGCGTCGGAGGCGGCGACGTCGTCCTCGGCGTCGGCCAGTGTCAGCTTCGACACCGACGCGTACTCCGCCCGCGCCTGTGCGAGTGCCTCGGCGTCGACCTCCGGGGTGGTGACGATCGCATCGACCGCGTCCACCACTTCGTCCCAGCGGGCGACCACGGCCTCGCCGATACCGGTCCACAACTTCTCGCCGGTCCGCCCGGCGAAGGCGCTGTCACCCATCGGTAGGACGGCGAAACCTTCAGCGGAGGCGAGGATCTCGAGAACGACCTCGAGATCGCAGACCTCGGCGAGCGACCGCAGGATGGTGACCGTGTCGGCCAGCTCGGACACCGTCCAGATGTCGGCCGGGTTGGCGACGAGCTCGGGTACCCCGACCAGGTCGATCCTGCGTTCGTCGGCCGGCTCCAGCTCGTCCACCAGGACGTCGGGCACCTCGGCCCACTCCGGATGGTCGGCCAGATCGTGCTCGGTCTCGGTGCGGATGAACGCGGCGAGGTGGGCGGTGTCGGGGAAGGCGTAGAGGGAGTCACCGTGGCCGAGGAAGGCCTCCCACTCCTCGCCGTCCTCCCGCCAGCGGGGTGCCCACAGGGTCACCAGGTTGCCGGCCGTCAGGCCGAGCTCGATGGGCACGATGTCCGCTGCCACGTCGTGGTCCTTTCCGTGCTCTCCGGGACGCCACGGTCCGGGTCGACCCCGGCTGCCGCGCCGCACGGCGATGCGGGTGCTGCACCCGGCACCGCTCGTGCGCCCACGGAGCCTACCCAGTGCCGCAGTCGGGAACCGGCGCGCCGGCTCGCCGTACCGGTGAACCCGCCGCCCGCCCGCCGCGGCTCAGCCGATCGCGCTCATCACGTGCTTGACCCGGGTGTAGTCCTCGAAGCCGTACATCGAGAGATCCTTGCCGTAGCCGGACTGGCCGAAGCCGCCGTGCGGCATCTCGGCGACCAGCGGGATGTGGGTGTTGATCCACACGCAGCCGAAGTTCAGGCCCTTCGACATCCGCATCGCCCGGGCGTGGTCCTTCGTCCAGACGCTGGACGCCAAGCCGTATCTCGTACCGTTGGCGGACCGCAGCGCCTCGGCCTCGTCGGTGAACCGCTGGACGGTGATGACCGGTCCGAAGATCTCGTTCTGGACGGCATCGTCGTCCTGCCGCAGGTCGGAGATGACCGTCGGCTCGAAGAAGTAGCCACGATCGCCGATGGCGTGGCCACCCGCGGCCAGGGTGGCGTGATCGGGCAGTCGGTCGACGAAGCCGCCGACGTGGGCCAGCTGATTCGCGTTGTTGACCGCGCCGTACAGCGCGTCCTCCCGGGACGGCGGGCCGGTGACCGTACCTTTCGCCTGCTCGACGAGAGCGGCCACGAAGTCGTCGTACACCCCCGGCGCGCACATCACCCGGGTCGCCGCGGTGCAGTCCTGCCCGGCGTTGAAGTACCCGGCCACCGCGATCGCTTCCGCGGCCGCGGCGATGTCCGCGTCGTCGAAGACGACGACCGGCGCCTTGCCGCCCAGCTCCAGGTGGACCCGCTTGACCTGTGCCGCGGCGGCCTCGGCGACCTGGATTCCGGCCCGGATGGAGCCGGTGATGGCGACCAGTCCCGGCGTGGGGTGGCTGACGAGGGCGCGGCCGGTGTCCCGGTCACCGGTGACCACGTTGAGCACGCCGGCCGGCAGGAACTCCGCGGCCAACTCGGCCAACAGCAGGCTGGTGGCCGGTGTCGTGTCCGACGGCTTCAGCACGACGGTGTTCCCGGCGGCCAACGCCGGGCCGATCTTCCAGACCATCATCATCAACGGGTAGTTCCACGGCGTCACCTGACCGACCACGCCGATCGGCTCGCGACGGATGAACGAGGTGTGGCCGGCCATGTACTCCCCGGCCGAGCGACCCTCCAGCACCCGGGCGGCGCCGGCGAAGAAGCGCAACTGGTCCACCGCGGGCGGCAGTTCCTCGCTGGCGGTCAGGCCCCGCGGCTTGCCGGTGTTGAGCACCTCGGTCTCGACGAACTCCGCGGCCCGGGCCTCCAGGGCGTCAGCGATCTTCAGCAGGGCCCGCTGGCGCTCGCTCGGGGTGGTCTCGCCCCAGGTCTGGAACGCGGTCGCGGCGGCGCCGTAGGCCGCGTCGATGTCGGCTGCCGCGGACTTCGGCGCGGTGGCGTAGACCTCACCGGTCGACGGGTCGACGATGTCCATCGTCTCGCCGGAGGCGGCCGACACCGACGCGCCGTTCACGAAATTCTGCAGGACCTGGGTCATGACGTTTCTTTCCGGTTCGAGGTGAGGGCTTCGGTGTGGATGCGGGTCGGTCGGGCCGGGCACGGCCCGGTCCAGGGGTGCTGCCGAGGGTAAATCAATGGGCATGGCCCGGCTTCGGCGGTGATGATGAGCCGGTCTGCGCCGCGGTCGGGTAGCGTCGCGACCGCCCGATGCCAAGGAGGCCCGTATGTCCGCCAGTGCCGAGAACAGTGCTCCCGCAACGGACGGAGTCGTACCTGAAGAAGGTGCGCCCGACGCACCGCAGGACCAGAAGGCCGCGTTCCGGGCCGCTCTGGAGCGGAAGAACGCCGCTGCGCACGCCCGCAACAAGACGTCGCCGGACGGCGACAACCACATCTCCGGCGATTCACACGCCGCCGGGGCCAAGCGGCAGTTCCGCCGAAAGTCCGGCGGCTGAGCCGGCGGGCCGGGCCCGACGTCCTACAGGGTGACGACGGACCGCAGCACCTCGCCGCGGTGCATCTTCTCGAAAGCCTCCTCGATCGCGTCCAACCCGATCGTCTCCGAGACGAACTTGTCCAGCGGCAGGCGTCCGGCCAGGAACAGTTCGATCAGCACCGGGAAGTCCCGGCTCGGTAGGCAGTCGCCGTACCAGGACGACTTCAGGGAACCACCGCGTCCGAAGACGTCCAGCAGCGGCAGCTCCAGCTGCATGGTCGGCGTGGGCACCCCGACCAGGACGACGGTGCCGGCCAGGTCACGTCCGTAGAACGCCTGCTTCCACGTCTCGGGCCGACCGACCGCGTCGATCACCACATCGGCGCCGAAACCGTCGGTGAGCGCCTGGATCTCGGCCACGACATCGGTTCCCTCACCGACCAGCACGGTGTGGGTGGCGCCGAACTCCCGGGCCCACTCCAGCTTCCGGGCGTCCCGGTCGATGGCGATGATCCGGCGGGCGCCGACCAGTGCCGAGCCGGCAATGGCGGCGTCGCCGACCCCGCCGCAGCCGATGACGGCCACGCTGTCGCCCCGCGACACGGCGCCGGTGTTGATCGCTGCACCGATTCCGGCCATCACACCGCACCCCAGCAGACCGGCGACCGTGGCCGGCGCCGCCGCGTCCACCTTGGTGCACTGGCCGGCGTGCACCAGCGTCTTTTCGGCGAAGGCGCCGATGCCCAGCGCGGCGGACAGGGGAGTGCCGTCTTCCAACGTCATCTTCTGGGCCGCGTTGTGGGTGTCGAAGCAGTACCAGGGACGGCCGCGACGGCAGGCCCGGCAGTCGCCACAGACGGCCCGCCAGTTCAGGATCACGTAGTCACCCGGGGCCACGTCGGTGACGCCGTCGCCGACCGCCTCGACGATGCCCGCCGCTTCGTGGCCCAACAGGTACGGGTAGTCGTCGCCGATGCCGCCGAGCTTGTAGTGCAGGTCGGTGTGGCACACCCCGCACGCCTGGACCCGGACCAGCGCCTCACCCGGCCCGGGGTCGGGTACGTGGATCGTCACCACCTCCACCGGTGCGTCCTTGGTGCGAACGATGACGCCTTTGACTGCGTGCGGCACAGCTACCTCCGATGCGTGACGGTGACCGCGCCACTGTAAGCGCAGCGCGCCTCGCCGGTGGCCCCCGACTACGCTCGTCGACGTGCGTGACGTGGGCGTGACGAGTCTGTGGGGTGGACGCCGGTGATGACGGTCGCGGTCGGGACGGCGACCGATGTGGGGTTGGTCCGCGCGGTCAACGAGGATTCGGTGGTGGCAGGCTATCCGGTGTTCGTGGTGGCCGATGGAATGGGTGGTTACGAGGCCGGTGACCTGGCCAGCCGGCTGACCGTCGAACAGTTCGCCGCCGGCGTCGGTTGCACCGGCCTGGACCGGAGGTGGGCCGAGAGACGTATCGCCGACGCGGCCGATCACGTCCGCCCGACCGGTGGTGGCACCACCCTGACCGGCATCATCGCCACCGTGCACGACGGCGTCCCGTACTGGTTGGTGTTCAATGTGGGGGATTCCCGGGTGTACCGCCGGACGGCCGGTGAGTTGGCCCAGATCAGCGTCGACCACTCGCTCGTCCAGGAGATGGTGGCCGGCGGGATGATCGACGCCGAGGCGGCGCGGCACCATCCGGAGCGCAACATCGTCACGCGGGCGATCGGGACCGACGAGGAGCCGGTGGCGGACTTCTGGCTGGTGCCCGCCGTCGTCGGTGACCGGTATCTGGTGTGCTCCGACGGGCTGACCGGTGAGGTGGAGCCCGCGGTGCTGACCGAGCTGGCCGGGCGTGACCTGCCGCCGCAGGCTGTGGCCGACCGCATGGTCGCCGCCGCGCTGGCCGGCGGCGGTCGGGACAACATCACCGTGGTCGTGGTCGACGTCCTCTCGGTGGGTACCGCGGACGACGCCGCCCCACCCGCCTCGGACCCGGCCCCCGGGGAGATTCGACTCGATGATGCCAGGCATCTCTTCGACACCCGGCCGGTCCGGCGGACGGCCCGCTGACGCAGGCGTTCGGCTTGGCTGTGTTCGGGGCGCGCGGAACCGTCCCCTCACGCGAGGCGTTGGTCAGACGGAGGGCCCGACCGGTCCCGATCTGCCGAGCTCCACCGGATGAGAAGAGTGCATCGTGGCCATCAACATGACCAAGGGTCAGAGCGTGTCCCTGACGAAGAGCGGCGGCGGCACGCTGACCAGGGTCAACCTGGTCCTCAGCTGGGAGGGTCTGACCAAGAAGGGCTTCTTCGGCACCAAGAAGGTGTCCGTCGACCTGGACGCGAGCTGCCTGGTCTTCGACGGCTCGCGTCAGCTCATCGACCAGGTGTGGTTCCAGCAGCTGGGTAGCAAGGACGGCTCCATTCAGCACACCGGGGACGACCGGGCGGGCGGGTCCGGCGAGACCATCCGGGTCGACCTGTCGGCGCTGCCGGCGGCCGCGCAGTCGCTGGTGTTCACCGTGAACTCGTTCCTCGGTCAGGCGTTCACCCAGATCGAGACGGCCACCGTCCAGCTGTTCGACGCCACGACGGACACCCCGCTGGCCGGCTACACGCTGGCCGGTTCCGGCGACCACACCGCGTTGGTGATGGCCAAGGTGACCCGCTCCGGCACCGGGTGGACCATGACCGCGATCGGCACCCCGGCCCGCGGCCGCACCTTCCACGAGATCCTGCCGTCGGTCACGCCCACGTTGTAGCGGCCACTCAGGCCGCTTGACAGGTCGGGCACCGGTACAGCCGGCGGCCGCCGAACTCCTCCATCAGGATTTCGGTGCCGCAGATGCGGCAGGGCATCCCGTGCCGTCGGTAGACGTAGTGCGCGTCGTCCCGGCGAACCGGGCCGCGGACCTTCTCCCGGTCGGCCGGGGCGGTGGTGACGATCCGGCCCGCTCGGACGCCGGCCCGCATCAACGTGATCAGGTCGGCCCAGAGACTCTGCCACTGCTCATGGCTGACCTGGTTGCCCGGCCGGTGCGGGTCGATCCGATGGACGAACAGGATCTCGGCGCGGTAGACGTTGCCGACCCCGGCCATCACGGCCTGGTCCATCAGCAACAGGCCGATCGCCTTGGTGCTGCGGGAGACCTTGGCGTAGGACGTCGCCCCGGCGTCCTTGGACTTCAACGGGTCCTCGCCCAGCCTGGCCTGCAGCGCCTTCACCGCCTCGGCCGTCAGCACTTCGGACACGGTCGCTCCGCGCAGTTGGGCGAAGTGCTCGTCGTTCCAGATCCGTAGCCGGACCTGGCCGACCACCTCGGGTAGCGGCACCGTCCCGGTGACCCATTTGCCGTACAGGCCGAGATGGACGTGCAGCCACAGGTCGAAGCGGGGTGGGCCGTCCTCGAAGGGCCGGAACCGGTGCAGCGAGTGCTTGCCGAACGCCTGTACGCCGATCAGCCGGCCCCCGTCGAGCAACTCCGCCCCCTCGGCGAACTTGCCCTGCGGACTGTCCACGTGCAGCACCGTCCCCTTGAACAGCTTCTGATGCTCACGGGCGAGCCGCAGGATGGTGTGGCCTTCGGGCATGCGGGATCCTGTCTCGGGCGAGCGGCAAGGTGCAGCGTCGACAGGCCCGGGGCACCGGGCCATCGTCAGTCATACCCGTCCGGCGCCGGTCGTCATCCGGCCATCACCGGGGGACGTAGCGTCGTGCGTGCCGTTCCCGTCTCCCGGAGGTTCCCGATGTCCGCAGCGCGATTCCTCGCCGCCGCCACCCTCGCCGATGCCCGCACCGCCCACGACGGTCTCGTGCCGCCGGACGAGGAGACCCTCGGTGCCGTGCAACACGCGTTGGACGCCTGGGAGGACCCGCAGGCGGTCGCCAACGCACTGATGTTCCCCGACCTGATCGCACCCCCACTGCGGGCGCCGTCGTTGGTACGCGGGCTGGAGGACGAGGGCTACCTGCAGGTGGCAGCGGCGGTGGGCGTCGGCCGGCTGCCGGCACCGGTCGTCGAGGAGGACCGGGTGGCGTTGGTCGACGCGTTGCTGGACCTGATCGCCGGCCAGGCCGGACTCGCCGCGGTGCACGCCGCCCAGGCGCTGGGTGGTCTCGTCGACGTCGACGATGCGGTCGAGATCGTCGTGCTGCTCGGCCATCCCGACGACCGAGTGCGCCGCCGGTTGCAGACGATCATGATCGTGCTGCTTGGTGGGGACCGGCTCGACCGGCTGTTGGACGACCGTGACCTGGTCCGCCCGGACGACGCCGAGATCGCCCGCGACCAACTCGCCGAGGACGAGATCGACCTGGCGGCAGCAGTGTCGCCCCTCGCGCCCGAACCGGCGCCGCCGAGTCTCACGGAATACGACGGCAGCTGACCGGGAAACCCCGAGACCAGCGCTGGGTCAGACGTTCTCGCTCTACATGACCCGGGCGACCTCGGTCATCTCGCCTCGCGAGATCGACTTGATCCGCTCGCGGCCGACGGCGGAGCCCAGGCCGCGCTCGTGGTCCTCGAGCCGGTCCCAGCCGTCGAAATCGGTGATCGGCAGGCCCTTGGAGCGCAGCAGCTCGCGGGCGGCGTCCGGGTCCCGCTGGGGTGCGCGGGCGAGCGTGGGCGCGTCGGCCAGTAGGTTCGCGATGGTCTCGGCGGCGTCGGACTTGGTGTGTCCGATCAGCCCGACCGGTCCGCGCTTGACCCAGCCGGTCGCGTAGACGCCGGCGAGGGGCGCGCCGTCGAGATCCAGCACCCGGCCGGCGACGTTGGGCAGCACCATCTTCCGCTCGTCGAAGGGCAGGTCGTCGATGGCCTCCGAGCGGTAGCCGACGCATCGGTAGACGGCCTGGACGGGCCAGTCGGTGAATTCACCGGTGCCGCGGACGTTGCCGTCGCCGGTCAGTTCCTGGTGTTCGGTGCGCAGCCCGGTGACACCGGTGTCGGCGGTGCCCAGGACTTCCATCGGGTTCTCCAGGAAGTGGATGTGGATCCGGCGGTGCTGACCCTCCTCGGGATCGCGCATCGCCCAGCCGGACAGCACGTCGACCACCATCCGCAGGCTCTTGCTGTGCGTGAGTTCGGCCTCGGACGCCTCGTCGAACTCCATCCCCTCGGGGCTGACGACGACCTGGACGTTGGGCGAGTGGTCGAGTTCGCGCAGCTCCACCGGGGTGAACTTGGCCTGCGCCGGACCGCGGCGGGCGAACATGTGCACGTCGGTGACGGCCGAGTTCCTCAGGACGTCGTACACGTGGTGCGGGATCTCGGTGTAGAGCAACTCGTCGCCGGTGCGGGCCAGCATCCGGGCCACGTCGAGGCCGACGTTGCCCACGCCGATCACCGCGACGCTGGTCGCCCCGGTGAGGTCCCAGGTCTGCGGGCGGTCGGGGTGCGAGTCGTAGAAGGCGACGAAGTCGGCGCCGCCGTAGGACCGGGGCAGATCGATGCCGGGGATCTCCATCGGGCGGTCGCGCTCCGCGCCGGTGGCGAACACGACCGCGTCGTAGAACTGCCGCAGCTCGTCCATCTTGACGTCGACGCCGATGTGAACATTGCCGACGAAGGTGATGCGCGGGTTCTCCATCACGCGGTGCAGCGCCACGATGATCTGCTTGATCCGCGGATGATCCGGGGCGACGCCGTAGCGGATCAGACCGTACGGGGTGGGCAGCCGGTCGTAGATGTCGACCGTCACGTCCGGGTCGTTCTTGGTCAGGATGTCCGAGGCATAGATGCCGGCCGGACCAGCGCCGACAACGGCGACCCGCAACGGCAACGTCATGAAGGAACTCCGATGAACTGGGTATCGATGAACTGGGTGTCGATGAACTGGGGTGTCGCTGGCTGGGTGTCACTGAACTGGGTGTCGCTGGGCTGGGTGTCACTGAACCGGGTGTCGCTGCAGCAGGTCGTCCGGGGCCGGACGTCGGCACAAAACTCCATGAGTTTACCCGGGGTGGGCCGCCGGCACTGAGCTGCGGTGACCCGATTCACGCCTGCAGGGCGACGTCCAGGTCTTCGAGCAGATCGTCGACGTCCTCCAGGCCGATGGACAGCCGTACGACGCCGTCGGTGATACCGACCCGGGCCCGACCCTCCGGACCCATCCGCCGGTGGGTCGTGGACGCCGGGTGGGTGATCAGGGACTTTGAGTCGCCCAGGTTGTTGGAGATGTCGATGACCTCGAGGGCGTCGAGCATCCGGAACGCCCGGTCCTTCGCCGCCCCCTCGGGCGCGTCGAGTTCGAACGTCAGCACGCTGCCACCGAGCTCCATCTGCTTCCTGGCCAGGTCCATCTGTGGGTGCGACTCCAGGTGCGGGTATTTCACCCACCGCACGCCGGGGTGCGATTCCATGAACGAGGCGACCTTCAGCGCGGAAGCGCTCATCGCCCGGACCCGCATGCTCATCGTTTCCAGGCCCTTCACCAGTACCCAGGCGTTGAACGGGCTCAGCGCGGGGCCGGTGTGCCGAATCAGCTCTCGGACCGGACCGTTGACAAACTCGTCGGTGCCGAGGATGGCACCGCCGAGCACCCGGCCCTGGCCGTCGATGTGCTTGGTCGCCGAGTACACGATGACGTCGGCGCCGAAGTCGATGCCACGTTGCAGCACCGGAGTGGCAAAGACGTTGTCCAGCACCACCTTCGCGCCCGCGGCGTGGGCCAGGTCGGCGACCGCGCGGATGTCGACGAGCTCCATCATCGGGTTCGACGGGGTCTCGAAGAACACCGCGGTGGTCGGCTCGGACAGCGCCGCCTCCCACTGCTCGAGGTCGCTGCCGTCGACGAACTCCGTGGTGACGCCCCAGCGCGGCAGGATCTCGTCGAGGATGACGAAGCAGGAGCCGAACAGCGAGCGCGCCGCGACCACTCGGTCGCCGGCTTTGAGCAGGGCAGCGAGTGCGTTGAAGACAGCAGCCATCCCGGTGGCGGTGGCGAAGCAGGCCTCGGTGCCTTCGATCAGGCGCAGCCGCTCCTGGAAAGCGGCCACCGTCGGGTTGCCGAAGCGGGAGTAGACGAAGCGGTCGATCTCACCCTTGAAGGCGGCCTCGGCGCTCGCGGCGGTCTCGTAGACGTACCCCGAGGTGAGGTACAACGCCTCGGCGGTCTCCTGGAAGTTGCTCCGGTGCAGGCCGCCGCGAACGGCCAGGGTGTCCGGACGCAGGATGCGGTCGCTCACGACTGCCGCCAGGGGAGGCCGGTGGCCTTCCAACCTGCTCCGCCCCGGTGCCCGCTGTCGTCCAGCGGACCCTCGAAGCCCTCGCTGATGTTGTAGGCCGGCTCGATGCCGGCCGCGGTGGCGGCTCGGGCGGCGTCGATCGAACGGGCGCCGGAGCGGCACAGGAACAGCACCGGGCCGGCCCCCGGGGTGACCCCGTGGACTGCCAGCTCGTCGAGGAAGTCGGGGTTCTGGCCGGCGGCGGTGTTCCACTGGACCAGCAGTGCAGCCTTGTTCAGCGACGACGTGTCCGGGACGCCGACGAAACGCCACTCGGAGTCGGTGCGCACGTCGACCAGCACGGCGCTCTCGGTGGTGGCGAGGATCTCCCAGGCCTCCTGCGGGTCGAGGTCGCCGGCGTAGCCCTCGGTCATCGCTGGGTCTGTCGGCTCTTCGCGCAGGCGCTCATCGCTGGGCACCCTTGTTGTCCACGGCGATGTCCAGCACCACGGCCTGGGCGCTGATGATCTGGCCACCGTTGAACGCAGTGGACGGGCTGCCGTAGAGGCGGTAGCCGTCCGCCAGTGCGGCGCTCACCCGCTCGCAGAACGTCACGTCGTCGGGGCCTGTGATCAGGCGGTAGGTCAACTTCGGGGCGTTCTGTGCCGCGGGCTCTGTCATGTGCGCCTTCCTTGCTGGGGTGCGTGCGCGCGCGCCGGCGTGCGTGCGCGCGCGCTGGCGTGCGTGCGTGCGATCGATGCTAGTGGCGGGTTCGGCGCCGACGTGGACGTGCGATCGAGGTCTCAGTAGGCCGAGCCGTCGGACAGGGACAGTGATCCGTTGGGGTGCCAGACCGACTTGGTCTCCAGGAAGGCCCGCAACCGGGCGGTACCGGGGGAGTTGACGAAGTCGGTGGGTGGCGGGCTGAAGACCCGCTTGACCGTGCCGGCCGCGGCCCGTTCCCACGCCGTGCGCTGCTCGGGGTCGGCGCCGGTGAGGTCGAGTGCGTTGACGTCACCGTGTGCGGCCAGCCACGGGAAGACCTCGGCCGGCGAGCCGGTGAGCAGGTTCACCACGCCGCCGGGGACGTCCGAGGTGGTGATGATCTCGCCCAGCACGATGGCCGGCAGCGGCCTGGTCTCCGACACAACGGCCACGACGGTGTTGCCACTGCAGATGATCGGGGCCAGCACCGAGACGAGCCCGAGCAACGACGACGCGTGAGGCGCGACGGCGGCCACCACACCGGTCGGCTCCGGGACCGAGAACGCGAAGAACGGCCCGGCCACCGGGTTGGCCCCACCGAACACGGCGCTGATCTTGTCGGTCCAGCCCGCGTAGTGCACGAGTCGATCGATGGCGGCGTCCACCGTCCGTCGGGCCGCCACGGCTTCGAGACCCTCGGTGGTGGCGACGATCTCCGCCATGTCGGCCCGCCGGCCCTCCAGCATCTCGGCAATGCGGTAGATGACCTGACCCCGGTTGTAGGCGGTGGTGCCGGCCCACCCGCCGGCCGCCTTGCGTGCCGCGACCACGGCGTCCCGGGCGTCCTTGCGGGAGGCCTGCGCGGCGTTGGCCAGGAAGTCACCGGCGCTGTCGGTGACCGGATAGGTCCGGCCCGACTCCGAGCGGGGGAACTTCCCTCCGACGTAGAGCTTGTAGGTCTTGGCCACGTTCAGCCTCGGTTGATCCGGCCGCTGTTGATCGACCATCAGTAGTCTCCGCTGTCGAGGTAGGCGGCCAGCCCGGCGCGGCCGCCTTCGCGGCCGAAGCCGGATTCCTTGTAGCCGCCGAAGGAGGCCGTCGGGTCGAAACGGTTGAACGTGTTCGCCCAGACCACGCCGGCCCGCAGGGCGCTCGCCATCCCGAGAATGCGGGACCCCTTCTCGGTCCAGACCCCGGCCGACAGCCCGTATGGCGTGTTGTTGGCCTTGGCCACCGCCTCGTCGGGCGTCCGGAAGGTCAACACCGACAGCACCGGACCGAAGATCTCCTCACGGGCTACCCGCATCGCCTGCGAGACGTCGGTGAAGATGGTCGGCGGGAAGTAGAAGCCGTGGTCGGGCAGGGTGCAGGGCGGACTCCACCGCTGCGCGCCCTCGGCGTCCCCGACGTCGGCGAGCGCGGTGATCCGGGCCAGTTGCTCGGCCGAGTTGATCGCGCCGATGTCGGTGTTCTTGTCCATCGGGTCGCCCAGCCGCAGGGTGGCCATCCGCTCCCGGAGCTTGGCGACCACCTCCTCGGCGATCGACTCCTGCACCAGCAGACGGGATCCCGCGCAGCAGACGTGCCCCTGGTTGAAGAAGATGCCGTTGACGATGCCCTCGACGGCTTGGTCGACCGGGGCGTCGTCGAAGACGATGTTCGCCGCCTTGCCGCCGAGCTCCAGGGTCAGTCTCCGGCCCGTCCCGGCCAGTGACGCCTGGATCTTCTTACCGACCTCGGTGGACCCGGTGAAGGCCACCTTGTTCACGTCCGGATGGTTGACCAGCGCCTCGCCGATGTCCCCGGCGCCGGTGACGATGTTCACCACGCCCGGCGGCAGGTCCGCGTCGGCGAGGATCTCGGCCAGTACGAGAAGTGAGAGAGGCGTCGTCTCAGCGGGTTTGATGACCACGGTGTTCCCGGCCGCGAGCGCCGGAGCGATCTTCCAGGCCGCCATCATCAACGGGAAGTTCCACGGGATGACCTGTCCGGCGACGCCCAGCGGCTGCGGTGACGGTCCGAGGCCGGCGTGCTCCAACTTGTCCGCCCACCCGGCGTGGTAGAAGAAGTGCGCTGCAGCGGTGGGGATGTCGACATCACGGGACTCCCGGATGGGCTTGCCGTTGTCCAACGTCTCCACCACGGCGAGCTCGCGGGAGCGCTCGGCGATGGCCCGGGCGATGCGGAACAGGTACTTGCCCCGTTCCGCGCCGGGCATCGGACCCCAGACGCGGTCGTAGGCGGTGCGAGCGGCGGCGACCGCACGGTCGACGTCGGTCACGGTGCTCTGGGAGACCTGAGCGAGGTCCCGACCGTCACCGGGATTGATGGTGGCGACGTCGGGTCCCGATCCGTCGGCGAACGCGCCGTCGATGAACGGTTGGTAGCGGGGCTTGACCCGGCCGATCGCCGCACTCTCGGGGGCGGGGGCGTACTGCCAGTCCATCAGTCCACCGTCACGTAGTTGGGGCCGCTGTAGTGACCGTCGTCCTGTGTGCGGCGCTGCATCAACAGGTCGTTCAGCAGCCCGGAGGCGCCGAACCGGAAAAGCTTGGGAGACAACCATTCTCGCCCGGCGACTTCGTGCACGGCAACCAGGAACCGGATCGCGTCCTTGGTGGTCCGGATACCGCCGGCGGCTTTCACCGCTCGACGCTCGCCGGTCTCGGAGTGGAAGTCGCGGACGGTCTGCAGCATCAGCTGGGTGACTGGCAGGGTGGCGGCCGGGTTGATCTTGCCGGTCGAGGTCTTGATGAAGTCACCACCGGCCAGCAGGGCCAGCCAGCAGGCGCGCCGGACGGTGTCGTAGGTGCCGAGCTCGCCGGTCTCCAGGATGACCTTGAGGACGGTGCTGCCACAGACCTTCTTGACCGCGACGATCTCGTCGAAGACCAGCCCGTAGTTGCCCGACAACATCGCGCCGCGATCGATGACCATGTCGATCTCGGTCGCGCCGGCCTCCAGGGCGTCCCGGGTGTCGGCGAGCTTGACCGCCAGGCTCGCCCGGCCGGCCGGGAAAGCCGTTGCCACCGATGCGATCCCGACGCCGGTGTCGATCAGCTGGGCGACCGCGGTTCCGACCATGTCGGGGTAGACGCAGACCGCGGCGACGGTGGGCACGTCAGGGTGGTCCGGGTCGGGGCGGCGGGCCTTGGCACACAACGAGCGGACCTTGCCGGCGGTGTCGGCACCCTCCAGGGTGGTCAGGTCGACCATCGAGATCGCCAGGTCGATCGCCTGACGCTTGCTGTCCTTCTTGATCGACCGGGTTGCCAGGGCGGCACTGCGGGCCTCCAGGCCGACCGGGTCGACCCCGGGCAGACCGTGCAGGAACCGGCGGAGCGAGGCGGCGTCGACGGTGGCGTCGGACAGGTGCGCGGGGAGCGCCGGCGGGGGTGCCGCTGCCCGTGACGCGACGGGTGTCCCGGCCGGATCGGCCGTCAGCGAGCTCATGTGCCGAGCCTATCGGCACATGACTACGGTGGGTCCAGTCGTGAAACCGGCCGGGCACCGGTTCCGGTCGCCGGAGAGAGGTCTGCCGATGCCGTCCCCCCACACCGCCCCCGACGGACTGCCGATCATCGTCGTCGACCATCCGCTCGCCCAGGCCCGGCTGTCGACGATGCGTGACGCCCGCACCGACAACGCCACGTTCCGGGCGGCCCTGCAGGAACTCACCCTGATGCTGATCTACGAGGCGACCCGGGAGCTGGCCGTCAGCCTGGTGCCGATCCACACGCCGGTTGCCCGGACCAACGCCGTGCGGCTGGCCAATCCGCCGCTGCTGGTGCCGGTGCTGCGGGCGGGGCTGGGGATGGCCGACCAGGCGCACCGGCTGATCCCGGAGTCCCAGATGGGCTTCGTCGGGATCGCGCGCAACGAGGACACGCTGGAGCCGCAGCCGTACATGGAGTCGCTGCCGGAATCACTGGCAGGGCGGCCGGTGTTCGTGCTCGACCCGATGCTGGCCACCGGCGGCTCGATGGTCCACACCATCCGGCTGCTGATCACCCGGGGCGCGACCGACGTCACCGCGGTCTGTGCCCTGGCGGCCCCGGAGGGACTGGTGACCCTGCGCGACGCCGACCTCGGGATCAAGGTCGTCACCGCAGCCATCGACGAGCGGCTCAACGACTCCGGCTACATCGTCCCCGGTCTCGGCGACGCCGGGGATCGGCAGTTCGGAGCCCGCTGAGAGCCGCAGGTCGGCGCGCTACCAGGTGGCCGGTTTGGCCGGTGTGGTCAGCCAGACGGTGAAGAAAGCACCCAGATCCTGGCCGCTCACCTTGGCGGCGAGAGCGGTGAAGTCCGCCGTCGTGACGTTGCCGTTCCGGTTGTCGGCGTACCAGCTCCGGAGTAGGCGGGAGAAGTTCTTGTCACCGATCTTCACCCGGAGCGCCTCGAGGGTCATCGCACCGCGGTTGTAGACCGGGGTCGAGAACAACTGCTCGGACGCAGCGAGAGCGTTCGGCGCCGGGTTCCAGATCTCGTCCGTGGCGGGGGTCTTGTACAGGGCGGCGAACTGGTCGGCGGTGGTCGCACCGCCGGAATGCTGTTCCCACAGCCACTCGGCGTAGGTGGCGAAACCCTCGTTGAGCCAGATGTCCGGCCACGTCGACAGTGTCACCGAGTCACCGAACCACTGGTGGGCGAGCTCGTGCGCCATCGTCGCCTCGTCCGGCGCGCGGTCGAAGACCGGCTTTGTCTGGGTCTCCAGCGCGTACCCGACCTCGGGCGCGTCGTCGACGATCGCGCCGACGATCTCGAACGGATACGGGCCGAACTGTTCCTCGAAGAAGGCCACCATGTCCGGGATCTTCGCGACCACCGGGGCCGAGGCGGCAACCAGGGCCGGATCCACCGCGACGTACACCGGCAACCCGTCCGGGGTGCGGCTCCTCGTCACCTCGAAGCGACCGAGGGTGATGGTGGCCAGGTAGGACGCCATCGGGTTCCGGGTCCGCCACCGGAAGGTCGTCTCGCCCTTCCGGGTCCGCTGACTCACCAGAGAGCCGTTGCCGACCGCGGTGAGCCCTTCCGGCACGGTCATCGAGACGTCGTAGATCGCCTTGTCCGCGGGGGTGTCGTTGACCGCGAACCACGCCGGCGAGCCCTGCGGCTCGCCGACGACGAAAGCGCCGTCGGCGGTGGGCACCCAGCCCTCCTTCGAGCCGTCGGCATCGGTGACCACCTCCGGGGTCCCGGCGTAGGAGAGGGACACGGTGAACCGCTGGTTCTTCTTCAGCGACTTCCGCGGGGTCACGGTGAGCTCCTGGCCGTCCGTGCCGTCCCGGCTGAAGCGGGCCGGCTGGTGGTTGACCCAGACGGCGCCGACGTCCATGCCGCGGAGGTCGAGGTTGAAGCTGCTCAGCGTCTGGGTCGCGGTCGCCGAGATCCGCTCCTTCCCCGCCAAGGTTTTGGTGTCGGGCTGGTAGCTCAGGTCGAGTTGGTAGGAAGCCACGTCGTAGCCGCCGTTGCCGCCGTGCGGGAAGAACGGGTCACCGACCCCCGACGCGCCGGGGGTCGGGTCGGCGGGTCGGGCCGCGTCGGCGCCCATCGGGGCGACCAGGGCAAGTCCGAGAGCGAGGGCGAGCGCGGCGGTGGTGCGGTGTCGGGTGACCATGGCGCTCACCATGACCCGAACGCGTGGCCACGTCAACCATCGCCGGCCGGCCGGTCGGCGGGCCGGTGGCGGTGTCGTCCGGAGCGGGAGCCCTCCGTCGACCAGGTCGCCGGTGAGCCGGTGATGCCCGAGGGTGGCGTCCACCAGGTGGTGCGCCACCAGCCTGATCGCCTCGGCGCTGTAGGCGTGACCGTGCGTGGACGGTTGCAGCGGAGAGAGCGTGAGTCGAGCCCACACCGCACGGTCGGGGTTGTGAGCACGGCCGCCCACGCCAGCCCACCACGTCCCGGCCATGCTGACGCCGGTTCTCGTCGGCATCGCCCGAGGTACGCGGGGCACGGATCATCGAGGCGTCGTGCGGCACCCCGGCCGTCGATCCGGTGCCCATCGACTCCGCGTTCCGAAGACGCTGATCCTCCGATCGGGTTCTATCGGACTGCAGCCAAAGGTCGTAAACTCGTACACATGTTCGTATTGAACCTGGCCGCTCCCGCACCCCCATCAGGGGCGCCGGTCGTGCTGCTGGCGGAGGTCACTCGACACTTGCAGGCACCGGCGTTCTCCGGCACCGGTGAGGATGCCGCGGAGCTGATTGACCTGATCCGGGCCGCGGAGACGTTGAAGTCGGCGTTGTCGGGGGCTCAGGCGCGGTGGACGGCAGAGTTCGCCGCGATCCGGGAGACGGAGATCGCTGGGTTCGCCACCGCGTCGCAGGGTGACCGGGCGCGGCGGGACGTCGGCGCGCAGATCGGATTGGCCCGCCGGGTCAGCCCCCGGGTCGGCGCGCAGCGGGTCGGTCTGGCGAAGGTGCTGGTGAACGAGATGCCCGCCACCATGGACGCGCTGCGGACCGGGCGGATCGATGAGTACCAGGCGACGCTGGTGGTGGCCGAGACCGCAACACTGTCGCGGGAGCACCGCCAGGTCGTGGACGCGGAGTTGGCCGCCCGGTACGGATCGATGACCCCTCGGCAAGCGCGGGCCGCCGCCGCCCGGATCGGCTACCGGCTCGACGCGGCCCAGGCGATCAAGCGGCTGCGCAAAGGCCTCGGTGACCGGTGCGTGACGCTGCGGCCGGCGCCGGACACCATGTCGTACCTGACCGCGCTGCTCCCGGTGGCCGAAGGTGTGGCCGTCTACGCGGCACTGACCAGGCATGCCGCCTCGGCGACGGCCGCCGGTGACCCGCGAGGGAAAGGTGCGTTGATGGTCGACGAGTTGGTTCAGCGCCTGGTGCGACCGGCCGACCCGGGCGCCCAGTCCACCGAGATGTCCGCCGACAGTGACGATCTCGAGCCGGTTGGGGACCTTACCGATGGGTTACCCGGGCTGCCGGCCGGGGTGGGGGTCGAGATCCAGCTGGTGATGACCGACCGGACCCTCCTCGACGGTGACGTTGAACCCGCGATCCTCACCGGATACGGCCCCATTCCCGCTCCGCTGGCTCGACACCTCGTCCGCACCGCCGACCCCCGGACGCGAACCTGGGTCCGTCGCCTCTACGCCGACCCGGGCGGCGGTCGGCTGATCAACGCTGACTCCACGCGGCGGCTGTTCAGCCACGCCGCCCGACAGTTCCTCGTCGCCCGCGACCAGGTGTGCCGCACCCCCTGGTGCGGAGCGACCATCCAGCACGCTGACCACACCCGACCCCACGCCCGGGGGGGGCCGACGGACCCCGACAACGGAGCCGGACTGTGCGCCGGGTGCAACCAGACCAAGGAACAACCGGGCTGGATCAGCGTCGCGGACGCCGAGGGTGGCATCACCACAGTCACCCCGACCGGTCACCGTTACCGCAGTCGATCGCCCGACGCCCCACAGTCCGAGTCGTGGGCGCGGCTGCCCACCGCGGCGCGGTCAGCATGACGCCCGGTGACCTGGGCCCGATCCGGCCCGGCAGGTCACAAACCCAGAGCCGCCGTCAGCTCCCTGCGCAACGTGATCAGATCGGCCCGGGCACCGGCCCGAAGCGTCTCCAGATCAGCTGCCGCATCGGATTTTTCGGCCACCGCCTCCAGGTAGCACTTCAGCTTCGGTTCGGTGCCGGACGGCCGGACCACCACCCTGAGCCTCGACGTACGGTAGACCAGGGCGTCGGTGGCCGGTCGCAGATCCAAGGACTCGATCACCGGATCGTCGAGCAGGGTGGGCGGCGGCGTCGCCCGCAACCGCCGCATCGCGTCGGCGATCACTGTCAGGTCCGACACCCGGAACGACAGCTGATCGTTGACGTGCAGCCCGAAGCGCACCGCGAGGTCATCGAGGGCGGCCGGGATGTCTCGGCCGGCGACCTTCAGGGTGGCCATCAGCTTGGCCGCCACGACCGCTGCGGAGATCCCGTCCTTGTCGCGCACGATGTCCGGTTGAACGCAGAGCCCGAGCGCCTCCTCGTAGCCGAACACCAGTCCGGTCCCGGCGCCATCGCCGGCCCGGACGATCCACTTGAAGCCGGTCAGTGTCTGGGCGAACCGCACGTGGTGGGCCTCGGCGATGGTGCGCAACAGCGTCGAGCTGACGATGGTGGTCGCGACCAGCGGCTCCGGATGCGCCGTCCGGTCCATGCGGCCGAGAAGGAAATCGCCGAGCAGGCAACCGGTCTCGTCACCGGAGAGCATCCGCCAACCGTCTGCGAAACGGGCTCCGATGGCCAGTCGGTCGGCATCGGGATCGTTGGCGACCGCCAGATCCGCGCCGACCCTCTCGGCCAGCGCCAGCAGCAGGTCGGTCGCCCCCGGTTCCTCCGGGTTCGGAAACGCGACCGTCGGGAAGTCGCCGTCAGGTGCAGCCTGCGCCATCACGACCCGCACGTCGTCGAAACCGGCCGCCCGCAGCGTCCTGACCAGGGTGTCGCCGC